>JBMFWU010000127.1:0-16062 GCA_049964955.1 Syntrophobacteraceae bacterium
GCGCTGAGCGATCGGCTCGCACGCGCCTTGCGCGTGCGAGCCGATTCCCGGGGGGGGCGGGGGAAGCCTTCCCCCGCTCTTTGCCCTTCTTTTTCCACAGGTCTCCCGGGTCCCACCACAAACCTACCTTTTGGCTGTTCCGGCAAGTAAATGGCCAAAAAGATTAGAAGAGTTCTTGTTGGCGCAGAAATCCCCGCACATGGTGCACACTTCCTTGTCGTGAGGCGAGCGGCTGTCGCGGATTTCCCTGGCCTTTTCCGGGAAAAGGGCGTGTTTGAACTGGCCTTCCCAGTCAAGGTCCCTTCGAGCTTTGGCCATGGCCGTATCCCTGGCGCGCGTGCGCTCGGGGTACTTGGCCGTATCTCCTATGTAGGCGCCAAGGCGCGCCACCCGGACCCCTTCGGTCACGTCTTCCTCGTTTGGCAGGGCAAGGTGTTCGGCGGGAGTGATGTAGCAGATGAGGTCCGCTCCGTAGCGCGCGCTGTACGCGGCCCCGATGGCTGCCACGACATGGTCGTAGCCTGCCCCGACATCGGTCGGGATCGGGCCCAACATATAGTAGGGAGCGGAGTTGCTCATCTTTTTCTCCAAAATGATGTTCGCCTCGATTTCATCGACCGGAACGTGTCCCGGGCCCTCGACCATCATCTGACAGCCCATCTTCCTGCCGATTTCGGCCAGTTCGCAGTTGATGAGAAGCTCCTGCACCATCGCACGGTCGAAGGAATCTCCGATGGCGCCCGATCTCAGCCCGTTGCCCAGGGAGAGAACCACGTCATATTTTTTGAGTATTTCGACGACGCGATCGAACTTTGCGTAAAGCGGGTTTTCCCGTTTGTTTTTCTGCATCCAGGCAACCATCGACGTCCCGCCCTTGCTCACCAGACCGCCGTACCGGTAGCCCTGCCGCTCGAGCCGTTCGATCGTGTAGAGATTGATCCCGCAGTGAATCGCCATAAACGAGATTCCGTCCGCGCACTGTCTTTCGATCAGGTCGAAGAGCAACTCCTCGTCGAGCTTGTTGGGGTCGCCGTAGCGGCGCGCGGCCTCGCAGAAAGCCTGGTAGAGAGGCACGTTGCCAACCGGCAGGTTCACCGAGGCAAGGACTTCCCTGCGGACCTTGTCGAGGTCCCCGCCAACCGAGAGTTCCATGAGGGTATCGGCCCCGGCGGCCTCCGCGGCTTTTGCCTTGCGCACTTCCGCATCGATATCCACAATGTCGGTCGAGGTACCGATACTGGCGTTCACCTTCGAACGCAGTCCCATTCCTATACCGACTATGCTGCAGGGGCGATTTTTGTTGAGCGGGGCCACAATCTGCCCTTCGGCGATCCTGTGGCGAATGAGGGCGGGCTCCAGACCTTCCCGGGAAGCGATCTGCACCATCTCTTCGGTGATAATGCCGTTTACTGCCTGTTCGACCAGCGTAGCCATGATTTGTCTCCCTTTCCACGAGGATGAATGTATTGGGCGCGGGGCAAAAAAAAACCTCCAGCGCACAGGCGCCAGAGGATTTGCCATCTCCCCGGGGCAATACACCGAATGCTAGGTCTTCTGACTCTCGGATCACTCTACCGGCCGCCCCTTCCCGCCCGTAAAACTATGGGCAGTGGTCCAACTGCGGCTTTCGTCCCCGATCACAGCGGCGGGTCCGTACCGGAATTTCACCGGTTTCCCTTTTATGGCCCGGAGGCCAGCATTCGAACAGCTATCTATCTCACCGCTTTTTCCTAAAAGAATCCGGAGGATTTGTCAAGGCTTTGTTTGTTCCTCCGCTGCATGGACGAGTACGATAGAGAGGTAATCGGTTTCCGGCGCCTGCGCTCGCAACTTGCGAAGGTCGGTTTCGACCTTCTGGCCATCCAACCCGGCCCGGGACACATACACCGCGCGGTCGAGCAGACCGGCCTTCTCGATTCGATCGAGCACGGCGGAAAGTCTTTTGCCGACTTTCATCAGGATCACCGTCCCGCCGGCCGCCAGAGCTTCTGCGAAGGCATCGAGATCGTCGGAGGCGGGCACGATCACCACACGCTCCCTGCCTTCGCCTACCGGAAATTCCGCCAAAGCCGCAGCGGCGCTGAAGGCCGTGATTCCGGGAACGGTTATTGCCTCGGCTCCCGGGAGCTGCTCGCGCAGGTATCTCACGAGATAAATGTAGGTGGAGTACAGCAAAGGGTCGCCAAGGGTTAGAAAACTCGCATCTTCCCCCCCAGCGAGCACTTCCGCCACACTTTTAGCCGCCTCCGTCCAGTGGTGCGACAGTTCCCCCCTGTCGGCGCTCATGGGAAAAACCAGTTCGTGGACGCGGCAATCCGGCCCCAAATACCGGCCGGCTATGGCAAGGGCGATGCTCCCGTTATCGCTTCGGGCCTTGGGAACGAAAACGTGCCGGCAGCCTCCAAGGACCCTCGCGCCCTTTACAGTCATCAACTCGGGGTCGCCCGGCCCCACCCCGATTCCATACAGAATGCCGTGTTTCATAGTATCTTCCCGCTTCTTCTACTTATGGCCGTATTTTGCCGCCTCGTGCGGGGGCATGGGGACAAATTCGCATTGTCCGTCCGGGACCGGGTATTTTTCCTTAGGCGGCAGGACCAGATCCCGTACGTCCGCAGAGCTTCTGGTCTCTTCGATCCTGGATTGGAGAAGATCCACCAGGAATTCGTCAAACCCGAACCCTCGACCCAGTTGCACGCTCACGCCGGGAAATTTGGCCGCTTCTTCCTGGAGCATTTCCGGAATATCTAACAGTATGTGCAGGCCCGAGTGCAAAAAATAGGGAACGACCAGCACCCTGGTTGCCCCGGAGTTCACACATTTTTCAAAAGTTTCGGGAAAATGAGGCCCAAGCCTCGACATGAAACACACCTCGACAATCGGATAGCCGTATTTTTCGCGCAGACGCGCGGCCACCTTTTCCATATCCCTGCTCGCATCCGGAACCCGGCTACCATGCCCCAGAATAATTACAGCCTCGACCGGGGCAGCCTCTTTGCCCTTTCCCCCGGGAACTTTCTCACCTGTATCCATAGAATCCTCCAAACCTGGAACAATCACTGACGAAAGTGCGCAGTGGGCTGCGGTTATTTTTTGATGTAGGCGTTCAGGCCGATTGTCACCGGTTTGCCGTTGACCTCGGCGGCCGTGACGGTGTTGCCGTGCGTGCTCGCAACGACAAGGGTCTTTCCGGATGAGGATGGCGTAGGTCCTTCCAGGTCGATCTCGATACACAGCTTGTTGTCTTTGATTTCCACTGTCATAGCCATAGTTGACACTCCATCGAAGTAGTATATTTACTGCATCCAAATCAGGTACACGGAAGAGATCACATCCTCTAACGGGGCCTGGTTTTCTCCACGCCCGAACTTACACGCCAATCGATATTCAGAACGATTCCTGCTCCGTTCGGGCGATAATCTCTTCCTGGTGATGGCGGTCGAGATCGACGAAATAATCGGAGTAGCCCGCAACGCGCACCAGGAGGTCCCGGTAGTCGTCGGGGGCGGCCTGGGCCTTTCGCAGCGTTTCGGTATCGACCACGTTGAACTGAATGTGGTGACCGTTCAATTTGAAGTAGGAACGGATCAGCGAGGCGAGTCCGCCGATCCCGGCTTCGCCTTCGAGCACGCCGGGCAGAAAGCGCTGGTTTAGAAGCGTGCCCGCCGATTTCACCTGGTCCATTTTGCCGAGGGATTTCAGCACCGCGGTGGGCCCTTTGCGGTCGGCGCCGTGGGAGGGAGAGGTGCCGTCCGACTCGGGCATTCCGGCCAACCGGCCGTTGGGTGTGGCTCCCAGCACCTTGCCGAAATAGACGTGACAGGTTGTCGAGAGCATGTCCAAGTGGTATTTGCCCCCCTTGGTGTTGGGCTTTCCGTCGATGGCGTCAAACAGGGCGGAGTAGACACGCTGCATGATGCTGTCGGCAGCATCGTCGTCGTTTCCGAAAAAGGGAGTCTTATTGGCCAGGCGAAGCCGCAGCGCTTCTTCTCCCGCAAAGTTTTTCCCGAGCGCTTCGAGCAGGTGCTCCATCGAAACGGCGCCCTCTTCGTAGACATGTTTTTTGATGGCCGAAAGGCTGTCGGTGATCGTACCTATCCCGCAGCATTGAATGTAGTTGGTGTTGTAGCGCGGGCCGCCGTTGTAGTAGTCCCGCCCCTTATCGATGCAGTCCCGGATCACAACCGAAAGAAGCGGCGCGGGGAAGCACCGGGCAAAAATCCGTTCTATGAGGTTATTCACCCGGATCTTCATGTCGACGAAATAACCGAGCTGCGCCTCAAATGCATCGAATAAGGCTTCAAAATCAACAAATGCACGCGGGTCGCCCGTTTCCGGCCCTACCCGGACACCTGTCCGCGGGTCGATCCCGCGATTCAGGGTCACTTCGAGTATTTTGGGTACATTGAGATAGCCTGTGAGGATATAGGCTTCCTTACCGAAGCAGCCCGTTTCCACGCACCCGCTGCACCCGCCCTCGCGCGCGTCTTCGATACGCTTGCCGGTCCGAACCTGCTCCATGACCACCTGGTCGGCATTAAACACCGAAGGGTAGCCGTAGCCTTTTCGTATCACACGGCACGCTGCCTTGAGGAACCGCTCGGGAGTCTTGTGGCTGATCTGGACGTTACTGCCGGGCTGAAGCAGGTGCAGTTCGTCGATGACGTCCAAAATGATGTAGGAAACTTCGCTCGTGCCGTCGGAACCGTCGGGTTTCAACCCTGCGAGGTTGATGTTCGTAAAGTCGTTGTAGGTGCCGCTTTCCTGCGCCGTAATGCCCACTTTGGGCGGCGCGGGGTGGTTATTGACCTTGATCCAGAAACAGCTGACGAGTTCTTTGGCCTTGTCGCGGTCAAGGCTTCCGTCCGCCAGTCCCTTTACATAGAAGGGCTCCAGGTGCTGGTCCAGATGCCCCGGATTCATGGCGTCCCAGCCGTTTAGCTCCGTGATGGTTCCAAGATGAATGAACCAGTACATCTGAAGGGCTTCCCAAAAATCGCGCGGCGCGTGCGCCGGCACCCACCGGCAGACCTCGGCGATCCGCTCCAGTTCGGTCCTTCGCCCTGCGTCGGGGGTGTCCGCCGCAAGCTCGAGCGCCAGCCGGGCGTGCCGTTCGGCAAACAGGATGACACCATCGCAGGAGATGTCCATGGCCTTCAGTTCTTCGGCCTTTTCCAGTGCCTCCGGGTCGTTCAGGTAATCCAGTGCGACCATCCGCGCCGCGATCTGCTGCTTGAAATCAACCATCCCCCTGCGGTAGATGATTCCGTCCAGTGTCGTGTGCCCCGGTGCGCGCTGCTCCATGAATTCGGTGAACATGCCCGCTGCATAGGCGCTTTTCCATGCTTCGGGAAGCTCTGCGAAGAGCCGGTCGCGCATCGATCTCCCCGTCCAGTACGGGATTACCTTGTCGCGGTAGACCTGCAGGGTTTCGGCCGAGACCGCATAGCGCGTCATTTCCCGCGAATGGAGAATTTCCAGGTCCTCGATGGAGTGGCAGGTGAGCTCCGGAAAGGTCGAGACCGCCTTGGGAAAAGGCCCGCGCTCTCCCACGATGAGTTCGTCTGCGCCGATATAGATCGTTTTATTCTCGCAAAGGTGCTTGAAAGTCAGAGCACGCAGCACCGGGATGGAGTATTTGCCCGCGTTTTCCCGGTAAAAATCGGTAACGAGTTCGGCCCGCTCCGCGGAAACCGAAGGGTGCATCTCAAAACTCTGCCGCCTGAGGCGTGCAACTCGATCGTTCATGACTTTTTATCCACCTATGCCGACTTCCAATCCGAAACGGCGCAACCGCCCGGCTGCACCCTCCACTTCCGCCTCCTGAGGCGGCGCAATGGTTCCCAGGAGAAACGGAAGGTTGAACCTGGAGTACTTGCCCTTTGCCCAGTCGTGATACGGGAGAAGATCCACCGGACAGCGAGTCGGCAAGGCCGCGATGAAGCCGCCGGCCGCGTCGAGGCTCCGCGCATCCATGTTTATGCCGGGTATGAGCGGGATGCGGATGCGAAGCCGCGCTCCCAGCTTCGAGAGCATTTGCAGATTCCGCAAAATGAGTCCGTTTTCCACCCCGGTATGGCGGCGATGCTCGGCGCCGTCCACTATCTTCAGATCATAAAGAAAAAGATCCGTATGTTCGGCCACCCGCGCCAAGAGTTCGGTATCCGCCAATCCGGACGTATCCACCGCGCGATGGATCTCCGAGTGTCCGCAGGCCCGAAGGAGCGCCACAAGAAATTCCCCCTGCGCCAGGGGCTCGCCCCCGGAAAAAGTCACCCCGCCGCCCGACTCGTCGTAGAACGTCTCATCCTTTACAATCTCTTCGATCACCCGGGCAACGCTCATCGACCGCCCGACAAGCTCGCGCGCTTCCGCCGGACACGCGTCGCAGCAGGCGCCGCAATGGACGCAACGCGAAACGTCCGTGACGATACCCTCTTCGCCCCGGCTAAGACACTGCTCCGGACAGGCAGAAACACACTCTCCGCAGCCGATGCAGCGGTCGCTGCGGTAAAGGCCCGCAGGCCCGACCGGGTGGCTCTCCGGGTTGTGGCACCAGGCGCAGGCCAGCGGACATCCCTTCAAGAAAACCGTCGTGCGGATCCCCGGCCCATCATGGATGGAATAGCGCCTGATGTCGAAAACAATGCCCGTTTCCATGATGGCCTTTCTGTGCCCGGTTGCGTTCGCAACACTATAGCCATATTTGCAGTCCGGAGCAATAATGAGAATAGGCTTGACCGTGATGGAGACGATGGTATAATGGTTAGACTTTTATACGGTTCTCGTCGCCGACTGCCGTCTGTCGCCGATTGTGTCCCTCTCCATTTCCTTCTGACTGCAGGTGGAATCGCCATGTTCCAAAAGGTTAGGCGCAACAGGGTTTTTCAGGATGTGGTTCATCAGATCCAGGAGGCGATCCTTGACGGCCGCCTGAAGACCGGAGAAAAACTTCCTGCGGAAAGGGAACTGGTGGAGACCTTCCAGACCAGCCGGGGCACGCTTCGGGAAGCACTGCGCGTTTTGGAACAAAAGGGATTGATCGAGGTGCGGATGGGCGTGACGGGGGGCGCGGTCGTTCGGGACGTCGGTTCGGACCAGATGGGCGAAGGATTGGCGTTGCTCTTGCGGGCGCAAAAAGTCTCGGTGGATGACCTCGGGGAATTCCGCGAAGCGATCGAGGGACACGTGGCGGAGCTTGCCGCGCAAAGGGCAAAACCCCGGGACGTGCGCCAATTGAAGGCCATCCTTACCGAAGCGGAAAAGTATTGCAAAGAACCGGCAACGCATCGTGACGACTTTCTCCACACAGACCAGAAATTCCACATGTTCCTGGCCAAGATCACCGGAAACCCGCTCTTTATCTTCATTATCGAGACCCTGCACGACAACATCCACCGCTACTACGACGACTATCTGGCCATGAACGCGCAACAGATGCAGGAAGACTACCAGGACCTCTGCCAGATCGTCGCGGCGATCGAGATCGGCAATGCCGAGCAGGCAAGCCGTGTCGCCCGGGACCACGTCGAACGATTCGCACGCTACATGAAAAACGGCAACGATCGCCCCGAAGCCCCCGCCGGCAACGAGGTCTGAGCAAAGCCTTTTGGAACACCCTCACCAACGGTTGTTCTCTCTTCACCAAGATTGGACCTCAGCGATTCAATCGGAGATGGGCCGGCGAAGCGAAAAGACCTCCCCTTTTCCCCAATCCTGTTAATCCTGCAAATCCTGTCCGATTATTCCCCCGTTTCCTGTCGAGCGCCCTCTTTTCGCAGTTCGTGTGTTTTATAGCCTCCTGTCAGGCTTTTGATATTGAAACGATTCTGGGAGAGGAGCCTTTCGGCGTAGTAGGATCTCTGCCCGACCAGGCAATAGGCCCAGATCTCGCGGTCTTTGGGCAATTCGGCCATCCTCGATCGCAGGTCGTTTAAGGGAATGTTTACGGCGCTATCGACGTGTCCCTTTTTGAATTCGGGGGGTGTGCGCACATCCAGAACGAAAGGCGCCGAACTCTGCAGTTCTTCCCATTGAGCGATTCGGGTATCGCCCCGGACTACGTTTGCGGCAATCATTCCCGCCATATTGACCGGGTCTTTTGCCGAGCCGAACTGGGGGGCGTAGCTCAGTTCGGCTTCCTCCAGATCGAAGACGGTCCCGTTTTTCTGAATCGCCATGGCGATTACGTCGATTCGCTTCTCCACTCCCTCCTGCCCCACGGCCTGCGCGCCAAGCACGCGTCCGTCGATTCTCGAAAAAATGAGCTTGAGGCTCATCGGCTTGGCGCCCGGGTAATAGGTCGCGTGGTTTGCGGGGTGCAGGTAGACTTTTTCGCAATTCTCCCAGAGTCCGGCACGCTTGAGCGCCTTTTCGCTCGCCCCCGTGGAAGCAAGGGTCAGGTCGAACACGCCGCACACCATCGTCCCCTGCCCTCCCCGGAAGGTCCTGTCTCTGCCAAGGATCACGTCCGCGGCAATGCGCCCCTGGCGGTTCGCCGGACCGGCAAGCGGCACGAAGGTCCACCTGCCGGTGACAAAATCCTTCACTTCGACCACATCCCCCACGGCCCAGATATTCGGATCGCTTGTCGTCATGCGTTCATTTACCCGGATGCCGCCAAGCTCGCCGATCTCGAGTCCGCACTCCCGGGCAAGTTTCGTCTCGGGCCGAACCCCCACGGCGAGGATGACCAGGTCGGCACTTTCGGCCGCACCCGATTTCATCCGGACAGTAAGAGATCCATCGTCCATCTGCTCGAAACCGGAAACCGCATCTCCGAGACGAAGGGAAACGCCCTTACGCCGCAGCTCGTCATGAACCGGAGCAATCATTTCGGCGTCCATCAGGGGCATCACCTGCTGCTGCATTTCGGCAATGCACACCTCAATTCCGAGCCGCGCAAGGTTTTCGGTCATCTCCAGGCCGATAAACCCACCGCCTGCCACCAGAGCGCGTCTGGCATTCAACTTCTTTATCCAGCCCTTGAGCTGCCTTACGTCCGGAATATTTCTTACAGTGAAGATGCCGGGAAGCTCCACGCCCGGAACCGGAGGCTTTATAGGCGAAGCTCCCGGAGACAGGACCAGGGCGTCGTACTTTTCGCGATACTTCCTGCCGCTCTCAGCCTCAACGATTTCGACCTCGCTTTTTTCACGGTCGATAGAGACAGCCTCGCATTCGAGCCGCACATCGATATTGAAGCGCTGCCGGAACATTTCGGGAGAGGCCACAAGAAGCGCTTCTTCCCGCTGTATCACCTTGCCCACATGATACGGAAGACCGCAATTGGCAAACGAGACGTAGGGACCTTTTTCGACAAGGATGATTTCAGCCTCTTCGGAAAGTCTTCTTGCCCGCGCCGCGCAGGAAGCCCCGCCGGCAACACCGCCTATAATGATGATACGTTTCCCCGATTTCATATATATGTCTATCCCCTCACTATTATTACGCGGATTATTTCGGCGTCACCCCGGTGCGCATCTGGTCCAGAACGGCATAGGCTATGCGTTTCTGGTTGTCATCGTAGAATTTGAGGTAATGCCAGGCATTGGCCCCCTCAAATCCCCGCAGGGTCTTGTGCTCGCCCCCGAAGCCGGGGTCGAACATCTTTATGCCGTTTTCGATGGCGAATGTTATGGGGTGATAATAACAGGTAGCAAAATGCAGAAAAGGCACCTCGCGGAAGCTTCCCCAGTACCTGCCGTAGAGTCGTTGAGCCTTTTGATAGAAAAGCGCCATGCCGATCCGCTTTCCCGACATTTGCGCTACCGAGAAAGCGCACCTTCGGCCGAAGTTTTCGCCGAGAAGGCTGAAGAAGGATTCGTTTAGAAAGGGTCTGATTCCGGGCCCCATGTGTCGAGACCATGTGCGCCTGTAGAGCAGGAAAAGGTCATGGTAGAAAGATGCAGGAGCGTTTGCCCCATCAACCATGCCGAACTCCAGACCGTAGTCGTGAACGGAGCGCCATTCCCGTTTTATCTTGGTCCTGCGGGTGGATTTAAAGGAATGCAGAAAGTCGTCGAAACTTCCGTACCCGCGATTAAACCAGAGCAGGTGAGCGCTGCTTAGCCTCAGATATCCGTTTTCAACCAAAAGGGAGTGGAGCGCAGAGTCCGCATTCACAAAATAAAAGCGGCTCGTGGAAAGAGCGCGTTCCCGTGAAATTTCGTCTATTTTTTGGAGTAGACCGGTGATAATCGCACGACGGTCGAGGCCGGGCGCGACGAGAAAATCGTAGCCGGGGACCGGAGTATAGGGCAAGCTCCCCACGAGGCCTGCGCCAAAGGGCAGCCCGGTAACTTCGGAGAGGAATTCGAGCAGACCTCCGTCGCCGAATTCCACCCAGGCGCGGTCCCTCTGGTACAGGGGGGCTACCGCCTCAAGCCTCGAATCGCCGTAGACGGCGAGGTGGGCAGGGGTGTATCCCCTCTCGGTCGAAACCGAGCCTGATTTTTCGAGCGCGTGCAGATACTCGAACTCGAGCATGGGCGAAGCATCACCCGCCAGAGCATTCCATTGCTCCGACGATACTTCCTCGATTCGCGATAGAATTTTCACTCTATTTTCCATCTGGCGGGATCACGTCTCCTGTACTATTCTACGATATTGCATTGTAGCACAACTTGCAAGCCAATGCGCCCGAGCCAACCCAATTTTAGAAAGGATAGCAGCTATGCTGCCCGACCAAATTTCCTCCTTTATAAACGAGCACATCGAAACCTTCACGGCCGAACTGAGCCAGTTGCTCGAAATCCCCAGCATCAGCACCTTGAGCGATCACGCCCCGGACGTTCTGAGAGCTGCCGATTGGGTATTCGAGCGCCTCAAAAAATGCGGGTTTACTGGAAAGGTCTACCCTACCGAACGTCACCCGATCGTTCTGGCGCGCTCCCCCGAAGTCCCGGGCGCACCGGTTTTGCTCGTCTACGGACACTATGATGTCCAGCCTCCCGACCCTCTGGACGAATGGCAAACCCCGCCCTTTTCGCCCGACATCAGGGACGGCTTCATCTACGCCCGGGGGGCAAGCGACGACAAGGGGCAGTTTCTGACCTACATAAAAGCGATCGAGGCCATATTGGAGGTAGAGGGAAAGCTTCCGATCAACCTGATTATCCTGGCCGAAGGCGAGGAGGAGATCGGGAGCCCGAGCCTGGAAAAATTCCTGATCGCCCACCGCAGCGAGTTGGGTGCGGACGCCGTGGTAATCTCGGACGGCTCTCAGCTTGCCCCCGGAATTCCGGCCATTACCTATGGCCTGCGAGGCCTGGCCTATCTCCAGCTCGATATCAAGGGACCGCGTTTCGATCTTCATTCCGGCATGTACGGAGGGATCCTTCACAATCCTGCCCAGGTGCTGGCAGATATACTGCAAAAGCTCAAAAACCCGGACGGAACCGTTGCCGTCCCCGGCTTTTATGACGACGTTCTCCCACTTGAGCAGTGGGAAAGAGAGGAGATGGCCTCGGCTCCCTTCGATATCGATGCGCTTAAAAACTATGTGGGAGTCTCCGAGCTTACGGGCGAGCCGGGCTATTCGGTGCTCGAACGCAACTCCGCACGCCCCACTCTGGATATAAACGGGCTGTGGGGAGGATTTTCCGGGGAAGGAGCAAAGACGATAATACCGGCCAAGGCAGGGGCGAAGGTGAGCATGCGCCTTGTCCCGAATCAGGTCCCGGGAAAAATCGAAGAGCTCTTCAGCCGGTTCGTAAAAAGCCTTTGCCCCACGGGGGTGAGCCTATCGATTACAGGGGTCCATCACGCCGGCCCCGTCCTGGTAAAAAGAAACACCCCGAGCATGCTCGCAGCCGAAAGAGCCATCGAGACAGGCTTTGGCAAAAAGCCCCGATTCAAACGAGAAGGCGGCTCGATTCCGGTCGTCAACATGATCGAAAAGCATCTCGACCAGAAAAACATCCTGCTGCTCGGCTGGGGAAACCCCGACGACGGAGTCCATTCGCCAAACGAACGGTTTTCTCTGGCGGACTTTCACCGCGGGATACTCTCCGCCGCAGCGCTCTTTTATGAAATGGCGGCGGCGTGTCGCCGCTGACGAGCTGCCCGGCGGCTTTGCCGCCGGGCCCGCTTGAAATAACTGGTCAACAAGGAGACACAAATGGAATGGCGCGAAGTGGTCGAACACCCGAGCCTGCAAGACCTGCCATTCAAAATCGAAACGAACGCGGAAGGCTACATTATGATGGTCGCGGCCAAGAACAGGCATCGGATGTACCAGGGGTACATAAATAGATTGCTTTGGGCGTTGCGGGCAGACGGCAGGGCATTCCCCGAATGCAACATCCAAACTTCCGACGGAGTCAAGATCGCCGATGTCGCATGGGGAAGCGTCGAATTTTTTAGAAGGAACAAGGATAGCGATCCATACCGAGAATCTCCCGAAGTCATTGTCGAAGTGATATCCCCCTCCAACAGCGAAAAGGCTATGAAAGGGAAAATGTCATTGTATTTCGAGACCGGGGCCAAGGAGGTCTGGTTTTGCGACGACGACGGCAATATGCGTTTTTTCAATTCCCGAGAGGAATTGGAAAAAAGCGAGCTTTTCGGAGAATTCCCGAAACGCATTGAAATCGAGTTTGCTTAGCAGAAATGCGCAAGGTTCGCATGAAAGGCTGCGGTTGCTTCATGCCCTCTCGCGCAGGACCCTCCGGAGCACCTTTCCCGCCCCGCTCATGGGAAGCGCATCGATAAACTCGACATGCCGGGGGACCTTGTAGGAGGATATCCCCTCCCCGGCCCGGGCAATGATCTCTTCGGCCGTGATCTTTCCCCGGAACTGCGGCTTTAGAACGACAAAAGCCTTGATCACTTCTCCCTTCCTTTCGTCCGGGACCCCGATCACCGCAACGCTCGCCACGGCCTCGTGCCTTGCCAGAAACGCCTCGACCTCCTCGGGAAAAACGCTGAACCCCGATACCTTCATCATCTCCTTGCGTCTTCCGAGGTAGTAGAGATAGCCCTCCGCGTCGAACTTTCCCATATCCCCGGTGTAGACCCAGCCATCGACCAGGGCGGCTGCGGTTTCTTCCGGCCGATTCCAGTAGCCTTGGAACACCGAGGGGTTTTTCAGGGCGATTTCACCCGTTTCCCCCGGAGGCAGATCACGGGTTTTGTCTTCGAAGGCCACGATCTTTATATTCTGTCCGGGAATGGGAATGCCCTGGCAGCCGGGTACAAACTTGGGCCTGTCAAGAGGCATGAAGGTATCGAACGTGTGTGTCTCGGTGAGGCCGTAGGCCGATTCCACGATACGAGAGCCGCCTGTTTCACCACGCCACCGCTTCGCGATTTCCTCGCTCAGTTGAATTCCGAAGCTCGTGGTCATGCTCAATTTTAAAGAGGATAGATCGTAGTTTCGCCTCTCGGGGTGATCCAGGATCGCGAGGTTCATAGGAACTGTGGCCTGAAAGAACTGGAGCTTGTACCTGTTGATGGCCTGCATTGCCGCAACCGGATCGAACTGGGTCAAGAGGACCTGGGTGTTGCCCCGAACGACAGGCGCATCGACGCCGCCAAGCATCCCTGCGATGTGGAACGTTGGAAGTGTTGCAAGCAGTGAATAGGGTCCCCGGTGGCCCAGGTACTCCAGGTTGGCCGCAAGAATGCTCGACACGCTCGATGCCTTGAAGAGTTTCGCCCCGTGGGTCAAAATCGCCCCTTTGGGAAGCCCGGTAGTGCCCCCGGTATACTGAAACTGAGCGATATCGCCCAGGTCGACTGCGACCTGCACGGGCTCCGAAGGAAAACCCGAGAGGATATCGACCAGTTCGACCGCACCCGGACAGGCGGCCCCGGGCATGCTCATCATGGGGGTGAGGTTCATTGCGGGAGATTCGGGCAAAAAATCGTGCAGGCTCGTAGCGACGATTGTTTCTATCCCGCATTCTCTACAGGCGCCGGCGGCAACGGGATATAAAAGATCGAGGGACACCAGGGCCTTTGCCCCCGCATCGCCCAGTTCATAGCCCAGTTCCCACTCCTTGAACATGGGGCTGCAGGCAACGATAATCCCGCCCATCTTGCTTATGCCGTACTGGGCGATGTAATACTGGGGACAACTCGGAAGAAAAAGCGCAATGCGGTCCCCTTTCCCGAAACCCGAATCGATCAGGAAGTGTGCGAACTGTTCCGACATGCGGTCGAGTTGGCCATAGGTAAGCTCTTTCCCGTAATAGATGAGTGCGGGCCTGTCGGGAAATAAGGCTGCATTGTCCCGGAGATACTCGAAAAGAGGTTTTTTGCCCAGGGGATAGCCTGCCTCCCTCGGGACATACTCCGGCCACTGTTTCAACCATGTGCGTTCCATCGCAGCTTTGCCTTTCTTACCAGGGGTTGACGAAGGGTTGAATCGCCCTTTTTGCCGGCTGCCCGGAAACGGAGCGCAAACCCTGCACGATCCATTTGCGCGTATCTGCCGGGTCGATCACCCCGTCGATTTCCAGGCAGGCGGCCACATTGATGGCTTTTCCCCTCTCGTAGGCCAGGGCGAGCAGTTTGTCGTAGAGCGCCTGGCGCTCCGCGGGGTCTTTTTTCGCCTCGAGTTCTTTCCGGAAGCCGACCTTCACCGCCCCCTCGAGCCCCATTCCTCCAAACTCCCCGGTCGGCCAGGAGACCGTGAAAACCGATTCCTCAAACCCGCCCTTCGCCATGGCCATCGCCCCGAGCCCGTAGCCCCGGCGCAATACGACCGTAAAGTAGGGAACGCTCACATGCGAGCCCACGACGAACATCCGGCACACGTGGCGCACCTGGGCGCGTTTTTCGATCTCGGGCCCCACCATGAAGCCGGGCGTATCGCAAAGAGAAAGAATCGGGATGCCGTGGACATTGCAAAGCTGCATCAGGCGGGCCGCCTTGTCGGCATCTTCCGCCTCAATGGCCCCGGCCATGTGCATGCAACTGTTTGCGATAACCCCGAAGGGTTTCCCCTCAATGCGGATAAAGCCGGCAACCATGCCGAGGCCGAACTCCGCGCGCATTTCCAGGAATGAACCCGTGTCGGCGAGCGCCTCGATCACCGTTCGCACGTCGTAGACCCGGCGCCGATTTTCCGGAAGCAAATCGCGAAGAATTCTCTGGTCGTGCGCCTCCCAGTCGGACACAGCACCCTGGAAATAGGAAAGGTAGCGCTTCACCGCGGCCACCATCTCGGAGTCGTCGGAGACGACTATATCCACCACGCCGTTTTTTTTTCTGCACATCGATCGGCCCGACCTCTTCTGGTCGATACACCCCGAGGCCGCCGCCTTCGATCATCACCGGCCCTCCCATGCCGATGCTCGAATTTTTCGTAGCGATGATAACGTCGCAGCAGCCGAGCAGAGCGGCATTTCCGGCAAAGCAAAACCCCGATACGGCGCCCACCAGGGGGACCTTGCCGCTCAAACCGGCAAAAAGAGCGAAGGTGGAAAGAGAGAGCCCGGTATTCATCACCTTTTCAGCATCGACGTCTCCGGGCCTTCCCCCTCCCCCTTCGGCAAAAAGCACCAGAGGCAGACTCTGTTCGTGTGCGAGTCTTAACATCCGGTCCATCTTCCTGTGGTTGAAATAGCCCTGAGTGCCCGCAAGCACCGAATAGTCGTAGGCCATCACCATGCAGGGCTTTCCGCCCTCGAAAAGAGAACCGTTTACCGTACCCGTACCCGCAATGAGCCCGTCTGCGGGGGTGTTTTTGATAAGGTCGTCAAGGGAGCGCCTCCCGCGCTGCGCGGCGACGACCAACGCCCCGTACTCGATGAAACTTTCGCGGTCGCACAGGTCCTCCACGTTGGCGCGGGCTGTCCTCTGCCCCCTTTGCCGGCGCTTTTCCACAGCCTCGGGTCGCATCTCGTCGGAGCAGTACGCATGACGCTCCCGCACCTCGGCAAGCTCGGGGCGTGTTTGTTCCTCTTTCATACCATCCTTCCTGTTGAAAATTAGGAACAGAGCGAAAAGCGCGGGGGCTGTCGCCCCCTGCACCCCCATCGCCGCTTTGCGGCTCATGTGGGGGGCGGGGGAGACACTCCCCCGCGCTTTTCGCCTTTCTCTTTTCGCCTTTCG
>JBMFWU010000128.1:0-16058 GCA_049964955.1 Syntrophobacteraceae bacterium
AGGTCGAGGCCGCAGCCGCATGCCGGCTGGGCACGGACGCTCAAAAACGCTCCGCTCATAAGGACCAGAGCAAGCGCAAGCAAAGGTACCAGAACTTTTCTCATTGTCGTTTCTCCTTTCCAACCCGCCGCTGCAGCGTTTGCGGAGCGCTGGACAGCAACCTGCAGGCTGCGGTGGAAGACCCGTATGTCGGGTAAAACCGGGAACATCGACGCGGCGCCGGTTTTCCGCAATTGCCCGGTGTGCATTCTTCTCCGGCCTTTGTTCAAGAGTCCCTAAAGCCTCCGGCCATGCCCCAGCCTCCTTTCCGGCTTGAGATTCGGGGGGACTGGGCCTCTCGCAGAGCTCCCGACAGAGAACAGCGAGGCAGCCAACCGTAAGATACGGCTTTGAGCGTAGAGTTAAATGAGTAAATGACCCCATTTTCCCGGGATGTTTGGCACTATTTCCGCCCCGTCGAGAGAGCAGCGGCGTGCCGCCGCGCATGGGATAGCCGGCTCCGGTAGTATTATTACCCCCGCCCCCTCTCCGGCCATGGAAAGCTCGCCGGGCTGAAACATCCCGGCTGCGCGGTCACTCGACGCAAAAAAGGCTTCCCTCCCGGCGTGTTAAGGGAAGGAAGCCCCACTGGTCACTCGGCAACGCCGGCCCCTATCCAACCAGGGGCTTGCAATTTTTTACCGTCTGTGCCGGAGTCGGACCCATTGACCGCCTCCAGCATCAACTCCCTGGCTGAATGGCGGTTGCCCCGAACCTGCAGGGATTTAGCCAGCTGGTGCCACAGACACAGTTACAATTGGGCTGCGGGGATGTCACCGGTGCGGGTGTTTCCACCGCCGCAGGCACTTCTGCCGCCATAGCGCAGGTTCCCCAGTTGCACGGATTTAACCAGCTCAACAGGTTGAGGCCGCACAACCCGCAGCCCTGCTCCACGGCAGGCGCAGGCGCAGGTGCCGGTGCGGGGGCTTCCGCGGCCGCAGGGACGTTACAGGAAGACAGGCTCCAATTGCAGGGATTCAGCCAGCTCAGATTCAGACCACAGCCGCAAGCCGGCTGCGCCTGGGCGCTGAAAAACGCTCCGCTGACCAGAATAAGCGAAAGTGCGATCAAGGGTATCAGAACTTTTCTCATTTTCATCTCTCCTTTTTCAAAAGCCTCCGGCCAACTCCAGCCGCCGTTTCCGGCTTAAAATTCGGGGGGACCGGAGCTCTCGCACGCCTCCCGACAGTAAATACCGCCAGACAGCCATCGGCTGAGATACATCCTCATGCGTAGAATTAAAGTAGTGCTCGACTCCATTATTGCAAGATTGTCGGCATTACTTCAGCGCCTTATGATTTCATGCCATACCCGGATAGGGTTTGCAAAAAGAGGGAGCGTAAAAGAGCGCTACACTGTGGCACGAAATTGTCTTATAGTGGATAAACACCACAAAATTGTTCCGTAACGAGGACGATTTTTCCCGGGAAACAACGCCCGGGAAAAGGCGTTGTTTCCCTTGACTGGAGCTGATTTTAACGCCTTTTCGGCTTCCTTCCATGCCCTTTTCTTCGCGAGTGGCACGATCCATGATACGTTTCCCCGGAATGGAAACGAGTCTTCGAGAAGCAGAGCTGAACGTACTCTTTGAGACCTCCCGGGTGATCGGGCAGGCGCTCAAGCTTGACCATGCGCTGGAAACCATTCTGGGGATCCTTTCGGCCTCACTTTCGATGAAGCGGGCCACCGTGACGCTGCAGGATGAGGAGACCGGCTACCTGGTGATCCGCGCTTCCCAGGGCCTTAGCGAGAGGGAAAAAAACCGCGGGATCTACAGGCAGGACGAAGGGGTAACGGGACTCATTTTTCGCACCGCCAGACCCTATGTGGTGCCCGATATCAGCAAGGAACCTCTTTTTTTGAACAAAACCGGCTCTCGATCGATCCTCAAGGAGTCGATAACTTTTCTGGGTGTGCCGATAGTCCTTCACGGAAAGCCGATCGGGGTATTAAACGTGGACAGGCTTTTCGGAAACGACATTCCGTATGAGGAAGACATACGGCTGCTGACGATCGTTGCGACTCTCATAGCCCAGTTTGTGAGCCTCAACCGCCAGGTAAGGCTGCGGGAAGAAAAGCTGCGGAAGGACTGTTCGCTTTCGGGGTCGGATGCCCAGGCGAAGCTGTTCATGGTAGGGAAGAGCCCGGCCCTGCAGGCGGTACAGGAGCAGATCCGCAAAGTGGCTCCGAGCAAGGCATCCGTGCTGCTCCTGGGGGAATCGGGAACCGGCAAGACCCTGGTGGCCAAAATCATCCACGAGTTGAGCACGCGGGAAAAGCAGCCCTTCGTCAAGATCAACTGTGCCTCGCTTCCCGAAAACCTGCTCGAATCCGAGCTTTTCGGCTACGAGAAGGGGGCCTTTACCGGGGCGATGAAAGCCAAACCAGGGAGGGTGGAAGAGGCCGATGGGGGGACGATTTTTCTCGATGAGATCGGAGAGCTTTCCCTCAACCTCCAGGCGAAACTGCTCCGATTTCTCCAGGAAAAGGAATTCGAAAGGCTGGGGAGCACGAAAACGCAGAAGGTCGATGTCCGGGTGGTTGCGGCAACCAATCGGGACCTGGCCGGCGCGGTAGCCGAAGGCGCCTTTCGAACCGATCTTTACTACCGGTTGAACGTATTTCCTATCCGGGTGCCCGCCCTGCGGGAGCGAAAGGAGGACATTGCCGACCTTCTCAGCCACTTTCTGGAGAAGACCTCGCGGGAGTATGGCAGACCGGTTCGGATCGGCGCTCCGGCGCTCGCCCGGTTCACAAAGTACGACTGGCCCGGCAATGTGCGGGAGATGGAAAATCTGGTCGAACGGTTGGTGATCATGGCCGACGGGGATGAAATCTGCACGGGCATCCTTCCGGTGTACCTGCACGAAGCCGGCCCCGAGGAAGGAAACGCCCCCCTTTCGCGCATCGAGGAGATGGAGCGAAAAGAAGTCCTCGCGGCGCTGGAGCACAATGGCTGGAACCAGACGCGCACGGCGCGCGAGCTCGGGGTGACCCTCCGACAGATTGGCTACCGGATAAAAAAATTCGGCCTCGAGCAGGCGGTCGAAGAACACAGGAGGAAAAGAAGACCTGCCGCCCGCTAGCAGCGGCGGAGTCGCCGCCGCCGGGTTGCCCGCCGGCTTCGCGGGCGGGCCGCTTCTCTATTGCCCTTCGGCTCCGCCGAGACGGGTATGATCGGCTTTGAGTTGCGCTTCCCTGTAACGGTGCTTAACAACGTGTCATCGAAACGGCCTTTTTCCGGCGCGCGGACGGGCCGGCAGTGTTCAGCCCGCTTTCCTCCCCCCCGGGGCAAATCCTCTTCCATCGAAAGTCCGGTTGTTTTCACTGCCGCAAGATTTCGCCGGAAGTCGGCTTTCTTTCGGAAACGAGGGGGAAGTGATGAAGACATCGGGCTGGAAGCTGACCGGCTTCCTGTTGTTTTCTTTGGCTTTTTTCCTGGTCTCGACGCGGGTCCCGGCAGAAGATCCGCCCCAACCTCCCCAGCAGCTTCTTACGGGCTTTACGGGCGTTGCCACAGGCCAGAGTGCCCGGTTGACGGTGGTAAACGTCTCGGGCAAGGGCGCTCTTTCTTCGCAGCCCGTCTTTGTCGACCTTACCCTCTACGACGCCGGGGGAAACATTCTGGCCCATCTCAAGCCCTCCGACCCGTGCCTGCCCGGCCAGTCCTATAGCGTCGTGTGGATCAATCCGGCCGCTTCAGGCACCACCCCGAGGTTTGTGCGGGCGGCGGTAAAAGTTCGGTCCGCCACCGATCTTTTGTCGTTTCAGGCGGTCTTTGTGAAGGGAAGCCTTGAAATCGTCGATTCGGACGGCACGACAAGGATTTGGTACCCCACGGTCCCGTTTTTTCCGTCCCTTTCGGCCCTTTTCCCCCCTCGCCCCGTCTACCCGCTCCTGCCGGGACTGGTCAATGTTTCCTCCGGCCAGTCACTGGTCTACACCTTCTACCCTCTGGAACCGGCGCCTCCGGCCTGCCTGCCCGCGGTCAAATGGCTCGACGCCCAGGGAAACGCTGCCCCTTCTGCCCCGGCGGCCAACACGGTCATACCGCTGGCACCTCACAATTCGGCAAATTCACAGTCGCCCTTTTTCTTCAGCTTCACGCCAACCACGCCGGGCCAGTACCGACCGGTAGTATCCTTTGCCGGGTGTCCCAGGACTGCGGCCCCCTCGGCATACATTGCCTCCGAAATGCTTCTGGACAATGCAACGGGGAAGGTCATCACCCAGTGGTCGATGGCCCCCTCCTGCTTTCCGTCCTCTTCGATGTTTCAGTAGGTGAAAAGCAGGAGCGGGAAGAAAATCGACCCGTTCCTTCTGCGGGGACTCAGAGGTTCTCGATGTCGATGTGTACGGGAAATTCTTTGAACATCTCGCTTCTTTCCAACTCCCCCTGAGGATTGAAAAAGCGCATGTTGCCGTCGTCGTCGCAGAACCAGACTTCTTTGGCGCCCACTTCGAAGTGCAAAGACATTTTGCTCTTCATGGCCTTTTCGCGATTGGAAGGCGATATCACTTCGACAACGATTTCGGGAGATTCCCGGTAGGGATCCTCGTATTTGTTCCTTTCAAAAAATCCGAGGCTCCCCCATGCCACATCGGCAATCTTCACGCCGTCGGAAGTCTGGATGTTACATTCCTGCATGGCACGTTTCATTTCTCCATGCTGTTCAAACCAGCTGGAGATGTGCATCTGATAGGCCCTGTGCCTGTTTTTGGCCGCGACCATCATAATGTAGCCATCCGCATTGGTTTCTATCTTGAAGGGCAGGTCTTTCAGGCTTGGATGCTCGACCACTTCACGCCATTGCATCCGTGTCTCCTTTCCAAATCGCCCGGTGATGGGAAGCCCTGGTTCTCGCCGCGAAAGCGGTGTCCATAAAGGTAAACATTGGACTGTTTAAAATCGTGCAGACTCGCAATTTTCCCTTTCACATTTAGAAAACGTGCATCATGTAGCTGACTGAGAAATGCCGTTCTAAAAGGAGATTTCTCCTTGAGATCATAGAAATACCTACCTTTTGGTGGACCAGAAACCTCATCGGCAATGAACATGACTTGAATATGATCAGGTATATTCGGCAAGCCATATTCGCCAGCCATCCGGCCGAAGCCTTCACTTACCCGTAAAAACCGGGGGCCGTTTTTCCAAAAATGACCGCACGCCTTCCTTGTAGTCGTGGCTTTCGAAGACGAGTCTTCTGAGCCCCTGGACCCGTTCGAACACGTCGGGTGGAATGGGGTGGGCGCCGGCGAGCAGATTGAACTGCTCCTTTATGACCGAAACGGCGAGCGCCGAGCGCGATGCCATTCGCCTCGCCAGGTCCATGGTAAACTCCAAAAGCTCTCCCGAAGGCACCAGGTGATTGAGTATTCCGACCTGCTCGGCCCTTTCGGCCATGACCGGTTCGGCGGAAAAAAACATCTCCTTGGCGATATTGAGGCCAAGTCGGTTTATAAAATGCAAAATCCCGCTCGCGTTGTAAGGAAGGGCGAGCTTTGTGGGGGTAATGGCAAAGGAGGAGGTCTCATCTCCGATGACGATGTCGCACGTCATCACGAGATCGCAGGCGCCTCCCCAAACGCCTCCGTGGACCATGGCAATGACCGGCCCCGGATATCCCTGCACGGCACGCATCAATTCCTGGAGAGATTCGTTGTAGCTGAAGGGGTCGTAGGTCGCCTGGGACAACTCCCTGACATCGATCCCCGCAGACCAGACGGAGCAGCCGTCCTGCGCCCGAAGGATCACCGCGGGAATCTTGCGTTCCTGAAACTCGCCCAGGGCGTCGAGGACTCCGCGAACCAGGCCGCTGCTCAACGCGTTTCGCTTCTCCGGGTTATTCAGACAGACGATTCCTATGTTGTCGGTAACTGCAACATCTACAAAAGACATAACCAAACTCCTCACCATCATGCCTGCGCCGCCGGGAACTCATGCGCCGAGTTCTCTTTTTATAATTTCCAGCAAACACTGCCGTAGATTTGGAATCTTATTTTTCACTACGTCCCAAACGATTTCATAATCCACTCCAAAATAGTCATGAACAAGTCGATCCCGCATTCCGACCATTGAGCGCCAATCGACACTTGGATACCTCTGCCTCCATTCAACCGTGATTTTTTTGGATGCTTCTCCAATAATTTCAATACTCCTGACAAAGGCGCGTTTCAGGGTCTCACTGGACAAAAATGTCTCTTTGTCCAAATTACGGCTCTCCGAAAGGAGATAATCGGCTTCATCGAGAATGTGCCGCACGTATTCAAGCGGCGATGGAGGCATACTCCACCTCTTTCAAAATATACGGACCGATGTGAGCGCTGAGAGACTCCGTGGTGACAAGCTCGACTCTGTGCCGCAGGACCGATTCGAGCCAGAAGGAAAGCTCCATGAAAGAATCGAAGGATTTACAGTCGCTCTCAAACTCTACAAGAAGATCGATATCGCTTCCGGAGCGCTGCTCTCCACGTGCATAAGAACCAAACAGGCCGATTCTCTTCACACCAAGCACCGACAACCGGTGGCGATTTTCATGAAGAATTCTCAGTATGTCGTGTTTCGTTTCAATTCGGGATCGTTCCATAGGCAGCATTCCCTGATAAATGGAAATATTCGGGCCGCATCCGGATGTCGTCAACCCAGATGATAATTTATATAATACCTTGCCCGCGATTGGAAACACAGATCGAGGGAGAGTCAATCTCACAAAGCCCCTGTTTTTGCGCGCGGCTATTCTGCAAGCGCGCAACGCGACACCGGCGGCACGCCGACGCAACCCGGCAGGCGGTCCCACCGCCCCGGCGGCACGCCGGCGGCGATTTCTACTTGACAGAAAAAATGGCTGGGATATGATCACGATGCAGCTATATTGTAGCTTAGACGCAAACGCACCTGAGCCACTCGGGGGGTACTGCGGCGTCGGTATAGGAAACGAGGACAAATCGGTCTTTTAGACCCCGGATAAAGGCGGCGGGGGACCGGTTGCGGGCATGCGCGCCTGGTGTCGCCATTACAGGAGAAAAAGGGTATGAGATACGCGGAGGCGGGATACAACCTGGAAATCGATTTGACCACGGGGAACATCGAACGTGTGGAAACAGACCCGAAACTGACGGAGCTCCACCTGGGAGGCCTGGGCACCAGCGTGAAAATTCACTGGGACAGAGTGGGGCCCGAGGTGAAGGCCTTCGATCCCGAAAACCTTTTGATATTCAGCAACGGTCTGCTCTGCGGCACTCCGGCCTGGAGCGCCAACCGCACCCTTGTGAGCTTCGTTTCCCCGCAGACCGACCTTCTGGCCTATCCGATGATGGGAGGGTTCTTTGCCTCGGAGCTAAAATACGCGGGCTATGACAAAATCATTATCCGCGGCAAATCCCCGAAGCTCGTCTATTTGTGGATTCACAACGACAAGGTGGAAATTCGGGACGCCACGCATCTTACGGGCAAAGGGGCGCTCGAGACCCAGGACCTCATCCGGGAGGAGTTGAACCAGCCCAAGGCGCAGGTGGCGGCCATAGGGCTCGCCGGTGAGAACAAAGTTTTCGTTGCCTCCATCGAGCAATCGCGATCCAGTTCGGCACGGGGCGGCGGCGGCGCGGTCATGGGGGACAAGGGGCTCAAGGCGATAGCCGTTCGCGGAACAAAGGACGTCAACATTGCGCACGGCGCCGAATTCATGCAGCACATGCAGGAATTGAGCACATTCATCAAGCACCGCAACGAAAATCCTCTGAAGGAAGTGATGCCCATCATGTCGGGTGTGGGCTCTCCGCAGATGATGAAACACATCGATGAGAAGTGGCACACGGAGAGTTTTGCATGGGGAAACGCGCGTGAGCGCCGGAAGACCTTCTGGACCGAGGATATCGAGAAAAGTTGGACCGAGAGCCAGACAAAGGCGATAAAGCGCTTCATAAGCTGCTTTAACTGTCCGCAGGAGTGCGGGGCGCTCATTTGCCATGAGGACGTCCCCCCGTACATGATGAAGTGCTTCTCGAAGCTCACCTACGCGATGGCCGCCTATGTGGACGATCTCGATTTCACCTGGAGGATCTGCAAGAAGGCGTTTGAATACGGGCTGGATTCTTTTTCGACCCCACAGATCCTGGCCTTCGGCGTCGAACTCTATGAGGCGGGGATTCTTACCGACAAGGACTTCGAAGGGTGCCCGACCGACAAGGAAGGAAGGTTCTTCTGGCTTCTGGACAGACTCGCTCGTAGGGAGGGGATCGGGGACTACCTGGCCGACGGCACCTACTGGGCGGCTCGAAGGATCGGCAAGGGCGCGGAGGCCTTCGATCACAATACGACCAAAAAACACGAACAGATGAACGTAAAACTCGGAATGCTCGATCCGCTCTACTTTCTCATGTTTGCAACAAACGAGAAGATCAGCATCACGCAGATCGAGGGGAACTGGCCCCAGGCGGCTTTTGCGTCCAAAGAGGAAAGAGAATCCTTTGTGGCCGACTGGCCGCAGCTGCCGGACGAAAAATTCAAGAAATACTTCACCGACTGGGAGCCGCGCGGGGAATTTTCCAATCCCTATTACCCCACCCCCGAGATCTCGAGCGAAATCGTCGACTGGATGGAGATGCTCCACAATATCGACGACGCTCTCGGGCTGTGCGCCGGCATGGGGTCGTTCTGTTTCAAGCCGGCCTATCACATACACAACTATCCCAAAATCATTTCCGCCGCGACGGGCATGGATCTGAATGAAGAAAGCCTCAAAAAGATAGTCAACAGGAGCCGCAACCTGCACCGGGCGTTCAACAACAGGCGGGGGATGACCAGGGCCGACGAGAAGCCGCCTCAAGACCACTGGAAACACCGGTTCCCGGAACTCGAAGAAAAGCTTCTTTCCACCTACTATGAGTTCAAGGGGTGGAATCACGACGGCATCCCCACCAGGAAACGTCTGCATGAACTCGATTTGGACTATGTTGCCGATGATTTGGAGCAGAGAGGGATATTAAAAGATGGCCAAGATTAAAAAGACGATCAAGACAATCAAGGTAGACGCCGACAAGTGCAACGGCTGTCGGGCATGCGAGGTAATATGCTCCGCCTATCATGCCGAACCAAAATACAGCAGCATCAATCCGGCGAGGGCCCGC
Organism: Syntrophobacteraceae bacterium; assembly: GCA_049964955.1. Classification (GTDB taxonomy): domain Bacteria; phylum Desulfobacterota; class Syntrophobacteria; order Syntrophobacterales; family Syntrophobacteraceae; genus SbD1. Next base: position 9,166 of record JBMFWU010000128.1, read on the forward strand.
ATTCAGGTGATCACCCACCGGCTCAAAGACATCTGGCTGCCGGTGTTTGCCGGCGAATACACTCCGGCCGAATGCATGGGCAGGGATAAATATATAATCGACGGGAAGGAATACGAGGAGTGCAGCTTCTGCAGGGCGGCCTGCCCGTCCCGGGAGATGTTCAAGGACCCCGACTCCGGTCTTCCTCTCAAGTGCGACATGTGCGAAAGCGACCCGCCGCTGGAGAAGCCCAAGTGTGTCGAGGCCTGCCTCAACGATGTTCTGATCTACCAGGAAAGGGTGGAGGAAGTCGAGGAGGAGTGCGCGCTGGACGATATACAGACAGGGCTCGAAGCGCTGGTGGACAAGCACGGGTTCCAGAAACTGATCGACGCCGTCGCTCTCATGGCGAACAGGAGCTGATGAAGGACCGCGATGAGAAGACAGACCGAACATGTCAGTCAGCTGAAGGCCATGTACGCCCTGGAGGATGGAAGAGTGAAGGGACCTCCCGGCTGGGAGAAATTCCCGCTTTTCTGGTTCCTGCTCTTTTTGTCCTACAAGTGCACGAGGCGCTGTGCATTCTGCTACAGCTTCAACCAGGTCGGCGACGGCAACACGACCGAGATGGATGACAACACCTTCAGCCGTTTGCTCGAATGGATCCCCGAGGTCTGGAAGCTCAACAATGTAAAGGTGAACTCCATCGGCTTTCTTGGTGGCGAGCCCCTGCTGCGAACCGACCGAATCAAGAAAGTGATGGATTCGGTCTATAGAAATACGCAAGGCATGCAGGGCTATCTCTACACCAACGGGGATCTGGTCGATTCGGTCAATTGGGATGAACTCGAAGACATTCAGTGGATTTCGACAAACGTTACGGACATCCCCGTAGAGGAACTGGCGCGGCGGATGGAGATAGTCCGCACGCGCTCAAATGTCATCAACCAGACGATTGTGGCAACTCTCGACGATTTCAACCTGGAAAGAATTCTCGATGTCACCCGGTTTGGAATGGAAAACGGGTATCGCCTGAGATACTACAGGGATTTGTATCGGGGCAAAGACGCCGAATACCACAAGAGGATCCTGAACAAATATCGCGAGCTTTGCGATCTTCTCGAAGATTACGTCGAAAAGGGCTATGAGGTCCACACCACGTTTCTTCTCGACACCCTGGCGCCGTCCTGGGACCGCGAGTCCACCCCGTACCCCTGCGGCAGAAGGCTCGCCAAGATAAATCCCGACGGGACCTTCGGACCGTGCATCAGAAACCAGAAGTTTACGACCGGAACCATATTCGACCCGAACCCGCTGGAAAAAATCAATTGCTCCACCTTCCACTACGATTTCACCAATCCGGCCGTCCCGGACGAGTGCAAAGCGTGCGCGGTCAAAAACATCTGCCAGGGAGGGTGCCCGAACGATCGATTGCTTTTGACCGGGAGCGTCACGGGCAAATCCTTCATGTGCGAAATCCACAAGGAAATTATTCCGAGGCTGAGACGACTCGACGAACTGCAGGCGGGCCGGCGCTCGACCGAGACGGCGGCTTTCCCACCGATGTAGATCGCTCATGTAGACCAAGGCTTTAAGAGCGCGGGGGCTCTCGCCCCCCGCCCCCCCACGCCGCTACGCGGCTCTTTCGGCTCTTGCCGCCGGCCTCCGATCGATCGCCGCAAGAGCGATTTCCTTTCTGATAGGCTCCCACATCTTACTGTTTTTCGAGTCCTTGACACCGATATCGATAGTGATACTATTGAGGTATGAGCAGGATTGAAAACATCCTTGAGGAAATGGAGCGCAACCCGGCAGATATTCGTTTTACCGATTTATGCAGGGTCTGTGATCACTATTTCGGCAAACCCCGTCAGGAAGGCACCAGCCATAGGGTATATAAGATGCCGTGGCAGGGCGATCCACGGGTAAATATACAAAACAGGAATGGAAAGGCCAGAGCGTACCAGGTGAGGCAGGTGCTCAAGGCTGTCGAGAGGCTCAGAGACGAAAATGTTACTGGAAAATGATCATTACACTTACCGTGTTATGTGGTCCGATGAAGATAAGGAGCACTTGGGCTTGTGTGCTGAATTTCCAAGTCTGAGTTGGTTGGCGCGCACCCCCGAGGCCGCCCTGCGGGGCATTCGCAAGGTCGTTGCAGGGGTCGTCAGGGACATGGAGGAAAACCACGAACCCCTTCCCGAGCCGATTTCATCCAAACGGTTCAGCGGTAAATTCGTAGTCCGAGTCCCTCCCGAAGTCCATCGCAAACTGGCAGTGCAGGCTGCCGAGGCGGGGGTGAGCCTTAACCGGCTTGTCAGTTCGAAACTGGCGCAGTAGTCCATTCCGATTCTATTGAATGCCGCGATTACCCCTGCCTGGTATGAAACCTGAAAATCGCCTCCAGGACCGATCCGGCGACCGCTCTTCCCTTATCGGAGATGGTGGTGCACAAAACCGCATCGCCTCGCGGATCGATGTCTCCGATCTTCAGGCGTTCTCTTACGCGTGCGCCGGGTCGAATGAGGCCCCGCACAATACCGTCTATCTGCGCGGTAACTTCCGCGCCCTCGATCCGGCCGATGATTTCGCCGCGCGTGACTTTATCTCCGATTTGCCTTACGGGCCGGAAGACCCCGGCGGCAGGGGCGCGCAGGACCCGCTCGACCGTATAGCCGTTGACATTTCCCGGTACCCCCGTATCGGCGGAGGCGCAGCCTTGGGTAATGAGCCGGCCGAGATCGTGCCCGCGATTTGTTTCGATAACGAAATGGGCATCACGCCCCGCCTCGAACCCCGGCCCCAAGGCGATGACCAGGGGGGCCTCACTAATCGAAGTGCCGAGGTTTTTCTTTGCAAGAATGGCGTCAACGACCACATCCGGATGGAGAAGCTTTTGAAACTCCCAGTGCGGGTCCACCGCGACGGCTATTTTTCCCCGGTCCCACGTCCGGGCAAGCGAGTCCATGTCGCCCGCACGCACCCGCAGGGCCTCCACCCCCTCGACCGTCTGGCTTCCATCGTAGACGGCCTCGCAAAACGAGACCCCGCGCCGCACGGCCAGGGGTTCGGGGACTTCCAGCATCAGAATGTTTCGAATATTGGCCATGAAAAGGCGCCACGCGACTCCGCTCGCCAGTTCACCGGCGCCTTTGATGCATACCCTCATCCGGGTCATAAAGTCTCTCCCTTGAGGCCGTTTGCCCTCTTGAGCAAGGCTTCATAATCTTCCCGGGTATCTATATCGAGGTGAATTCCCTCGTTTTCGACGGCAACGGTTGCTACCGATTGTGCGTGCTCCTTGACGAGGGCGCGCGCGCCGACATCGCCTTCGAGCGCCATGATCTGCGGAAAAAGGGAGTGCGCGAAAAAAACGGGATTGCCGGGTTTACCCCGATAGCAGGGCACAACGATCGGACTGCCGGTCTTGCGGAACATTCCGATGACCGCATCGATAACGGCGGCATCGACCAGAGGCTGGTCGCCTAACAGGAAAAGCGCCCCCTCGCAATCTTTTCCGAGCACCGAGAGCCCCGATTTTAGAGAACTGCTCTGCCCGGTCAAAAATTGCGGGTTGTAGACAACTTCTGCGCGTGTGTCGGATAAAACCCTGGAGATAGTCTCGAAACCATTGCCAAGAACGACCACCACCCGGTCGAGCGAGGATTCCAGAGCGCTTTCCACAACGCGGCAAAGCATCGGTTTGCCGCGGAAAGGCAGCAGGGGCTTGAGAATTCCGTTCATGCGGGAAGAGCTTCCCGCGGCAAGGACGATACCGGCGACTTCGCTCATCTTGAGGGGCTTTGCCAATCCCAGCTTTCAGGACCCTTTGCCGCAGAGCCTATGACGATCCCCTGCAGCCTCTCCCCTCCCATTTGCCGAAGAAAGGCCGCCACCTCCGTGCCTGCCGGCCGCAGCCCCGCCTGTTCCGCCTCGTTTAAAAACACGATTTTGCACGCCCCGGCGGGCGCCCCTTTCATTATACCCTCCTCGTGAAGAAGAGCGGAGGCGACCGAAGACGGAGTAACCGGGGCGCCCGGCAAAAGACCGGTCAGGGCCGCAAAACGATCCGGCCGAAACACATGGCGATCGTCCAGTTCTTTTCCCACCCCAACGAGTCCTACCACTGCCACAAGGCATATCGTTTCGGCAGGAATAACCGGCTCATGCGGTGCGGGGGCCTTCAGCGGACGCCTTGCCGCACCGTCGGCTTCCACGATGATCCAGTCGGCTATTCCCGCGGCTTTGAGCGCTGCGACCGATTCGGTAGAGAGGCCCTTCACCTTGTTTTGTTCAACAAGGTATCCGGCCCCTGCGGTAATGTGCCGATGGCGTTCGAGCAGCTTTTGGACCCGGGTGATGAGGCGCTCGGCCGAATCTTCTAGAACGACACCGCCCGTCCGGCTCGACTCCGGCATGAATATTTTGGTTGTGGTCGTGGAGACCACCCTCATCCCGCAATCGGCCATCCATTTGGCCAAACAAAACATGAGGGTGGTTTTTCCGCCCGCCCCTACCAGGGAAATCACTCCCCCGCCGGGGGGGACCGTTCGAGACGGGGAGAAATCAAAAGGGATCAAAACCGGGGCCTTGGAAGAAGTCCGGCCCTTTCCGTGATCTCCCGCACCCTTTCCTCCCACTCGATCGCCATGATGTGCACACCGGCTATGCCGGGGATCTCACGCACCTGCTGTATCTGCTCCAAAAGCAGGTTGATGCCCTCCTCGGCCTGATTTCCCTTGGGAACGCCTCGGATGCGCTTTATGATTTCCTCGGGGATGGTGATCCCGGAGACGTTTTTGTTCATGTATGCCGCCATACCGGCGGATTTAAGAGGTGTGAGGCCCGCCAGAATATAGCAGTGCTGGTCCAGGCCCATATCGCAGGCCATCTTCATGAACTCGCGGAACCGATCCATATCGTAGATGCACTGGGTTTGAACAAAGTCGGCTCCCGCATCGATTTTTTTGGCCAACCGGATGACTCGAAACTCGAAGGGATCGGCAAACGGATTGGCCGCCGCTCCCAGAAACATCTGAACGCCTCCCTGGACCGGGTCGCCGCTGTTGACCGCCCCCTTGTCCCGAATAGTTCGCACCACGTCCAGGAGTTGCAGGGAATCCAGGTCGAAGACATTTTTGGCCATGGGATGATTTCCGAACGTCTGATGATCGCCGGTGAGGCAGAGCATGTTTCGGATCCCGAGCGCGTAGGCGCCGAAAAGATCGCTTTGAGCCGCAATGCGGTTTCGGTCCCGCGTGACCATCTGCATCACCGGTTCCACCCCGTTTTTCACCAGGATCGAACTGGCGGCGATGCTCGACATGCGAACGACGGCCGTCTGGTTGTCGGTAACATTGGCCGCATCCACACAGCCCTTGACAAGCTCTATTTTTTTCTCAAGATGTTCGACATCCGCGCCCTTGGGAGGCCCGCATTCGCATGTTACGGCAAAATGACCCGAGCTAAGCACCCTCTCGAGATTACTTCCCGATTTTGTAACGCCTTTGTCGCTCATTCATCGTTCTCCTTACGGACGCAGGAAAATTTGGTTAGCAACCGGCAACTCCATAGAGTTGTTCGCGAATCGTACGTCGGACCCCGCCATCGGAGGCGGTCCTCCAGTCTTTGGCGGGCATAAGGGTTTTGAGATTGTCCAGCCGTCCAAGATTTTTCAGCCTGTCATAGATGAGCTGCCACACACACTCGATATTTGCGGGGTCGACTTCACAGCGGCCTTTTTCCGACCCGCCGCAGGGACCGTTCAAAAGATGTTTGGAGCAGCGCGCAACCGGGCATATTCCGCCCGTTTGGGCGATGATGCAGCTCCCGCAGCCCGCACACATCTCGCCAAAGAGCCCCGGCTTGAGATTGGCCCCGTAGAAGGTCGTATCGAGTCCAGGGAAAATGGGGACCTTCCCGAGCCGGTCGGCCAGAAAATTCACTCCCACCCCGCAGGCGAGCGAGACGACGGCCTCGATCCCCTCGGCTTCCACGCGGCTTAGGACGGGCAGAATAAATTCCTCATCGCACTGGCGCTGCACGCACTCTTCCAGAACGCTCTTTCGCAGCCCGTCTTTGCCAAAAGCGATCCGCAGGCCCGAGGCGAGGATCTGCACTTCGGCTTCTCCCCCCGCGAGGCAGACAGTCGTGCACGTACCGCAGCCCACGATCAGGACTTTTTGGAAGTCTTCGACATAGCCCTTCACCTGCAGGAAGGGTTTGGGGTCCGCAACAATCATCGCGAATCTCCTTTAGTGGTGAATGGTGATTAGTGATCTCGTCTATCCGGCAACCGCCGTTTCACTTTTTACTTCTCGAAATTCCTGCCATATCTGCGGCCAGGATTCATCGCCGCTGGGAGCCATCTTGAAAAGCTGCAGATTGTCTCCCCCGACGCCGATCTGGTCGAGGTACTTTCGGGTACGCTCGATGCGCCTCACAAGCCAGTCTTCGACTCTGGGGTAAAAGCATCCGTCCTCGGGGCACGAAACCACGGCGACCTTATCGGCCCCCAGTTCGAAGGGGTTGAGAAGGTCCGCCATGCTGAGCCGGCCAACGCAGGGAACCATGACGCGAAGAATGCCCGAGTCGCTGATTTCCGCCGAGGTCTGCTCCCCCAGAAACTTCCTGCTCGTCGTCCCGTTCACACAGCAATAGGAAATCAAAAAAGGCCTGGCAACTTTTTGGAGGTCGAGGGCGGCCACACTATCGGAGATGGCCTTTTTCATTGCCCCGGCCGGAAACCGCAACACATCGATGGCAAAGGCGGGACATTCGGCCGCGCACAAGCCGCAGGTCTGGCACTGCTGCGGAGGCATTAGAGCCGTTCTTCGCACCTGGGCGACCCCGAAGGGGCAGATGCGCACGCAGGTAAGGCAACCGGCGCAGTGGTTGGGCAGCTGCAGATGCGC
>JBMFWU010000129.1:0-15969 GCA_049964955.1 Syntrophobacteraceae bacterium
GGGATTCGACCCGAAGTTCGGGCAGATCGTGGATCTGGAATTCTGGTTCCGGTTGTTGGAGAAGGGCGGATTGGCCTATATAAACCGTCCTCTTGCAGCCTTCAGGCGTCATGAGGTACAGCAGACCGCGCGGAATCGCAAAAATGCGCCGCTTCTTCTGGACGATACCGAGCGCCTCCTGACCCAATACGTCCTCAACGATGCCAGGCCTCACCTGCAGTTGTCCCGTTTTCGCAAAGCTTACCTGGTCTACGACTACAGCTATCAGATCTGGAAGCTGCACCGGCAGAAAATGCTCCGCAGAGCCGAGGCCAAAGGAAGGATTGCTGCGGGGTACGGCTGGGGCCGATTTCTTTTGGGATATCCTCTCTACAAGCTTCTAAAACCTCTCAACAAGCTTTTGCTCCGCATGGAGAAGGGTTTTTTTTAGATCCGGACCGGCGGCTCTGAAGGGCGGAGGCCTTTTACATGGCAAGGGTTCAGCGATCGAAAGCGAGCGTACCCCGCGAAGCAACCGGCAAGAGGCGCGTTGCCGCCTGCGTTTCTTCCGCGGGGCCGGGGGCATCGGTGATCATCCCTGTTCATAACAGACTCGACTATACCAAGAGGTGCCTGGGGAGCTTGCGAGTCCATGGAGGCGGCATCGAGGAAATCATTGTCATCGACAATGGTTCTACCGACGGCACGGCCCGATATCTGTCCGGACTCCAGGGTGTAAGGGTGCTGAGGAACCGGGAAAACCGCGGCTGTGCGGCGGCGTGGAACCATGGGCTCGAGGCCGCCGCCTCACCCTGGGTGCTCTTTCTAAACAACGATGTCGTTGTGACCGAGGGCTGGGTTGAAGGAATGCTCGAATTTGCCGCCCGAAACCGCACCGATGTGGTGAGCCCCGCCATCCGGGAAGGCCTGGGCCGATACGACATAGATCGTTATGCCGAAGAATTCGTGGCCCGCATGAAACACTGCGCGAGAATCGGGGTGGCCGACGGAATATGTTTTATGGTGCACAGGAAAGTGTTTGAAAGAATCGGCCGGTTCGATGAAAATTTTCGTATCGGGCAGTTCGAAGACACCGATTTTTTCAGGCGGGCCGCAATGGCGGGGTTTCGCCTCGCGATCACCGGCCGCTCCTTTATTCATCACTTCGGCTCGGTGACACAAAATTATATTCGACTGGTCGAGGGCGATACTTCCTACGAGGCGGAAAACCGCGCCTATTATCGCGATAAATGGGGCCTTTCCCGCCGCAGGAGGTTCCTCGCGCGGCAGACCGCAAACGCCAGAAGACTCTTGTGGGCGCTCAGGGAAAGAGCGCTGGGAGGTCACTTGTTAATCGGGGAGAAGGGATGAAAAGGGAAAGCTGAAGGTCGAAGGTCGAAGGTCTGAAGGTCTGAAGGTCTGAAGGTCGAAAGTCGCAGCCACGGGCTTTTTCTTCTGCGACTTTTGACCTTTGACTTTCCGACTTTGGACTTCCCTATCCCCCCGTTCACCTGCTTGCCAGCCTTTCCGAAAACTGGTGGAATTGCAGCTGGTAGAGCCTGCGGTATTCGCCGTCATAGGCCATGAGATCGGCGTGACGGCCCTGCTCGACGATCTTGCCATCCGCGAGGGCCAGGATGCAGTCGGCATTCTGGATGGTGGAGAGGCGGTGGGCGATAACGAGCGTCGTTCTGCCCGCCATGAGGTTTTCGAGCGCCTTCTGGACTTCGCGTTCGGAGTCGGAGTCCAGGGACGAGGTAGCCTCGTCGAGGATAAGGATCGGGGCATCCTTTACAAGGGCGCGGGCTATGCAAACCCTCTGGCGTTCTCCCCCCGAAAGCCTGACGCCCTGCTCTCCGACGTTGGTATCGAATTGCCTGGGCAGCTTCATGATGAAATCGTAGGCATTGGCGGCTTTTGCCGCGGCGATGATTTCCTCGTCGGATTTTGTGACGTCGCCGTATCCGATATTGTTTCGGAACGTGTCGTTAAAAAGAATGGACTGCTGGGTGACAACGGAGATTTGGGAGCGAAGCGAGGAAAGCGTTACCTCGCGGATGTCGGTCCCATCGATCAGGATTGCCCCCGCGGTAATTTCATAGAACCTGGGCAGAAGGTTTATCAGGGTGGTCTTGCCCGCCCCGCTCATACCGACCAGCGCCATGACCCGGCCCGCCTCTACCCGGAAGTTTATGCCCGAAAGGACCGGTTTTTCCCCGTAGCCGAAAAAGACTTCCTTGAATTCTATGCATTCCCTGATAGGCGCAAGATGCTTGGCTCCGGGTTTATCGACTATCTCCACGGGCTGATCGAGGATGTCGTAGACCCTTTCTGCTGCGGCCAGTCCCTGCTGAACGGCAGAATACGTGCCGGCCAGGCGTTTGACGGGAGTATAGAGGCTGATGAGTGCTGCGAGAAAGGCAAACAGACTTCCCCCCGTCATCTGTCCGTCGATTATCCTGTAGCCCCCGTACAGCATGATGGCCACAATGCCGATCCCGCCCAAAAATTCCATGGCGGCGCTGTTGATGGAACCCACGAGCACCGATTTCATGGCGAAGGTCAAAAGATTTTCATTTTCGCCGCGAAACCTCGCCTCTTCATGGGCCTCCATCCCGAAGGCTTTTACGATCCGGTTTCCCCCTATGGTCTCGTGCATGATGACCGAAAGGTCGGCCATGGCCTGCTGGGTCCTGCCGCTGATTCTTCGAAGCATCTTTCCCACCTTGAAGATGGGCAGAAAGGCGATGGGCACGATGAGCATCGATATGGTTGCAAGGCGCCAGTCCATGTAAAACATGATGCCGATGCAACCGATCAGGGTGAACGATTCCTTTATTACTCCGGTCACCGAGGAGGAAAGGGTGCTCTGTACGGCGCCCACGTCATTGGTGATGCGGGACATGAGGTTGCCCGTCTCCATTCTGTCCAGGGTGGGTACGGGCAGGTGCTGGATATGGGTGTAAACGTCTCCTCTCAAGGCGGTTATGATCTTCTGGCTGACGTAGTTCATGAGGTAGGCGTTGCCGCAAAGGCTGGCGCCTTTTACCGCGTAGACCAGGAGCACGGCGAGGCACAAGAGGTCCAGGAGGTGCTTGTTTTTACTTACGATCAGTTCATTGAAAACGGGCTTGATGAGATAGAGGCCTGCGGTCGCACAACCCGCCGCAATCGCCATGCACAACATCGCGAGCACGATCTTGTTGCGGTAGGGAAGGACCAGCCTCAGCTGCCTTTCGTAGATACCCTTCACTTTCGAATCCTTTCGCTATTCCTTTTCGGTGCTTTTTCTTCAATTCCCGCCGGAGTATAGAGTGAGAAGGGGGAGGTGGGAAGGAAAAAATCGGGCGCCCTGTCTGGGGCGTCGCTGCAAAGGCAAAATGCAGAAGGGCGGGCCGCCGCGTCTTCTGCCTTGCCCGCCCGCGAAGCAGGCGGGCGACCCGGCAGCGGCGGCTCGCCGCCGCTTATAGAGCTTGACTCTCGTGGTTTAATTTTGTACCTTTTCAAAGGCTTATACCAGCATCCATCCGGAAACCCTGTTCCAGTAGGACTGGATGGGATTCCCCCCCTTCGCAAAGGGGGGCAAGGGGGGATTTGATACCGGTGTGGTGGGGAAGGGTGGCGCCCGCTTCGCGGGCGGGGAGGCCCGGGTGTTTTGCAACAATCGCCGTTTATCCCGATTTCGACCAGTCTCATAAGGAGATATTTGCAGATGTCTATGAGAAGTTATCTGTTTACTTCCGAATCCGTGACGGAGGGCCATCCCGACAAGGTAGCCGATCAAATCTCGGATGCCGTTCTGGACGCGATCATCGCCGAAGACAAGACAGCGCGCGTGGCTTGCGAAACGCTTGTTACTACCGGGCTTGCCTTTGTGGCCGGAGAGATTTCGACCTCCACCTATGTCGATATCCCCCGCATCGTAAGAGATACGATCAAGGATATCGGCTATAACGATTCCTCCATGGGCTTCGATTGGGAGACCTGCGCCGTTGTGAGCAGCATAGATAAGCAGTCGCCCGATATCGCAATGGGTGTCAACGCGGGCGAGGGGCTTTTTGAAGAGCAGGGGGCCGGGGACCAGGGGTTGATGTTCGGATTTGCCTGTAATGAAACCCCGGTTTTCATGCCGATGCCCATCTATTATGCGCACCGGATTTCCAGAAAGCTGGCCGAAGTGCGCAAAAACGGCGTGCTGGATTTCCTGCGGCCCGACGGTAAAAGCCAGGTCACCGTCGAGTATCTCGATCACAAGCCCCTGCGGGTGGACACGGTGGTAGTGGCGGCCCAGCATACCCCGCAAGTCAGCTACGAATGTCTGCGCGAAGCAATCATCGAGGAAGTCGTCCAAAAAGTGATCCCGGAAAACCTGCTCGACGCGAAGACGAAATTCTATATCAATACGACGGGGCGTTTTGTCGTCGGCGGGCCCATGGGCGATTGCGGCCTTACGGGAAGAAAAATCATCGCCGACACCTACGGGGGGCAGGGAAGCCATGGCGGGGGCGGTTTTTCGGGGAAAGACCCTTCCAAAGTCGATCGGACCGCCTCCTACATGGCGCGGTATGTGGCCAAAAACATCGTTGCCGCAGATCTTGCCGACCGGGTCGAGGTCCAGGTCGCCTACAGCATCGGCATGGCCGACCCCGTGTCGCTGATGATCGACACCTTCGGAACGGGACGCATTCCCGACGAAAAGATCCAGGAACTCGTCCTCGAACTTTTCAGCTTTAAGCCGGCGAACATGATCAAATATTTGAAGCTCCTGCGGCCGGTGTTCAGAAAAACCGCCTGCGGAGGACATTTCGGCAGGACCGACCCCGATTTTACCTGGGAAAAAACCGATATGGTCGATACGCTCCGGGAAAGAGCGGGACTGAACCACGGCGACCGCGCCTGCAAATGCTGAACATTTTCTGACTGTGGGTCGGGGGGCGCCGGGCGTCCCCCGACAATCAATGAACGGGGAGTGTGAATGAATTTTGATATAAAGGACAGTGGACTGGCCGAAAAGGGCCGTTTGCGAGTTGAATGGGCAACCCAGTCGATGCCCGTGCTACGTTCCATCCGGGAGAGGTTTGCTTCGGAAAAACCTTTGACCGGGTTGAGAATGGCCGCCTGCCTGCACGTTACTACCGAAACCGCCGCACTTGCGCTGACCCTCAAGGCGGGGGGGGCAGATGTGCGCGTGTGCGCTTCCAACCCCTTGAGCACCCAGGACGATGTGGCGGCATTTCTTTCCGTTTGCGAGCAGATCCCGGTCTTTGCCATAAAGGGCGAGGATAAGGATACCTATTATCGCCACATTCATGCCGCTCTGGAACACTCCCCCCAGCTTACGATGGACGATGGGGCGGATCTTGTGAGCATCCTCCACTCCGATCGCAGAGAGCTTCTGCCTAGTGTGATAGGCGGTACCGAAGAGACCACAACGGGCGTTATCCGCCTTCGCAGTATGGCCGAAAAGGGCGTTCTGCAGTACCCGATCGTCGCCGTAAACGATGCGGATACCAAGCACCTTTTCGACAACCGCTATGGAACGGGCCAAAGCACCATCGACGGAATCATCCGCGCAACCAACCGGTTGCTTGCCGGTTCCACATTTGTGGTGAGCGGCTATGGGTGGTGCGGCCGCGGGGTTGCCCGGCGCGCCGCGGGGATGGGGGCCAAGGTGGTCGTGACCGAGATCGACCCGCTGCGGGCCCTTGAGGCAGTTATGGACGGCTATCAGGTAATGTCCATGGACAAAGCGGCCGAGATCGGGGATTTTTTCTGCACCCTCACCGGCGATCTGCACGTTCTGCGCAAACAGCATTTCGAAAAGATGAAAGATGGCGCGATCATCAGCAATTCGGGCCATTTCAACGTAGAGATAAACCTCGAAGACCTTCAGGCGATGGCCACCTCGGTTCGCACCATCAGGGAATTTGTCGAAGAATTCAACCTCGGTGATGGCAGAAGACTCTATGTACTGGGCGAAGGCCGCCTGATCAATCTGGCCGCCGCCGAAGGGCATCCTTCGAGCGTTATGGACATGAGCTTTGCCAACCAGGCGCTATCCACCGAATATATGGTGAAAAACCACGCTTCTCTCGAAAAGAAGGTCTACCGGGTGCCCCTGGATATCGACCGGGAGATCGCGCGCTTGAAACTCGAAAGCATGGGCGTAGTGATCGATACTCTCACCCGGGAGCAGGATGAGTACCTCCATTCGTGGGAAATGGGCACCTAAAGGGAGGGTTTCCACACCTTTTGCCCCGCCCGCCTCCGGTTTTCCTGAATATGGCCGGGAAGCCCCGATAAGAGGCTTCCCGGCTTCGTTTGGAGAAAATCTCTCGTTTCCCCTTCGTAACCCCATTGCAAACAGGTCTCGCCTGTTTTAAAAAGAGTAACAGGCTTCGACTGTATGGGGTGCGCTTGTATCAGGATTTTTCGAAGGGAGATATAGTGCCTTCGATTTATCTCCGCTGCCGGTAGCTTTCATAGAGGAAATGAAAAAGAATACGCATTTCATCGAACGTTCGGAAGAGCACACTCATTGCCGGAAGTGCCCCGGAATCGCTTCGGGTTATTTCGGGCAGTGACAGGATCGCGGCCTGGGCCGAACGAAAATGTTCTGCGGCTCGTTCGGCGAGCGCCATCAATTGAGGCGGGACATCTTCCGGATCGGTGTCCGAGATAAGTTTTTCCAAGTTTCGATATTTTTCATCGTATTCGCGGCTAAGTTGTTCTATAATCACAACCTGCGGGGAATCATCCTTCATCGAAGGCTCCTTTCGAAGTTTTGAGGTAGGCCGTTATAACACTTTCCGCGGAAGGTGCGGTATAATTGCTGTTATTATCCGCGCCAACACCGGAGAGTACAACTTTATACAAAGTCATGCTCACCGAGAACGAAACGACCGGTCCGCGGCGAGAGGGAATGGGCTTGCTGCGGGTGCGGTGTTTTCCGCCGCTCCGGAGCTCAGGCCCTTTTTTCATCTCTCCCGGTTTCCGGGAAGACCGTTTGGAGGGCTGTGCGTTCCGGGCATCCGGTGCTCGGCCGGATGTTACAGTCACTGCTGCATTTCCTGTCCGGGGGCGGCTGCGTAGCTTGGCGCCCGGCGGAGGGTTTCTGAGATGTTTTCCAAAAATATCAATGTCTTGCTTGCTGAGTGGATCAAATTGCCCATGGACGGGCTGCCGCCCGTGCTCGAAAAAAAGTTGCACGAACGGCTGGTTTTTACCAATCCCGAATATGAACTGCGGCACAACCGCGGCGAGTGGCTCGGCAACATCCCGGCCCAGATCAGCTGCATTAAGCAGAAGGGCAGAAATTATCTGATCCCCAGGGGATTTCTCGATCAATTCGTCGATCTGTGTAAAAAATACCAGGTTTCCTATCGACTGGTCGATCGAAGACGCCATTTCGATCCGATAGATCTCGAATTTCACGGCGAGTTGAAAGTCTACCAGCAATCGGCCGCCGAAGCCGTGCTGGAACACGACTTTGCAAGCCTCGTCGGGGGCCACAAGAGCGGCAAGACCGTAATCGCCCTCTACACCGCTGCCCAGAGACGCCAGCCTACCCTGATCGTGGTCCCCAAAACGGATCTTTTCGACGGGTGGCTCAGAAAAATCGAGAGCTTTCTACAGATTCCGGCATCGGAAGTGGGGGTTTTTTCGAGCGGTACCCAGCAGATTGGACAGCGGATCACCATTGGGCATATCGGCGAAGTTATGCGCCATTGGAGAAAAATTTACGACAAGGTCGGATACATCATCTTCGACGAATCGCAGCGCTCTCCTTCAAAGATTGTGACCAACCTTCTCCCCAATTTCGACTGCCGCTACGTACTGGGTCTTTCCAACACCTTGCAGCGCAAAGACAGGCTTTTGAAGCTGATCAATTTTTACCTGGGAGACGTGGTGTATTCGATCGATGAAAAGGATGCGAGAGAGGGGCGGGGAATCATTCCCGGCACTGTGATCGCCCGGCGAACCGAGTTCGAGTATCCCTATAATTCCCGGGCCGACTATTCGCCCATGCTAAAAGGGCTCATGCTCGATCCGGAAAGAAACCGCAAGATTGCAGACGATGTGGAAACCGAACTCGGCAAGGGCGAAGAGCCTGTGGTTGTCCTTTCGGGCGGTGAGGAGCAGGATCGGGCGCTTGGAGAGGAATTGAGCCGGCGCGGCATAACGGTGGCGAGCGAGTTGAGCGCCGGTTCCCGGTTTTCCGGCAACGGGGACGGGGGAAACAGCCGGGGCCCCAGGGATGGGGCAGTGCACGCCAGGGTCCTTCTGGTCGCCCCGACCGCTTTGCCCCAGTGCTCCCGAAACCTCAGATCTCACGTCGTCTTTCTGGCCGTTCCGGTCTACTTCCAAAAAAATCTCTCCAATGCCATCCGGGATATATCCCAGGAAGGGGAAAGCGCCGACCACCGTCTCACCATCTATGACTACGTCGATACCAGAGTGGGAATCCTCGACAATTATTTTCGCATGCGCAGCTACAACTACGGCGTTCACCCGGACCTTCTGCTAAACGGCCAGGCCGAAGCCAGGGAGTTGATGCGTTAACTCTACTCTCTTGACTCCGCAGGTACAATTAGTCGATTTCTACTGAAAATTGCCCAAAAGGAATCGACTTTATGCGTAAATGGAACCTACTGGCCTGTATCCTCGCCACTTCCTTCTGTTTGTGGCTTCCCGGGGCCGCTTTTGCCTTTGAAGGCGCCCAGTGTCCCCCAATTCTCCCCCAGTCCCGGCCCTTCGTTTCGCGAACGATCGCCTCCAAGCCCGGGGACCTTTTCGTGGTGTTAAAAAACGGTCTGACCGTGCTCGTTCATCAGATGCCCGATTCCCGCGTCGTTTCCACCCAGGTCTTCGTGCATACCGGCTCGGTTTTTGAAGGCAAATATATGAAGGCCGGCCTTTCGCATTATCTCGAGCACCTCGTCGTCTCCGGGGGAACCGATTCTATGAGCGAAGATCAGGCGAAAAACCGGCTCGAAGCGATAGGCGGTTCGATGGACGCCTATACGAGCTACGATAAGACGGTTTTTTACATCAACGCCGGGGCCGCTCACTGGAAGGGCGCCCTGGACATCCTGCTCTCCAAGGTGACCCAAAATCTCATTGCCCCCGAGGATATCGCCCGCGAGAAAAATGTCATTCAGCAGGAAATGAGAATGCGCGACAGCAGCCCCAATATTGTGCTGTGGGACCTGTTTTTGCAAACGGCCTACCGGAGAAGTCCGGTGAAATACCCGGTAGTCGGCTATCCCGACGTCTTCGTGAAGCAGGGAAGAAAGCAGCTTCTGGCTTATTATCGGGAGCGCTATCAGCCGCAGAACATCATCGTTTCCGTTGCGGGAAATGTTCCCGCCCCGGAGGTGCTCCAGTTCGTGGCTCAAAAGACGAGGGACTTTCTCCCCGAAGCCTCGGCGCCGGCCAACGTTCCGCGGGAACCCCCGCAGACAGGCCCCCGGTGGGAGGACGAAGAGGTTCCCGTCACCAAACTGGTCGAGGCGATGATCGGGTTCCCGTCGGTCAGCGCGTATAATAAGGACCTCTACGCGCTCGACGTTCTCGCCCGAGTGATGGGAAAGGGCGAAACCTGCCGGCTCTATTGCAGCATGAAAGAGGCGCAGAACCGGGTCTTCAGTATAGGCGCAACCAATTGGACCCCCGCCTTCGTGCGCGGCCAGTTTCTGATCTCCGCATCGATGTCCGCCTCCCAGTGGCCCTCGGCCCTACAGTGCATCGAAGGTCAAATCGAGGGCCTGAAAGATACACCCGTCTCCGCCGATGAGTTGAAAAAAGCCAAAAATGCCGTCATCGCCCACCACCTCTTCGCCGAACAATCCGTTGAGGCCGAGGCTTCCTCGCTCGCGTCCTCCTTTCTTCTCACCGGAACCCCCTACTACGACAAGCAATATATCGACGGGATTCGCGCCGTCACTGCCCGGCAGGTGCAGGAGGTCGCCAGGCGATACCTGGTGAAAAACCGCATGAATGTAGCGGTCATAAAGCCAATGGCCCCGGCCGGGGTCCAACCGGTTGCCGCCATCACGTGTCCCGCGCCCAAAGTTCACAAGGTTCGATTCAGCCGGATGGGTAACGGGCTGAAGCTCTTGATAAAGCGCAAGGCGAACCTGCCGATCGTCACCCTGCAGCTCTGGGGAACGGGCGGCCTTGCGCTGGAAAACGCCAAAGACCCCGGCATCTCCGCCTTTACCGCCTCGCTTTTGACCGCCGGGACAAAAAACGTCGACAAGATGGACCTGATGAAAGAGGTCGAAGACGTAGGTGGCGTGATCCACGCCGATTCGGACTACAACAGCTACCATGTCACGATCGATGTGCTAAAGAAGAACCTGGGCCTGGGCTTGCGTCTGCTGTCCGATATAGCCCGAAATGCCGACCTCCCCCCCGACCAGATCGAAAAACAGAAACAAGACACCCTCACCGCAATAAAGATGCGCGATCAAAACTGGCAAAGCGAGGTGACGGGGCTCTTTACGAAAAATTATTTCCACAAAACCCCCTACGCCCACTACAGGCTGGGAACGCTTTCATCCGTCAACTCTTTTACTCGTAAAGAAATTCTCGCTTTCTATCGTAAAATGGTGAACCCTACCCATTCGGTGCTGGCGATCTATGGTGATGTGGAGCCGCAGCAGGCAAAAGAACTGGCCGAGCGGGAATTCTCCAAATGGACCGGTGCGCCCGTGAAGTTGAGCCTCCCCGATGAGACCCATCCGCTCGATGCGAACCGCACCGTTTCGATCCGGGACGAAAAGGGCAGTTCGGCCCTTTTTATCGGTACAAACGGCCTGGGGATAAAAGACCCCGAGCGGCCTGCTCTCGACGTGCTGACCGAGGTGCTCTCCGGGGGCGGCTCTCTATCCGGCAGGATGTTCGATTCTCTTCGAGGCGGCAGCCAGAGCCTCGTCTACACCGTGAGCACTTTCCCCTTCTACGGCGATAACGCCGGTTATTTCGGCGTAATGACCCAGACCACGACGGCCAATCTGCCCAAAGTGGAGGGGCTTATCGAACAAAATCTCGAGGAGCTGACCCAAAAGCTCGTTTCCCCGGCCGAATTGGATAGGGCCAAGGAAGCCTTGCTGACAGGCCTGAAGTTCGAGAATGAAACGATCGAAAGCCAGGCCGGGGATGCGGCCCTCAATGAGGTGCTGGGGCTTGGCTGGAACTACGGCGAACGCTATCCGGCCCTGGTGCGGGCCGTCACCCCGCAGCAGATAGAAGACTTGGCCCGAAGGCTTTTTACAAACAGGCTCGTGGCGAAAACCCTGCCCGAAAACCCTGCCAAAATACTCGTGGCCCCGACGGCAGCCGGGAACGACACGCCGTGAGCGCGGGGAAGGGCAAAAGCGCTTAACAGCCGTCCGAATTTATCCGCCCGGTGGGTTTCAACAATAACGGTATCTTTGAAGAAGCTTGCGTGGTATGAAAAGGGCTTTATCCCTCAAAGGAGGCGTCTTATGCCTGGTATTCCGCATTTGCCCGTATTCCTGCTCGCTTCGTTAGTGCTGGCGATCATCCCCGGTCCAGCCGTCCTCTACATAGTCACGCGGAGCGTCGACCAGGGGCGGCGCGCAGGTCTCGTTTCCGTTTGCGCAATCGCGGTGGGCACCCTCGCGCAGATCCTTGCTGCATCCTTGGGGCTCTCGGCGCTGCTTCTTTCCTCGGCGTTGGCCTTTACTCTGGTAAAGGACCTGGGCGCCGCCTACCTGATCTACCTCGGCCTGCGAAAAATCTTCAGCCGGGAAGCCGTCCGGGCGACCGCGGAAAATCAGGCGCAAAGGCTGCGCCGGATCTTCTTCCAAGGCGTAGTGATCCAGACGCTCAACCCCAAAACCGCCCTTTTCTTCATCGCCTTCCTGCCTCAGTTCGTCGACCGCTCTCAGGGAGCGATCACCTGGCAAATGCTGGTCCTGGGGTGCATCTTTGTCCTGCTTGCGGCGATAAGCGACTCCATGTACGCGCTTCTGGCGGGGAGCGTCGGCCGGTGGTTCAAAACGTCGCGCTCAGCCATGTCCACGGGGCGCTATGTCGCGGGAGGGGTGTATATCGGGTTGGGCCTCACGGCGGCCCTGGGCAATGTGCAGTCCAAGTGACTTGAAACTCAATCCCCGCAAATAAAATACTTTCCCGGCAGCTGGGCGACAAGGCCCATGAGTTCAAGTTCGAGCAGTATGGCGAGCGCTCTTTGCACCGGCATACCGGCCTCCAGGGCTATTTGGTCGATTTGTTTGGGGATCTTGTCCAGGATCTTTAAAAGAGTTTTTTCCTCAGGCCCCCGGGCTTCCTCCTGTTTGTGCGCTATTGCACCGGTAGCACACAACGGGACTGCCCCTGGCAAGGATTGGCCCGTTCGAAGCAGAGGCCGGATCTCTTCCAGGACATCCTCTGCGTTTTCCACCAGCTTGGCCCCCTGTTTTATGAGCTTGTGGGTTCCTTTGCTGCGCATGCTTTGAGCCATTCCGGGGACGGCGAAAACCTCCCGGCCCTGTTCCAGCGCGAGGCGTGCGGTAATGAGAGAGCCGCTTCTCTCGGCGGCTTCCACCACGACGACTCCCAGGGAAAGGCCGCTGATTATGCGGTTTCGCGCCGGGAAATTACCTGCGGAAGGAGGTGTTCCGGAAACGAATTCGGTCAGAAGGCCTCCATTCCGCCCGATCCGGCGCCTCAGATCGGAATTGATGGAAGGGTAGTTGATATCGAGTCCGCAGCCAAGGACCGCCAGGGTCCTTCCCCCGGCCTTGAGCGCTCCGCGATGGGCGGCGGAGTCGATGCCCATCGCAAAGCCGCTTACCACCGTCAGACCGCACGAGGTGAGGTCCGAACTCAACCTTTCGGCAAAAAGGACCCCGGCGGGCGATGCGTATCGGGAGCCGACCACGGCGATTGCGGCAAGGTCGCGCGGCAGAAGTTCGCCCGAGACGAATAAAACTGCAGGGGGATCGGGAATCTGGGAAAGATTTGCCGGATAATCCGCATCATTCCTGCACACCATCCGGAAGCCGTTCTTTTTGAGATACAAAAACTCGGCCTGCGGGTCTTTTGCAAACTTTTTTGCGCCAAGGGCGCCCAGAGCCATGTCGCGCGACGGGCCGCGGAGGCTCAATTCCTTGGGGCTCGCGGCAAGGACCTTTTCGGGGGAACCGAAAATCTCGACGAGGCGCAAAATGGTCCTGTCGCCAAGGCCCGGCACGAGCTTGAGGCTCAGCCAGGCGATCCTGTCACGCTCGAGATCGGATGCATTGCTATGGGGGCTGCCGAGGTTTTCTTCGATTGATCTTCCTCCTTGTTGGGGTTCGCTGTGCTCACCCCAACCTACGCCTTTCTACACCTTTCGGCTTTCTACAGGAATAAAAATCGCCAACTGAGCCGCGTAGCGGCGTGGGGGGGCAGGGGGCGAAAGCCCCCGCGCTTTTGCATCCTACGGCCTTTCAATATATTTCATACGATTGCCCTGATCGCGGAGAGTTTGCGACGTTGTCAAACAGGCTCGATCCGTTTAGAATGAAAAAACCGAAAATTATCCCTGAAATCTACCAAAGATTGTGACCAGCATGGATCGATCCCGGCGGAAAACGACGCCCGCGCCCGAACTGCTTTCTCCCGGCGGAAGCCTGGAAAAGCTGAGAATCGCCTTCTTGTACGGCGCGGATGCCGTTTATGCTTCGGGGAAGGACTTCGGGCTGCGGGGCTTTGCGCATAACCTCGACGCGCAGGACCTTGCCACGGCAACCCGTATCGCCCATGGTCTCGGGAAAAAGATCTATGTGACCGTAAATATTTTTGCGCGCGGCCCGGATCTGGAGAAAATGATTCCCTACCTGGAATATCTCCAGGAGTTAAAAATCGATGCGCTCATCATTTCGGACCCCGGAGTCTTGCTGCTTGCGCGCAAATATGCCCCGGAGGTAGCCGTTCATCTCAGTACGCAGGCCAATACGACCAATTCCCTGAGCGCCCGGTTTTGGGTGGAGCAGGGGGTGCGGCGCATCAACCCGGCGCGCGAGCTGAGTTTTCGGGAAGTCGCCGAGATGGTGCAAAAGTCGGGGGCGGAGATCGAAGTATTCGTGCATGGGGCGATGTGCATGTCCTATTCGGGCCGCTGCCTGATGAGCGCTTTTTTGAATTCCTCGGCCGAAAATCCCGGAAAGTCTTCCGAAAGGAATCGCAGCGCCAATAGCGGCTTTTGCACCCAGCCGTGCCGTTGGGCCTGGGGGTTGGTAGAGGAGAAGCGGCCGGGAGAGTTTTTTGCCGTCGAGCAGGATTCGCGCGGCACCTACATCCTCAATTCGAAGGACCTGTGTCTTTTGGAAAAGATCGGTCCGCTCGTGCGGTTGGGGATCGATGCGTTCAAAATCGAGGGGCGCATGAAAGGCGCGCTCTACGCGGCGAGCGTAACGAGGGCCTACAGGCAGGCGATTGACCGGTGCGCGCTCCACCCTTGGGCTTTGGGGGCGGAACCGGCCTGGATGGAAGACCTGTGCAAGATCAGCCATCGTCCCTACACGAAGGGTTCGCTTTTTGCGGGCGCCAAAGCCGGAAAGCCCGATGTCGAAACGCAGATCTCCTACATTCAGACCCACACCCTGGCCGGCCTTGTGCGCTCCTGCGATGGCGGTAAAATCTCTTTCGAGGCAAGATCGCGGCTTCTTCCCGGCCAGAAGCTGGAGTTCCTGAATCCCGACGGGTCCGTCTGCGTGCATGTGCTCGACGCATTCGAAGATGGAAACGGCAATCGTCTCGCACAGGCCCACCCCAACACGTGGATACGGTTTTGCGTCGATTTTCCCGTCTTTCCCTTTCAGGTGGCGCGGACCTCCAACGGGGAGCGTCTTGAAGTTGGCGGGGCAATGATGTAAAAAGTCCGAAGAATCCGGTACTTCGTTTCTCGGGAGGCGCTTTTGAGTAAGCTCGACATCCAAGGGGAATTCGAGGCGCAAGGGTGCCCGAAGGTTGAGCACTGCCCGCTGCTCGAAGAAGTTGAACTGTTGCGTGAAAGGTGCCGCAAACTCGAGGAGCTCTCCTCTATCGACGCGCTCACCGGTCTTTTCAATTTCCGGCACATGCAAGCCTCTCTTGAACTCGAAATGGAAAGGACCCGGCGCACAAAGCTGCCGACCGGGCTGATCATGCTGGACCTGGATCATTTCAAAAACGTCAACACGCTCTACGGGCACGAAGGCGGGAACGCGGTTCTGGCCCACCTGGGCAAACTGCTCAAAGAGGGCCTTCGTGTCATCGATATTCCCTGCCGCTACGGGGGGGAGGAGTTCGCTCTCATCCTGCCCAACGCCTCTCTTGGCCACTCGGTGCTGATCGCAACGCGACTGCGCGATCTCGTGCGGGCGCGTCCCGTCGATTTGGGCGAACAACACATCGCCATCACCGCAAGCTTTGGGGTTGCCGTGTTCAATCACGCCGACCGCGACACGCTCGAATCCTTTATCAGCAGGGCCGACCGGCTTTTGTACGAGGCTAAAAACAGCGGCAGAGACCGCATCTGCGCCGAGCAGCCATCCCCTCTCGCCGTGGAGGAAGAAGTCACGGCCGACGAAAAAAAGGCATTGTTTTCCACGTAAATTCGTAGTCCCATGAGGTAATTGATGGAAGAGGCATGGACGGTCTTGAAGGTCCTTCAATGGACGACCGGGTATTTGAAAGACAAGGGGCTCGCCCAGCCCAGGGCGGACGCAGAGGTGCTTCTGGCCCACGTTCTTGGCGTGGAGCGGGTGCAGCTCTACATAAACTTCGATAAGCCGCTTGGAGGAGAAGAGTTGGCGCGGTATCGGGGGCTCATACGGCGAAGGAGCGCCTTCGAGCCGACCCAGTATATTACGGGGAAACAGGAATTCTGGTCGCTCGACTTCGAGGTTACGCCCGCAGTCCTCATTCCGCGCCCCGAAACCGAGGTGATCGTCGAAAAAGCGCTCGAGATCGCAGGCGAGCGTTCGACGCTCG
>JBMFWU010000130.1:0-15809 GCA_049964955.1 Syntrophobacteraceae bacterium
CCACGACGGCGAAAAGGGATTGCAAAAGGCCGTATCGGAAGCGGGCGAATACGACCTGATAGTTCTGGACATCATGCTGCCCGGGATGAACGGTTTCGAGGTCCTCCAACGGTTGCGCTCCCAACTCGATACGCCCGTTCTGATGTTGACGGCGCGAGACGAAGAGGTCGATCGCATCGTAGGGCTCGAGATGGGTGCGGACGACTACCTGCCAAAGCCGTTCAATCCCCGCGAGTTGATTGCCCGCGCCAGGGCCATTTTGCGTCGCACAAAAGACCGCCATGACAGGAGTGCTTCCCCGTTTACGCCTGAAACAATCTGTGTGGGCGATGTGGAACTGGACACGGGAAGTCGGATAGTGCGCCGAAACGGCGAGCGGGTCGATTTGACTTCGGTGGAGTTTGGTTGTCTTGAGATGCTGCTGCGGGCAGCCGGTCACGTGGTGACGCGCGAGCAACTGGCCGAGGGGGTCCTGGGGAGGTCCCTCACGGCCTTCGATCGCAGCGTGGACGTGCATCTGAGCAGCCTCCGGAAAAAGCTGGGCCACCGGAGCGGCGAATTCGAACGGATCAAGACGGTACGGGGAGCCGGCTATGTCTATGCCAACCCGTCGCGATCGGAGAAAGACATTGCCCTGAAATGAGCGGGGGAGTCGGAGCGCGAATTTCGATGAGAAGCCTTTTTATAAAAATCTTCCTCTGGTTCTGGGTGGGGATGGCCCTTGTGAGCTTTGCCTCCTTCCTTTCGGCGGTGGCCACCGAGTCGCACCCTTTTTTCGCCTTGCCCTGGTTTGCGCGACTCATCATCCGCCCGCCCAAAGAGGGCCATCTCACGATCAAGCCCGGGGCCTATGACCGTTGGTCCAGCGTCGCGGGAAACTCCATCCGGCTTTCGGGCCAAACAGCCATCCAGATATACGAACAGGAAGGAAAAGCGCCGTTTGTGCGCTACGTACGCGAGCTTCAACGGGCAGTAGACATCGATTTTTATTTCTACAACGACCGAAACCGGATGCTTACCGAGGGGGCGGCGCCTGCGGAAGTACGAGTTCTGTCCCTGCACCACAGTCCGGCGGGGCTCGACTTCAGAAGGACCGAGCGGGATATGTTTCTGGCCCAGGAGCTTGCAGGCCCGAGCGGCAAAAAGTACACGCTGATCACTCGGATACCCATTCACCACTTCCTTTTGGGCAATTACCGCTTCTGGACGATGAACCTCATCATCATCTTTCTTACGGCGGGCGGGGTATGTTATTGGCTCGCCCGGTATATTTCCACTCCTATCAGCAAGCTCGGGGCGGCAGCGAGAAACCTTGCCGACGGAGACCTCAAGGTGCGGGTCGGCTCGGTTTTGGGCAAAAGGCGCGATGAGATCGCAGAACTGGGGAAGGATTTCGACCAGATGGCCGAACGGCTCGAATCTCTTCTCGGGTTACAGAAGCGTCTTTTGCGCGACATCTCCCACGAGTTTCGCTCCCCGCTTGCGAGGCTGACCATCGCTCTGGAGATAGCACGGCGGGGAGAGGAAAGGGAGACGACAAACGCCCTGGATCGAATAGGGCTTGAAGCCGAGAGGCTCAACGGGCTGATCGGAAAACTCCTCATGCTGGCCCGTCTGGAAAGCGGGGTGGAGGAAATGGAGATGGAGCCGGTGGCCATGGGGGAGTTGGTGGAGGAACTGGCTGTGGACGCCGACTTCGAGGCGAGGGGAGGGGACTGCAGGGTCCATGTCGTTTCCGTCGAGAACTGCTTAGTGGTGGGAAACAGGGAACTGCTGCGCAGTGCGGTGGAGAACGTGTTGCGCAATGCCATCCGCCACACGGCGGAAAACAGCGAAGTGACGATTGCGCTCCGGTTTCGACAAAAAGATGCGGGCTCTTCGCATGCCGTAATAGAAGTGCTGGACAAGGGACCGGGAGTTCCGGAATCGTCGCTCGCCGACCTTTTTTCTCCCTTCTACCGGGTGGGGGATGCGCGCGACAGGAAGCGCGGCGGGACGGGACTGGGGCTTGCCATTACCGAGCGTGCGGTCATACGGCACGGGGGGCGGGTGTGGGCGAAAAACGCTCCGGACCGCGGGTTGAGCGTTACTATCGAACTCCCGGCGAAGAGTAGTTGCTAGTTGTCAGTTGCTGGTTATAGATTGATGGTTCTATGGGATTTGATGAAGGTTTCCAATTTTTTTACGATCGGCCGGTGAAGCGAATTCTGAAGGGCAATGGGTTTCTTGATAGCGCAATAAACCCACTTGATTCTTTGGAAATGCCTTATTTTGTCAGTAAGTTCCACAGAGCCGGTCTTTTCGAAGCTGGATTTTACATAGTCATATAATCGGCAGTCCAGATCGTTATGTTCTCTAATAATTTCTATTGTTCTGTCAGGGATCGTAGTCAGAAAAGGCTTCTTTTTGTTTTTGTTTCTTTTGATATAAACAGGATGCTTTCGCCATCCATATATTTCACGCATTCTAATTAGCGAATGATCGAAAGATTCAGTTAAGCCAACAAAAGAAAAATGGTTGTCAATGTTGTCAAGCGCCTGACTCAGCAACCCGTCGGTACACTGTCCAAATGGCACATCATAGGCACCGGCGAGCTGCCTGGTTTGTCCGTTGTCCGTATTAAAAGTGATGCCGCTGGTGACAAATTCTTCCAGACTCATATGCCGAGATACGACAATATCGCGCATGGAGTTATCTTTTTGCGCAAGTAAGTAATAGTAGTATGATACTACCCTGGTTATCGGGTCTCTTAAAATCGTTATATATGTGCTTGGACTAGGAATTAATCGATGAATACCGAAGGCGCTGTGTCGGGCATTAATAAGAATGCTTTTTTGACGAGATCCAAGTGTTTCGTTTCCCAGTTCAGAGAGGGCCTTTTCGAAATTTCCCTTGTCGATCGCAATAGTTCTTTTCTTGCCGTATTCACGCTTAAATATTGACTCGAGGGTTATTCCTGCCGTTTTGGGTATGTGCAAAAAAATCAGGATGTTTGTAGGTTCCATTGTTCCATCCTCATTCAATGAAAAATGGAGCGCGAAACGCTGAGACCAGCGAGGGGCGCTTTAGTCGGATTTTGTTGCTGTCTGAAGATTTGAATCAAAGCTGCAGGTTGCTGAAAATAGTTCTCTCTATACCATGCGGAGCAGCTTAGTGGATTTTGGACAAAATGTCCAGTACTCTTCCAACCCTTTTGCGCTATCGATGCGGCGGGCCGGGGCCCTGCGGCGACAGGTCTTGCCGCAAGGCTCCGGACATGGGTGTTGTGCCACTTAGGGTTGGTCTTTGTGATTTTTACCAGTGTTTATGGTGGTGCATCCAGGAACGGCGCTCCTGGTCGAGTTTTGCGCGCTGCTCGGGAGTCAATACCTCTCTCATTTGGTACATCGTGCGCTCTCGCTCGACGATCACCTTCGTGAGGGTCCGGCCCTGTTCTTCGGCAACGGCGCGTACTTTGGCCTCATCGAATTTGCCGGCTTTTCTGAGGGCCATAAGCTTTTTGCGTCCCTCTTTAAGTTCCTTGATGAGAGGCCGCATTTCGGGCCGCGCTTTTTCTTGAATGGCTTTGATTTCCTTTTTCTGCTTCTCGGTCAGGTTGAGCTGTTTCCAAAAATTTTCATGGCCGTGCTTGCCCTTCCAATGGTGCGGTTGGGTTGGGGGCGCGGTGGGTTGGGCCGGCGGCGCCTGGGTTTGAGGGGGCGCGGTGGGGGAAGGCGAAGTGTTTTGCGCGCTTGCAATGGAATTGAAGAATGCCCACGATCCGCTCATCCACAGTGCCGTCACGAGAACTATTGCAAATCCGGTCAATTTTTTTTTCATCCTGTTTTCTCCTTTGGGTTCGAAGTTCTCTCGATATGGGAGTAATATAAGAAGCCTCGGGGAAGATCGAGTTAATATCTGTTAACAGGGGTTAAGTTTTGTAAAGGAATTTCCACGACAGGGGATGTCAAGCCGTTGTCGGATGTATCGTAAAGAGAAGACAAGCAGTTGGAATCTGGTCAAAATCGCTGGAATCGGTCTTGACGGCGCGCGTTTCATTCTATAGAGTAAATTCAATTCCTGATAAAGCCAAACCCGGCGTGAGCCGGGGGCGGAAAGCCTACGGGTCTCGCTGGAGACGGCCGGGTTGCCTGGAAATGGGTGTGGAAAAGATACGGGATTTTTTCCCTGACGACATGCACCTCCAGGATTGCCAATGACGGGGCCCCTTCGGATAACAAGCGTTTTAAAAGCCTATACGGAAAGTTCGCGCATAAGTCGCAAATCGCGTAGCGGGCCGGGGCAGATTGAAGACAGAGTGCAGATTTCCAAGGAGGGTAGGCAGAAGTCAAAAGAGTTCCTGGCCGGTCTAAATGGTGGAACCTGCTCGACAAAGGAGACTCCCGCAACTGTAGGCGCCGACAATCTGGAGATATTGAACCTTTCGGCCGGCGCCGGCATGGACCAGATTCACAACGCCTACCTTTCGGCCATAAAGCAATACCACCCCGATAAATTCAACGACCTGGGGCCGGAATTTCAAAAGCTGGCCGAGGAAAAAAGCAAGCAAATCATCCTTGCATATGAAAAATTGACCTAAGGTTCTCGATAGATACATTTCCCGCCCCCAACCTGCAGCCGCATTCAAAATATTTTCGGAGCCGAGAGAATTTTCTCTTAAGTTCTTCCCGCAATATTCCGATTACGCTATTGGACGGTTTTATTGTGACTTCGTGCGTAAACCGCGGTGGCCCGGAAGTATGACTTTTTGCGTCGGGCCTTTGAATCGCTTCCATTTCAGGTCCGATTGTAAAAAGGACCGGTTTCAAGGAGGGCACAGTGTCGACGGTGTCTCCAACGTCCTCTTCGACCATCAGTTTGACGGCACTGGGAACAGGCATAGACTGGCAGTCGATTGTCAGCCAGCTGACCTCGGTTTCGGAACAGGAACTGACGCCGTATAACGACCAAATAAGCGCCTACAACACCCAGATCTCGGCCTGGGGAACGATCTCGAGCGATCTGGGGTCGCTTCAGACCGCCTCCAATACGCTGGCAAGTCCGACGGGCCTGTCCCTGTACACGACAAGCGTATCCTCCAACTCGAGTACGAGCGCCTCCTCACTTCTTACCGCAACGGCGTCTTCTTCGGCAAACGTCGGTACCTACAGCGTGGTGATCAACTCGGTTGCCCAGTCCCAGCAGATGGCATCCACCGATTTTTCCTCGCAGACAAACGCCTTGAACCTGACGGGTTCCTTCACTGTGAACGGCCAGACGGTTTCACTTGCTGCAAGCGATACTCTGCAAACCCTGCAGACCAAAATCAATGCATTGGATTCGGGCTCCACTCCTTCGGGCGTAACGGCCTCCATCATCCAGGACAGCGCGAGCACCTATCGGATGGTGCTCTCGAGCGACACGACCGGCGCTGCGGGAATGACGCTTGCCGACGCAACCGGCAGCACGGCGCTCGAATCGCTGGGGTTCAACACGAGCGGTGTCACCGGGGGTACGGCGAACACTACGAACGGTACGACGCCAATCACGTCCGCATCGCTGATTTCCGGGATAGCCGGCTACTCCTGGAAGTCGGGAGATACGATTTCGATTTCGGGAACGAACCACAGCGGTACCAGCGTATCGGGCAATTTTACCATTGGCCAGAACAGCACCGTCCAGGACCTGCTGAACCAGATTAACAGCGTTTTCGGAAATGTTGCGGCTACGGTCACTTCCAGCGGGCAAATCCAGGTGGCTGACAGCGCGACCGGGGCAAGTCAACTTTCGGTAAGCCTCACTCCGAGCAATGCCTCCCTGGGCTTCGGCTCTTTTACGACCGGCCCGGTCCAGGACGTGATCCAGCAGGGCACGAATGCCTCCTTCAGCGTAGACGGAATGAACATCAGCAGTGCTTCCAACACGGCCGCCAACGTACTTTCGGGCGTGACATTGAACCTGCTTGCAGCCAGCCCCGGCACCACCCTTACGCTCAACGTGGGCCACGACACGAGCGGGATCGAAACCGAAGTAAACAGCATGATTTCAGCCTACAACCAGGTCATATCGGACATCAACACGCAAAACACTTATAATTCGACGACCAACACCACGGGAGGTCCGCTTTTCGGCGACCCCACTCTGCAGGGATTGAAGTCGCAGCTTGCAGACACCGCTTTGAGCCAAATCGGAACGGGCACATACAACACTCTGACATCCATAGGGATAACGATTGGTGCAAACGGCACGCTCAGCATGGATAAGTCGACCTTCGAGCAGGCGATGGCAACCAATTTTCAGGCGGTTACCCAGATCTTTCAGGATTCGGGCACTACCGATAACAGCCTCTTTCAATACGGGGGCAACACCAGTTCGACACTATCGGGCACCTACGCCGTCAGTTTCTCCTCGGCGTCGGGTGGAACCATTGACGGCCAGGCGGCCAGCGGCAGCGGGAATATTTTGAGTCTTACCGGTTCTACGAGCGGCGCCAACGGGTTGACGGTAAGTTATTCGGGAAGCACCTACCCCGCCGGTGCAAACGTTACCGTAAACCGCGGAGTGGCCTCTCTTCTGAGCAGTCTGGTGAACGCATACACCAATGCGACAACCGGGATAATCACCACCCAGGACAACGGCATCAATAATTCGATCAGCGGGTTGCAGACGCAGATAACCAACATGCAGGCCAACATCGACCAGCAGACCGCTTCGCTTACGCAGGAATATGAAAACATGAACACGACCGTGGCTCAACTTGACCAGATGCAGAGCTATCTGAACACCCAGCTTTCGAGCCTGTCCTCTTAGGGAATCGGGGGAGGGTGACAAAAAAGATGGAGGAGGCGCAGAAACGGCGAGCTCTTGAGCTTCTGGTCAAAATTTCCTCCCTTCGCGGGGACAAACAATACGAGGAAGCGCTGAGTCGGCTGGAGGAGGCGGCACGACTTTACCCCGGGTTTCTTCCGATATTGGCTGAAAAAGGTGCGGTTCTTTTCGAATCGGGCCGGGCTGAAGAAGCGATCGCATGTTTCGACCAACTCTTGAAGTCGATCGACAGTCCGCAGGTGCGCCAAGTGCGCGCGATATGCTTCAATCAGCTCCTTTCGGAATGCAACAGAACTCTTGCCGGAAACCGGGAAAACGTGGGGGTGCTCCTCAAGAGGGCGAACATTCTCGAGCGACTCCACCGCTTCGAGGAAGCGGTGCGCGATTACGACGCTGCCCTGGCAATTCGGATAGACGAGGTTGCGACCCTGTGGAACAGACGTTCAAATGCGCTGCTCGATCTCGACAGACCCGAGGAGGCCCTCGAGGGCTATAATCGCGGCCTGGAATTACTGCCCTCCAATGCTTCCCTCTTGTTTAACCGCGGCAATGTACACCAAAAGCTAGCCCGCATGAAGGAAGCGGTCGCCGATTACGACAGGGCGCTCGAATTCCGACCCGACCTCGCAGAGGCCCGCATGGAGCGAAGTCATTGCCGACTGGCAACGGGGGACTTCGAACGCGGTTTTCGCGAATACGAATCGAGGTGGGAAACCGCTCAATTGAGGCATGTGCGGTCCGGTTCGTTACAGCCGCTGTGGCTGGGGGAAGAAAATCTTTCAGGGAAAACGATCCTGCTCTGGGCCGAACAGGGGTACGGGGACACCATTCAATTTATGCGCTACGTGCCGCTTGTGGCGCGGGCGGCCGGGGCAACCATCCTGCGGGTGCCCGCCGTGCTGGCCTCGCTCGCCGGATCGCTCGACTGCCCTGTGTCAATCGTTTCCATGGGCGATGATTTGCCGGAACATGACTTCCATTGCCCTCTCATGAGCCTGCCTCTGGCATTGGGCGGAAGGCTCGAGACGATCCCGACCGAGATTCCTTACCTGAGAGCGCCAAAAGAGCGGGTCGAAAAGTGGCGAACCAGGCTCGGCGGACCGAAAAGACTCCGGGTAGGTCTTGCCTGGGCGGGGCGAAGGCGGGAGCCGGCAAATCACACGCGCGATATGCGCCTGGAGATGTTTCTTCCGCTGATGCGCCTCGAAGTGGACCTTATAAGCCTGCAAAAGGAAGTGCCCGAGCAGGATGTGGACTTTCTCGAATCGATGCCCCGCCTTGCCCGCATAGGGGAAGAGTTGTCCGACTTTGCCGATGCTGCGGCGCTCATAGAAAATCTGGACATGGTGCTCAGTGTCGATTCGGCAATCGCTCATCTTGCCGGGGCATTGGGAAAGCCGACCTGGATTGTGCTGCGCCATTCCGGGGAGTGGCGATGGTTCCTGGAGCGGCACGATTCCCCATGGTATCCCACTGCGCGGTTATTCCGTCAAAAATCCCCCGGAGATTGGGCCGGGGTGGTCGCCGACCTGGTTCGAGAAGTGGGGAGTGCGGCGGCATGCGGAATAGATAGCCTCTAACATACTGAAAAAATAAATTATTCTATCTTAATACAATGACCGGTTTCTTGAGATTGTGGTTTCACGCCTACAGCAGTGTATGGAAATGGATTCACTCAAGCCGGAATAGTAACTACAATCCTTTACTACCTTTGGGCATACATGCTGTAGGGACCATCTCCGCACCTTATGGTACCATTCTTGCTCTAAGCCCCCCCAGGGATATTCATCTCTAAAAATAGCTGGTTTTACGAAAGGCAATAGCCCCGGAGCAACTGACTGTGTGGTTGTGGTGGTGAGGTGCGTCCCGGAAAGGTAACAGGATTTATCCTGTGCAGCCTGGGGCATGCTCTCGTCGTTTTCAGAGGACCGTATTGAAGGATGTAATTATGTCTAAGGCTTCACTTCTAAAGAAATTCAGAATACTTCGGTTACTTTTCGTCTATCCGTGTTTCTTCTTCTTAATTGCTTTACTGCTTTTCTCGCAGTCTGCCTCGGCCGCCCAGGCCGTGCTCGCATGGAATGCCGACTCCAGCCCGGTAACGGGCTATGACGTACACTACGGCACAACATCGGGAAACTACACGACCACGGTGAACGCGGGGAATAACACGTCTTTTACGCTGACGAACCTGGGCGCTCAAAGCTACTACATCGCCGTATCGGCCTATGACGGCTCAAATAATCAGAGTCCCCTTTCCTCGCAGCTGGCGATCGATTCGCTCAGTGCTTCTGCGGGGTCGGGCGGGTCGATATCGCCGTCGGGGAGTTTTTTTCAAACCCGGGGGGGGAGCCAATCCTTCACCATAACCCCCGCTTCAGGCTATAAGATCTCGGATGTGAAGGTGGACGGAGTTTCGGTGGGGGCCGTCAGCAGCTATACATTTTCCAGTATCGCGGCAAGCCACACCATTTCGGCCTCCTTTTCGGCGCAAAGCCCCGGGAGCGGAAGCGCGAGTTCTTACACGATCAACGCCACGGCAGGCAGCGGCGGAACGATTTCCCCGCAGGGGGCGGTGTCGGTCAACTCCGGGGCAAAACAGACGTTTACCATAACTCCGGCTACCGGCTACAGCATAGCCAACGTGCAGGTGGACGGTTCCTCGGTCGGGGCGGTCGCCAGCTATACGTTTTCCAATGTTACGACCAACCATACGATTTCGGCTGTCTTTGCAGCCGCTCAAACCCAGACCGGCACCTATTCGATCACGGCGACAGCGGGCGGCAACGGCACGATTTCCCCTGCAGGTGCGGTGTCGGTGGCCGCGGGTGGAAACCAGACTTTCAGCATAACTCCGGCAGCCGGCTACAAGGTGAACAGTGTGCTGGTGGATGGGGCCTCGATTGGCGCGGTTACAAGCTATACCTTTTACAAGATTTCGGGCAATCACACCATCTCGGCAAGCTTCATTTCCGGTACACAGGCGCCGATCGCTGATGCCGGACCGAACCAGACGGTCAGCGACCGAGGGGTGCCTGTGACCCTCAGCGGCGCCAATTCAACCGATGTCGGCGGACCCGGGATATACTCCTACCATTGGGTCCAGACGGGCGGACCAACCGTGTCGCTTTATCCCGCCTACTGGGTGACAGCGAGTTTCCGGGCGCCGACAAAACCCTGCACCTTGACCTTTCAGCTTACGGTGACCGATAAAAACGGCGTTGCGTCAACGTCGCAGTGTATCGTCAATACGTCCTACTGGTATACGGTTGTCCCGACGGCCAATGCCGGAAGGGATCAGACGGTAGGCGAGGGAGCGGTAACCGAACTGAACGGAACGGCTTCCGCAGGTCCTTCGGTGTACACGGCGGACAAAATCGTTTCCTATCTCTGGCAACAGGTGGACGGGCCCGCGGTAAAGCTGTCCAGTCCCACGTCACCCACGCCGACTTTCACCGCGCCGACGAGCGGCAACGCATCCCTGTGCTTCATGCTGACGGTAACCGACAGCCTCGGACTCAAAGCGAACGACTTCTGTTTTGTGAACGTCGATTCGACGGGTTCGGCGCCGACGGCGGTCGTCGGGGCCGCGCAGAGCGTAATTTCGGGAACCACTGTAACGCTAAACGGTTCTGCGTCGAAGGCTTCGAGCGGGATCTCCGCCTACAGATGGCGCCAGACGGGAGGAATACCGGTGAAGCTGTCGGATCCGACCTCGGCGACCCCCACGTTTCAAGCCGCGAAATATTCGGGCACGTCGGGTGATGTCCTGACTTTCACCCTGACCGTTACGGATAAAAACGGGATGAGGTCCAAGGCTACCCAACTCGTGACAGTGAATTAGAATCAGGAAACGACAATGCGGGGACCGGCCCGGGGCCGGTCCCCGCATTGCATGTTCCGCTCAAAGGGGGACTTGGGGTTTGTGAATCACCCGACACATTCCAAGGTTTCCGGATAGAGATTATTTAGCGCACTCTACCGTCTCGCCGATTCCCTTGCCTGCGGGGACCATCGGCAGCACGTTTTCTTCCGCGGAAACGATGCAGTTGACCAATGCCGGGCCGGGGCTTTCGAGTATTTCGGGGAGCCCCTTTAACACCTCTTCTTCGGTTCTGAAGGTATAGGCAGGAATGCCGTAGGCTTTGGCGAGAATTTCGAAATCGGGGTGGAATTCGAAATTGGTGGCCATGTGTCGGCCCTGGCAATAGTATTCCTGCAGCTGGCGCACCATGCCCAAAGCGGAGTTGTTTAGCAGGATGATCTTTACACTCAGGCACTGCTCCATCATCGTGGCAAGTTCCTGGATGGTCATCTGGATGCTGCCGTCGCCGGTCACAAGGACAACCTTGCTTCCGGAGGGGGCGGCAAGGGCTGCGCCCACGGAGGCCGGCAGGCCGAATCCCATGCAGCCGAGCCCGCCTGAGGAGATGAGCGTGCGAGGCTTTTTGAAATGGTAGTACTGGGCCACCCACATCTGGTGCTGCCCGACATCGGTAACGATGATGGCATCGCCCTTCGTGCAGTTCCAAAGCTCTTCGATAATGAACTGGGGCTTGAGGCTCCCGCCGCGCTCATATCCAAGAGGATACTGTGCCTTGAGCGATTGTATTCGCTCCAGCCATTCCGAGCGGTCCACCTTTTCGATCAAGGGTAGAAGTTCCTTGAGAATCGTTTTTACGTCGCCCACAAGCGGAACATGGGTGGCGATCACCTTGCCGATTTCGGCCGGGTCGATATCGATATGAACGACCGTGGCGTGGGGCGCAAAGCTGTTGATGTTCATCACGACGCGGTCGTCGAACCTGGCGCCGATACCGATCAGCAGGTCGCATTCGGTAATGGCCAGGTTGGCGTAGCGGGTGCCGTGCAGGCCGAGCATTCCGAGAAAGAGCGGGTGGTCTCCGGGAAATCCCGCAAGGCCCATGAAGGTGTTGGTGACGGGCGCCGAGATGGCTTCGGCCAGCTTTAAGAGCTCCTCGGAGGCCTCCGAGGCGATGACCCCTCCGCCGGCGTAGATGACCGGTCTTTTTGCTTTGGTCATGAGCCGGGCGATTTCGGCTATTTTGTTCGGGTGTCCTTTATAGGTGGGTTTGTAGCCGCGCAGTCGCACCGTCGAAGGATATTTGAAAGAAATCCTGGCCTGGGCCACATCCTTTGGGATGTCAATGAGCACCGGTCCCGGGCGGCCGGTTGCGGCGATGTGGAAGGCGTTTTTTACCACGGTCGCAAGCTTTGCGGGGTCCTTCAGGAGGTAGTTGTGCTTCGTAATGGGCAGCGTGATGCCGGTGATGTCGACTTCCTGGAAGGCGTCGGTTCCGACCTGAATGGTGGGCACCTGGCCGGTGATAACGACGAGGGGCACCGAATCCATGTAGGCGTTGGCAATGCCTGTTACCAGGTTGGTGGCCCCGGGGCCGGAAGTGCCGATGCACACGCCGACTTTACCGGAGACGCGGGCGTATCCGTCGGCGGCATGAGCTCCTCCCTGTTCGTGGCGGACCAGCACGTGCTTGATCCTGGTCGAATGGTAGAGGGCATCGTAGAGCGGCAGGACCGCCCCTCCCGGGTACCCGAAGACGACTTCCACATTTTCCCTTTCGAGGCACTCGACCAGAGCCTCGGCAACCGTCATTTCCATTGAAACACCTCCGGAAAAACTCTTCAGGCGCTTTCCGCCTCGCGGGCCTGCGCCACGCTGAGAGAAACGGACTTACTCCCGCGCAGCATCGCAATTTTGCCCGTGCGCACCAGTTCCTTTATGCCGTAGGGGCGCAGGGACTCTTCAAAGGCGTTGATCTTTCCCCCGTTTCCCGTGCATTCGAAACTCATCGTCTTGCTGCCCAGGTCCACCACGCGGGCGCGAAAGATCCCGGCAATGTGCATGATCTCCACCCGCTGGCTCGGCTCGGCGGTCACCTTGATCATGACCAGCTCCCGGTCCACATATTCGTCTTCAGTAATGTTGCTGATTTTGATAACGTCTATGAGTTTATGGAGCTGCTTGGTAACCTGTTCGATGAGGGCCTTGTCGCCCTCCACCACGATGGTCATGCGGGAGACGTCGTCTCTATCCGTGCGGCCGACCGCGAGGCTGTCTATATTGAAGCCCCGGCGTGCAAACAGGCCGGCGACTCGCGTGAGAACGCCCGGAGCATTCTCGACCAGTACCGACAGTGTGTGCTTCTCCATGAACTGAAAACCTCCGGTTGAAATTAGGCGGCCGGCGCCGCTGCCGGGATTGCCAAGCCCCGGCGCAGGCATATTTGCCAATGTTCTGAAACCTTCACTATATCAATATTGACTGGTATTTTAAAGCGCAATACGTTTCAATAAATGACGAGGGGGGACTGAATTGACATACAGCAACATAATCAACTTTTTTTTCGAACTGGGAATGCTTCGAAAAACTCCGCGCTCCGGGTTTCAGTTCCTGGGGTCCGGGAGCGAATCGGTTGCGGAGCATTCGTTTCGGGTGGCCATGATCGGGTTTTCTCTGGCCCGGCTGGATGAAGAGGCCGATGCGTTCAAAGTCGTTTGCATGGGGCTTTTCCACGATCTTCCCGAGGCGCGGACGGGGGATCAGAATTATGTCAACAAACGCTACGTAACAGTAGATGAAGGCGAGGCGATAGCCGACCTGACCCGTTCGCTCCCCTTTGGAGACGAGCTCAAAGCGCTGCTGAAAGAGTACCGGGAGTCGGAGACGAGGGAAGCTCAACTGGTCCACGACGCCGATCAGCTCGACCTGATCGTCGCACTCAAGGAAGAAAGCGATCTTGGCAATTCGTACGCCTCCAAGTGGATCCATTTCGCGAGGAAGCGGTTGCTCACAGAGACGGCGAAAAAGATTGCCGAGGAGGTCCTTTCCACCGATTCCACGGATTGGTGGTTCAAAGGCCACGACAATTGGTGGGAGAAGAACAACGGGAAATGATCACTCCTTTTCCTTTTTGCGGCGCTCCGTCAGGGAGATGACTTTACCCTGTTTACCCGCTTTTGTTTCTTTTTGTTTTTTGGGAACAACCAGTTCGGGCCTGGCGGAGGCTTTGCCTTCTTCTCCGGGCTCGGACTCGGCAGGTTCTTCGGCCGGGGCCACCACTTTTTCGATCCGCATCGGCCTGCCCCCCATGGTGAATTCCTGGCCGTTGTAATAGGCTTCCCGCAGGATCCAGGTCACAAGGAGAAGCGGGACCTGAAGCACGAGCAGTTTTACCTGAAACCAACCCGGCTTGACATCGGTCATTATTTCCTCGATCTTTGCGAAAAAAGCCGGGTTGTTATCCATATATACGAGAACCACGTCTCCAATTTCGGTCATTATCGCCTGCCAGTTTTTTCAGAAATATCCGCTGAAACCATCAAAAAGGATGGGATGGACTTCTTCCCGCTCCTCGCTTCCGCTTTTAGGCTTTTCTTCCCGCTTCCCGCTCCCCGCTTCTCCCAATATACACCTTCTCCGAAAAGGAACATAGACTGCAAATTTCAGCGCCCCGCCCCGTCGGCACGCCATCCGTTCACGTAATGTTCATCCAGCCTGCCCGCGATCAGGGGCAATGTTTCGATTTCCGGGACATGGAACCCGAAGGTCATCTCCAGAAACTGCGTAACGATCCTGAAAGTCGCGCCCCACAGCAGTTCGGTGTGTCCGTCGACCGTGTGGACAAAGGCAGGGAAGTCCTTGCTCTGTCCAGCGAACCTCCACTCCAGATCGGGAGAAACATGTATCCTGTAGCAGGCGTAATGGCAAGGGTTCAAAAGCGCTCTCAGGGGAAACCGAACGATTCTTTCCACCTCGCGGTTCAAACGGAAGCGCCTCTGGCCCGACATCCAGGCGACTATCGGGTGAATGGATCTGCGATACATGACCAGAAAGTGCGTGGGAAGCGGGCCGAGGAAGGTGAGGCCGAAGGGGTTGAGGCGCATCTCCTCCCAGCCTTCCCGAAGCCCTGCGGCATAGAGTGTGGAGAGATAGGCCGCATCCCGGGGCTGTGCGGTTTTGAGGCGGTCCCAGCACGGCCATTTCGAAAGGGTCGATCCCCGAAGCGCAAGCACTCGGGCGAGAAGATGATCGAACTTTTCCACTGCACCACCCGGACAGCAGAGGTCTCCGGGTTGTTTCACCAGTTTCGAGCGTTTGTTTAGAATAACGCAGACTTCCGGGGCGGCGCCGTTGCGGGGCGGGAGTTCCCCGAGCAAAAGGAGCACGCTGGAGGTGGGGCATCCGTCGCAATCCTCGCTTGCGCTAAAAAAGTCGGCGGCGCACTCTCCGGAAAGAGCCTCGAGCACGCGCCGTTGCAGGGCGGCGGGATCAAACACCAGATCCAGGGGGGGAGTTGAGCCGTTCATGGTGCAAACTCGCCCAGTTTTGTTTCTATCCGTTTTTCCGAGATCGGAAAGAGGGTCTTTATTTCAGGGGCAAACAGGCTGATTTTAAACTCCTCGATCATTCGGGCGGTCTCTTCGACAAAAGCGACTCCCCGGGGTGTGGGCCTGGAATCGACGCGCTTTTCGATCTCTTCCAACCGAGCCCGATAGACCAGAAAACGCGCCTCTTTGGCCAGGTCCTTTTCCGGATATACATAGGCCCTCTCCGCGCGAAGGCCAAGCGCCTTCAAATAGCGGGGCAGGCAGTTTACGCGCTCTTCGGAAAAACCGGCCAAAAAATCGGGCGGAATAATGGCGTCGACTTCCCGTTTGATCGCCGTAAGGCGGTCGGTAACGGCGCGGTTTCTTCCCGCCATGCGTAGAAACCGGTCGATAATTCCGACCGCAGCGTGTCTTTGCTCGACAGCCGCAAGGACCGGTTCGCGGAGTTCGCAGCCAAGAGGTCCCAGCCGGCCTTTGAGCCTTTCGAGATTTTCGAGAAAAACCGAGCGTTCCGGGTGCTGCTCGCCATCCAGTCTGAAGAGCTTGCGGAGAATATAATCATAAAGGGCGGCGGAGCCATTTTTTATTCCCCCCATAAAGAAGAGGCGCGGAGCGAACGCATCGGGGAATGC
>JBMFWU010000131.1:0-15798 GCA_049964955.1 Syntrophobacteraceae bacterium
AAGTTCCGGTCCTATGTCGAACACGCCCCTCTCGCCGTGTTCGTCTCCGATGGCGAAGGACGCCTCGTGGACTGTAACCCGTCGGCGCTCAGAATGCTCGACTACGATGTCGCCGATCTTACGGGCAAGACTATCCTCGATTTGCACCCTGAAGAGGATCGGGAAGAAGCGCTTCGGGCTTTTTCCATTCTTGTGAAAAGAGGGCATGTCGAAGGCGAGTTACGTTTGAAAAAACGGGATGGGAATCCGATCTGGGTTTCCCTCAACGCGGTTATGGTTACCGATCGGCTCGCCTTGGGCTATGTAATGGATATTACTGATCACAAAAGAAATGAAAGGGAGCGGGAACTGACTATCGAGTTCCTGCGCCTCATGCAGGAGACTGAGAACAGGCAGGAACTGGTCGCTGCGGCCGTGACTTTTTTTAAGGAGCGGTCGGGTTGCGAGGCAGTCGGTATACGGCTAAAAGAGGAAGACGATTACCCCTATTTGGAAACGCGCGGTTTCCCGCCCGGTTTCGTCCAGGCGGAAAACTCGCTTTGCTCCGGTGGGGAGAGTAACGAGATTCCGCGCGACAACCTCGGCAATCCCGTGCTTGCCTGCATGTGCGGCAGTGTCATCCGGGGTCGGTTCGATCCTTCGAAACCCTTTTTCACTGAAAACGGAAGTTTTTGGACAGGCAGCACTTCGAAACTGCTTGCAGAGACGACGGAGGCCGACCGGCAGGCGCGCACGCGCAACCGGTGTAACGGCGAAGGGTATGAATCCGTGGCCCTCATCCCGCTGGACGCCGGCGCAAAAGCCCTTGGCCTCATTCAGATAAACGATCGTCGCAAAGGGTGCTTCACGGCTGAGGATATCGGTCTGTGGGAGCGTTTGGCTGGATATCTGGCAGTGGCCCTGGCCAAATTTGATTCCGAAGAAAAGCTTCGCGAGAGTGAGGAAGAGTTCCAGACCATGTTCGAGAAGGCTTCCATCGGCATGGCTCAGACCGATATGGTTACCGGCCGGTTGCTGCGTGTGAACCGAAAGATGTGTGAAATAACCGGGTATACTGCGGCTGAACTGCTCACCATGGGATTCATGGATATTACCCACCCCGAAGATCGTCAGCGCAACTGGGATGCTTATAAAGACCGGGCTAAAAATGCGACAAAGGATTATAGACTCGAGAAGCGCTACATTCGCAAAAACGGCGAAATTGTCTGGGTAAGCGTAAACTCCACGGTGATCCGCGACTCTAGCGGGCAACCGCGGCGCACCTTCGCCGCGATCGAGGATATCAGCGAAAGGAAACGGGCCGAGGAACTCTTGAGCCGCCAGGAGATGATGTTGCGGGAGACGGCCGAGATAGCCCATGTGGGCGGATGGGAATTCGATCCGATAAGCCGGGAAGGGAACTGGACCGAACAGACCGCCCGGATTCACGATGTCGACCCGCAGGTAAACCCGGACGTGACGTTTGGTATGAGTTTCTACCTCGGGGAGTCGCGAGGCCGGATCGAGACAGCGGTAAGGGAAGCCATAGAACTGGCGAAGCCCTACGATCTCGAACTGGAGATGGTTTCGGCAAAGGGAGCGCATAAATGGGTGCGTTCTATATGCCATCCCGTCGTTTCGGACGGCCGGGTTGTCAAGGTGCGCGGTTCCATACAGGACATAACCGAACGCAGGCAGGCGGAAGAGGCGTTGCGGAGGTCCCTCGATGAGAAGGTAGCTCTTCTGAAAGAGGTCCACCACAGGGTAAAGAATAATCTTCAGATTGTCTCGAGTCTTTTGGGACTGCAGATGGGGCGCTCGGAGGACCAAAAGGTTTTGGATGTGTTGAAGGATACGCGAAGCCGGGTGAGATCCATGGCGCTCTTGCATGAAACGCTCTACCGTTCCGGGAACCTCGCCCGGGTTAATTTTGCCGCTTATTTGCGGGATTTGTGCGGGCAGTTGCGGCTTCCTCCGGTCCGGTGGCAGGCCGTGTCCGGATGGAGTACCATGTCGAGCAGATCGTGCTGCCCCTGGAGCAGGCCCTGCCGTGTGGACTGATCGTTAACGAGCTGGTGTCCAACGCGTTGAAGCACGGGTTCCCAGGTACTCACACGGGAAAAATCTTCGTGGAGTGCACCCGTACCGAGGGATCGGAACTGATCCTCTGTGTTCGAGACGAGGGCGTTGGG
The DNA here is from genome assembly GCA_049964955.1 of Syntrophobacteraceae bacterium. Classification (GTDB taxonomy): domain Bacteria; phylum Desulfobacterota; class Syntrophobacteria; order Syntrophobacterales; family Syntrophobacteraceae; genus SbD1. The sequence continues at coordinate 2,172 of JBMFWU010000131.1, forward strand.
CTGCCCGCGGATTTCGATCTTTCCGGCGCCTCGACGTTGGGTGTTCAGCTGGTGTCCGGTTTGACGGGTCAGTTGTCCGGAAGGCTGGAGGTGGAGGGCGGACAAGGAACAGGTGCTGCGTTGCGTGTGGTTTTCCCTGTTCCCAAAGATACTCTGTTTGAAGGAGAAGCATGAAAGCACCCCGTATTCTCGTCGTAGAGGATGAGTTCATCGTCTCGATGGAAATCAAGGAGCGGCTCGGGACCATGGGCTACGAGACGGTGGGATCTGCCGCAAGTGGCGAACAGGCCCTGGAACTGGCATCGCTGAAAAAACCCGACCTCGTGCTCATGGACATACGCCTCCAGGGAGATATGGACGGCATCGCAGCCGCAGAGAAGATTCATAACGGGTTCAATATTCCCGTAATATTTCTCACCGCCTATTCCGAGGACGAAACCTTGAACAGGGCCAAACTGGCGGAGCCCTTTGGCTATATCCTCAAACCTTTCGATGATCGGGAGCTCAAATCGGCCATCGAGATAGCCCTCTATAAGCATCGGACTGAAAACGAGATGCGCCGGATGAACCGGCTCTACGATGTCCTGAGTCAGGTGAACCAGGCCGTTGTGCGTGCGACTGTACGGGAAGAATTGCTCCCTGCGGTCTGCCGGCTGATCGTGGAGCGCGGGGCTATGGATCTGGCCTGGATCGGCTGTATCGACGATCGAAGGTCTTGTATACGTTCGGTGGCTTGTTCCGGAGTCCATACCGAGATGGTGGGTGAGGCGAAATTTTTCCCCGACAGTTCGGGCGAGGGGCAGGAGTGCCCGGGAAGGCTCATCCGGGAAGGCAAGCCCTTTATCTGTAACGAATGCGGCAAAGAGTGCTGTCCCTACTCTTCCGGGCAAACATCCCGGAAGGAGGGTTTTCAGTCCTGTGCTTCCTTCCCGTTGTGGTTTCAGGGTGAGGTCTTCGGCGCTTTGAATATTTGCATGGGAGAGCCGGGATTTTTCCGCCCAAAAGAGATTGCGCTCTTGCAGGAAGTCGCCTTTGACGTCTCCTTCGCACTCGATAAAATCGAAGGGGATGCCCGACGAAAAATTGCCGAGAAGTCCCTTGTGGAAAGCGAGGAGCGACTGCGCCTTTTCATCGACCACGCGCCGGTTGCCCTGGCGATGTTCGACCGGGAAATGCGCTACCTGAGCGTCAGTCGCCGCTGGTTGAGCGACTATCATCTTGACGAGCGCGACCTGATTGGGCTTTCCCATTACGAAGTCTTTCCCAAAATTCCCGAGCGCTGGAGGCAGATCCACCGCCAGGCGCTTGCGGGCGAGGTGGTGCGGGCCGAGGAGGACAGCTTCACCCGGGCAAAGGGATGGGTGCAGTGGCTTCGCTGGGAGGCAAGACCTTGGCGGGGAGCAAACGGTGAGATCGGCGGCATCGTGATTTTCAGTGAAGATATCACCGAGCGCAAAACGGCCGAAAAGCTGCTTCGGGAAAGCGAGGAGCGCTATAGACAGGCAATGGAGGCCACCAGCGATGGCCTCTGGGATTGGGACCTGGCTGCCGATACGGTCTATTTCAGCCCGAACTATTACCGCATGCTGGGATATGAGCAGGGAGAATTGACGGCAACCCCCGAGGCATGGATCAACCTCATTCATCCCGAAGACCGCGAGAGTGCCTTTGGAGCTAACGAGGCCTGTATCAGAAACGAATCGCAGGCTTTTTGCGTCGAGTTTCGAATGCGCGCTCGGGATGGTTCCTGGCGCTGGATTCTCGGGCGAGGAAAAGCGATCGCGCGAGGTGCCGACGGGCGCGCGCTGCACATGATCGGGACGCACGTCGATATAACCGGACAAAAGCTCCGGGAAAAGGAGTTGGAGCAGCTCCATCGGCAAAACGAGCGGATCCTCAATGCGGCCGGTGAAGGCATCGTCGGTTTGGACGAGAAGGGGAGGATCACTTTTGTCAATCCGGCCGCGCTCGAGATACTCGGCTATGAGCAGGAGAATTTGACCGGGGCGATTTTGCATGAGCTTATCCATCATCACAAAGCCGACGGTACTCCCTACCCGGCAAATGAATGTCCGACCTGCGCCACGCTTATAGCCGGGACTCCGGTTCGCGTCCGGGACGAGGTGCTCTGGAGAAAGGACGGCACGAGCTTCCCTTCGGCTTTCTCGGCTATGCCGATCGTCGAAGAGGGCAAGATCTGCGGAGCGGTGGTCACCTTCCGGGATATCACCCTGCGCAAAAGGGTCATGGACGCCTTGCGGGAAAGTGAGGCAAAATACCGCAATATTTTTGAAAATGCAGTAGAGGGAATTTTTCAGACCACTCCGGAAGGCAGGTTTATCAGCGTAAATCCCGCTTTCGCCCGCATCTGCGGCTTTGCCGGCCCGGAAGAGATGGTGGCGACGATCAGCGATATCGGTAACCAACTTTATGTAAATCCTGAAGACCGCGCCAAACTTATGGCATTGATGGCAACTGAGGGGATTGCCGGTAATGTGGAGACGCAGTTTCGACGGACCGATGGCCGCACGCTCTGGGTTTCCATCAACGCCAAAGCGGTCAGGGACAAAAACGGGAAATTTCTCCATCTGGAAGGGACCGTCGAGGATATCACGGAGCGCAAACGACATGAAAGGGAGCGGGAGCTCACCGTCGAATTCCTGCGCCTCATGCAGGAGGCGGGGAACAAGAGGGATATGGTCGCGGCCTCCATAGCTTTTTTCCGGGATCGACTCGACTGCGAAGCCGTCGGGATCCGGCTAAACGAGGGAGAGGATTATCCCTATTTCGAAACGAGCGGATACCCCCCCGAGTTCATCAGGGCCGAGAGCAAACTGTACACTTGTCGCGAAGAAGGCGGGCCGGTTTTGGATTGCATGTGCGGAAATGTCATCAGCGGCCGGGTCGATCCTTCCAATCCTTTTTTCACCAGATACGGAAGCTTTTGGACCAACAACATTGCGGAACTGCCGGGTTGTTCGATAGAGCAGGAATACAGGCGTGGCCGCTGTGTGGCCGAGGGGTACCTGTCGGTGGCCCTCATCCCGCTTTCCGCCGGTACGGAGCGAATCGGGCTGCTTCAGCTCAACGACCGCAGAAAGGAGCGCTTTACATCCGGCGATATTGCCCTGTGCGAACAACTGGCCGGATATCTGGCCGTGGCGCTGGCCAAATTCGATTCGGAAGAACGGTTGCGCGACAGTGAAGAACACTTGAAGACAATGTTCGAAATGGCCTCCATCGGTATTGTCGAAGGAGACCCCAAGTCCGGCCTGTATACACGTGTAAACCAGAGAATGTGCGAAATAACCGGCTACTCCTCGATGGAACTGGTGGGGATGCACATTTCGCAACTCACCCACCCGGATGATCGGGAGCGCGACAGGGAGCAATTCGAAAATCTCGTCGGTGGAAAATCCAAGGTCTACCGTCTGGAGAAACGCTATGTCAGAAAAGACGGTGGGGTAATATGGGTTAACGTAAACGGGGCGCTCATTCGAGACGCTTCGGGGCAGCCGGTGAGAACTGTCGCCACCGTCGAGGACATAACGGAGCGCAAGAAGCTCGAAGAGGAGCAGGCAGTGGTGGAGGCCCAGCTGCGACAGGCTCAGAAGCTGGAGGCGCTGGGCACGCTGGCGGGGGGAGTCGCCCATGATTTCAACAATATCCTGGGCATTATCATGGGCTACACCGAACTTTCCAAAATGGAAACGAACGAGGACAGCCCGCTTGGCAAAAAACTGCAAAACGTTCTCAATGCGAGCACGAGGGCCAAGGAATTGGTGAAACAAATCCTCGCTTTCAGCCGCAGGTCCGAACACCGGATGTTTTTACTCCAGTTCGATTTGATCGTAAAAGAAGCCATGAAGATGCTGAGGCCGTCTTTACCCTCGACCATTGAGATCAAAACGGAGGTGGTCAGCAAATCGGTGGTGTTCGCCGATCCCACGCAAATGCACCAGGTTCTGATGAATCTGTGCACCAATGCCGCCCATTCGATGCGTGAAAAGGGCGGAGTACTGGAGGTGGGATTGCGCGACAGAGTGCTCAAAGAGGAGGACATTCGTCCCTCCGACGGATTGCAGCCCGGCTGTTTCGTGGAACTGACGGTCCGAGATACCGGCCACGGCATCGACCCGGGAATAATCGATCTGATCTTCGACCCTTTTTTTACTACGAAGGAATTGGGGGAGGGGACGGGGCTGGGCTTGTCGGTGGTTCACGGAATCGTAAAAAATCATGAGGGGGCGATCCGGGTGGAGAGTACAGTCGGTAAAGGGACCACTTTCCGGGTGCTCCTGCCGGCCCGGGAAGCCGGGAACGAGGGAAAAAGCGAAGAGGTTGACGGGAATCTTCCTCGCGGGAAGGAACGCGTCCTGGTTGTCGATGACGAGCCCCTGCTTGCCGATATGGTGCGAATGCTTCTCGCTCGGTTGGGATACGACGCGGTGGCGCGCACGAGTGGGGCGGATGCGCTGGAGACCTTCCGAACTCAGCCGGAGGGAAGGGCTTTCGATCTGGTCATTACCGACATGACCATGCCGCACCTTACGGGCAAGGACCTCGCGCGCGAGCTTTCAACACTGCGATCACAGGTCCCGGTGATACTGATGACCGGTTTTAGTGAAAAGATGGATGCCGAGAAGGCGAAACTTTCGGGAATGCGGGGCTTTCTGATGAAGCCCGTAGCGTTGAAAGACCTGGCCGAGCAGGTCCGAAGGGTCCTGGATGGGAAAGGCTAGAGATGCCTCCCCCGGAACCGTTCGATGAACGCTTCCAGATCGTTTGGATCGCCCTCTTTGTACTCCTCCGGGTAGAGGAGCCCGCTCATGAAAAAGAGGCTGGAAAGCTCCATCGCCCGCCCGGCCCTCAGGGCAAAAGAGTCCAATTGCTCCTCGAGTTCCTCCCGGGCTTCATCGGGCAGGGTTTCGCAATACGGGCCGACCAGCTCCGGGAGCTCCATGAGGAGCATCGCTTTTTCTTCGAGTTTACGCCGGTGCGTCTGCGGGTCGTCTTGTACAAACAGGGCCTCGCGGGCTTCCTCCTCGAGGCCCCTGATCTTTTCCGCCGCCGTTGTGAGCGCGGAGAGTGCCTTTGCCATGTTTTCGTTCATAGTGTTCAGCCTTTACGCCCTTTTGTTCCAGATCACCGCAAGGGCCCTGGCGGGCTCTTCTCCTACACGGCGGAAGCTGTGGCTCACATCCGAGTCGAAATAGATGCTGTCGCCGGAATGGAGCATCTCCACGCGGCCTTCGGAGCGAAATTCCACGGTCCCTTCCAATATGTGGAGAAACTCTTCTCCTTCATGGCTGTTAAAGACCATCTCGTTCGTATCCTGAAGGGGAAACTCCACCAGGAACGGCTCCATTTGTCCGGTGTGCCCCGTTTCGAGCGCCTCGTAAATGTAGTCGACTTCCCCCTGGTCGTGATGGGGACGCCGCCCGATGCGAACCCTTTCCTGCCGGCGTGTGATCGAGATTTTTTCGCCCGAGGGCTTATCATGAAAGAAATTGGCGATGTCCACCTCGAGCGCGTTGGCAAGCTTGAAAAGAGTCGCCAGAGGAGGGATGAACTCGTTGGTCTCGATCCGCGCGATCACCTCCTCATCTATGCCTGTCTTTTCCGCAAGCTCTTCGAGGCTGTTGCGGTTTTTCCCCCTGATTTCCCTGATTCTTGCACCTATTGTGGACGTGGAACCCTCATGTGTCCGGTCTTCCTGCATGGCTTCGCTCCTGGCTGGGGTGGGCGTAGACCGGATCAATATACTCGATTGGCGGGCCAAATAGAAGCGGGAAGCGAGGAGCGGGAAAAAAGCCGAAACCACCCCCGCTAGGCATAAGCGCTAACTTAAAATCTCAATCGTGCTTGGTTAAATGCGGAAGAAGGAACGCAGCGAGTTGAGCCCGATTGCCTTCCATCCGTGTTCATCCGCGTCCATCCGTGTCACCCGCTTTCTAAAAACTATTCGACACGGATGACCAGATGGACACGGATAGAAGAAAAGAGTCAAATTGTACCGGTTTTTTATGAGACGCTGTGTCGTGGCCGCTCCAACTCCGATTGCTTTTCATCCGCTTTTCAGTATTGTTTACCTGCGGGAATATAGTTGACATTATCGTTGACATAGTCTTGCACGCCGGACCATCGAACTCACAATTATTGAGTCCCATACTTCAAGGCGCTCGCAGACTCCCCCCACGAACAGCCGCACAGATCGCAGGTGTAGGTATCGGCGCAACGACCCGTTATTGCGCAACTCCTGGAATTGCAACGGTATCCCGGTCGGCAGCGTTCACATGGGCTCGCTTCGGTTTCCGATTGGCGAAGCGCGCAGGTCCCGCAAACGAGAAGACCGTCTCTGTAAAAGCATTGACCGTACCTGCTGACCGAACCGCCGCAGTCCGCAGAGGCAGGGGTCGTAAAAAGCAACGGAACCATGAAGGTCGCTGCCAAAAACACCGCCGGAGCGAAAAAGCCGGGTCTTGGGAACCGCATGGAGAACTCCTTGCCGATTTTTGCAGGGTGAGTAGCCGTCTCTATTCCTCTTTTCGGAGCATTTCTCCTACAAAATGGAGCAAATTATTTGCGCAAACCGGGCAATATCCCGCTTCGATCAGCTTGGACGTTGCGTCCTGCCTGCGCTTCATTGTCTTGGGGTCCCTTGTGTCCTTGTCCGCCAGTGTGAGGGAGACAATATTTCTCAAGTCGGCCATGAGCTTTTTCTCAATGGCTTCCTGCAGCGGCAGGTATGTGGTGAAAGTGAATTCCTCCCCGCGGTCGAGCGCATCGGATTTAAATACGAACAAGCCCTGCCGGAACTCCCTTTTGGCGATTTCCGAGATGCCGATCATTTCCTGAGCTTCTCGGTATCCTTGCATTGAGTCGTCCCTCTTTCTGCAATCATCTCGTATATTCTGGCAGGAGCTGTTTGGGCAACGACGGGGGTTTCCACAACCAGCCCCAGGTAGTCCTTCATGGTCCCTTCCCATATTGTGCCTTCGGATTGCGATTTTCGGATCAGAGTTTCCATCCGTTTTAGAAACTCTTCTTCTATGACACTCATAAAAAATACCCCTCAACGAAAATTTCGGGTAGCGCACCCGTGTCCAGCGGCGGCGCACCTGTTGCGTACATAAAGTCGGTATGGAGCGGGTGGAAACAAATGGGGCGAACAGGGTATTTCGATTTGTCGGAACACCGGATCTGCAATACATTAAAGAGTAGAAACGGTGGTTGCCGGAGTTGAACGAACCGGGAGATCACGACTTCAGAGACGTCAATCGCAGCAGCCTGATGGCCAATTCGGCCGCTGAGTCTGTTTTCCTGCCTGTTACGGCGCCTTTGCTGCCTCTTGGTTATGCCCCCGCCATTACGGCGTGCCATTCTTATTGGAAGTAGGCCTTGCGCTTTTCGCTGCGCAAGGCCGGTCCGGCGCAAACAGTGCCCCGCGCTTCACCTTCCGGCTTGGTAGATATCGCACCCGTAGGTGTGATATATCGGGTTGGACCAGTTTTCCAGAAATTGCTGGACATCAGGGGTTTCCCAAACGGCCCGGGTGCCGATATAAACAGGTCGAGGCGTACTGAGAAAATCCTGCAACTGGGGGATTGTGGTGAGCACTTTGGCGTTGCTCAGTCTGACCAGAAGGCGGGGCGGCACGTCCTGTGTATCGTAGAGTTCCTGCTTCATCGGCGAGGTCATTACCCAGGTCAGGTCATCATAATTGTGGAACAGTTCGAGGTATACACCCGTAGCGGTCACCAGCGTGTCTGCTGCGCCTTTCCCGAGCAAGTACCCGTCCGCCTCCTTGAAATCGACCCATTCGTAATGCATCCTGTCCTGGTAGGGCTCATCCCCCGCAGGGGGGGCGAGTCGATAGAGGAAGAGCGCGCTGTTGTTGCTCGTTATGAAAACCAGCAGCAAAGCGCATGCCGCAAACGCATATTTTATGACCCGATCGACAACCGCTCCGCCTGAGAGCAACTCTCCTATTTTGGATAGATAGACTGTAACGGTTCGACAAGCTATCAGGATGAGGAACGGGAACAGGCAATAAACATAATGGGTGATCAGGGTTTCTTCAAAAAACACCAACTCGAGGGCGAAACAGACTACAATGAGGTAAAGATAGGCGAGCGGTTTGTCCCTCTTTATCAACGGTATCCCGAAGAAGGCCAGGCAGGTCGGAATCGCTCGATCCTGTGCCCAGAAAAAATTCCGCCACGGAAACCACCAATCGTTATACGTGTGGAGAAAGGCGGTCGTCGGGGCCTTGCTCCAGCGCATTTCATCGCCAAGCAGAATATACCATGGCACGGCGGTAAAACGTCCGCACATCTCGACAAAGACCACCACTGTCGCCCCGAGGGCCAGGATCCACAATGGCCCTGATTTCATCCAGCTCCAGTCTTGCGAACGAAACAGGAAAAGAGACAGAAGAAATATCGGCAGCAGAAGTCCGAGCCCTTCCCAGGATAGATAGGCAACCGCAAAAGTAGCCAGCGATCCGTACAGGTAGCCGGGCTTGAGTTCGGAAGATTCGATTGCGCCGCGATAGAACAGGTAGACTGTAAGGAAGGCGAAGAGCTGATCCTGGGAGGGATGGAAGGCATACCGGGACCATTGTATCGAGAGTGGAGCAAAGGCGTAGAGGAATGCGGCAAAAAAGCCGGTAGCCCGGTCAAACAGTTTCGATCCCACCCGGTAAATGAGGCCGGTCGTTGCGACCCCCATGAGAACGGCGGGAAGGCGAGCAGCCCACGTATGGAATCCGAACAACCCCCAAAACAGGGCGATAGGGTAGGGTACCAGTTCGTATGTAGTCAGCCGCATATAGATGTGGCCGATCTTAACATAGGGAAAGCCCCATTTAAGGACCCCGATGGCACCCTCCAGCATGCCGAATTCATCGACAGTAATGGATTTGGTGGTAAGCCCACGGAGGCGCAGCAACAGGGCGATAAGGAGCAGGACGACTAATCCTGCACCCCACCAGGAAAATCGTGTGCGACGTTCCATTCCTCAGATTTCCTTTCCACGAGCAGGCCTCCGAGCGCCTGGCCCCCTACAAGTAAACAGGCCGCCGTCAAAATAACCCAGGTGTGATAGGGCCAACCCGGCGACAACCTGATGTCGAAGCCCAACAGGAACATTGCGATCAAGAAAAGACCGGCGGGTGCATGGAAGAAGGCCAGGTTTGATGCGACCCGGTCTTCGGAAGATCGCTCCCGCCAAATACGGCGCCAGAGCCGCCAGTGACCGAGGGCCGCCAGGGCCATCAGAGCCCCCAGCAAAAGACATGTGGCGCCGGCCCTCCAATAGTACCACCAGGGAAACACGGTCTGTCCGGTTTGCTCGGACAATGTAAATCCGGGATATGCCGGATAGGAGGCCAACAGTGTGGGACTAACAGGCGCCCGCCCGCCGGGAACCATTAGATTCCAGGCGCTCGCGCCGCGGTAAACTCTCAATTCACCGGAATTCGTTCCGACAAAGAGCTCCGCAATGACTCCTACATTATTGAAAAATCTTTCCACGTGCAGTTCCAGGAGGTTATCTCCCCAGCGCACAAGCGGTTCCAGGTCGTAATTGTCAAACGTCTTTTCGGACTCCGTGCGGACCGCCACGGTCTGCCCGTTCAGAGAGAGTCGGTAGGGGCACAGGCCTGAGAGGCGGATCCATATCTTCTCGCGTGCTCCAAAGTCCACATGGAACCTGCGACTGAGCGTCACACTGCTCTGGGTACCTCCCGGTCCCCAGAGCCACGGCCCCCGCGGGGCGGTAGCGTAAACCACCGGCCAGTCATCGAAAAATACCGGAAATCCGGGGGCTTGTTGCACGGGATAGGCAACGGCGCGCGGCCAGCGGGTGTCGTCATAGGACGGATCGTACCAGAATTGCGCTCCGGTTGCGCGAATGAGGTTGTGCTCGGTATCATTCCCTCTCCAGGTCGTGTCGCTCCTGATGGGGTGCGCCCTGCCGTCCTCCGTCGTATAGGACCCGGTTACACGGAGCCAGGCCGGTTCGGGAAATGATTGCCGATAGGCCGTTACGGCTATCACGTTTTTGCCCGGAGCCATGTAGTTGGTAATGTCGAAAACCGTCCTGGCATCCGGGTTTGTGGTTCTCACGTTTTGCACCAGCGCGCCGTTTACGAAAAGAGTGTAGTTTTGACTGGCCGCCACAGCCAGCCAGGCATGCTGCACCTTTCCGGCGATGAAATATTTCTTGCGGAAAAAGGCAACCGAGCTCGGTGTGCGGGCCTGGAGGGGTTCGCTGCCTGAGAAATCGACCACGTATCTTTGCTCGACAGGCGTTACAAATGTGCGCCAGATAAAAAAGCCAAGCATTACGCCCACCAATGCCACGATCAGACCTGCGCTCCTCACTATGTTCCCATTCATTGTCCGACCCTCCGACTATTGGCCCGAGAGGCCATTTTCAGGCCGAAAGTTGTAATGATGGTACGCTTTGATGGAGCGTTCATAATCGCGGCGCGCCTCTTCAATCCGATTCATCTGATAGTTCGCATCTCCCAGGATGGCATACGCCACACTCAGAAAAGGTTGCGTCCTGTAGCGCTGTAACACCGATTCCAGGCCGGAGGCGGAGTCGGAGCACAGGTGTAAATCGAGTTGCGCTTGCGCAAGGTAGATGGGAACATCGAGTCTGCGGGGGGAGAAGTTTTCGGCCAGTTCCCAATCGGTAATGGCTACGTCCGGCATTTGCACCTTATACGCCTGCAAACCCTGCACCACAAAAGACCAGCTCATCAGATCGCGGGATAGACGCCTGAGTTGGGGTTCCCGGGCATTTGCAGCCGCAAGCCACTCCGAGCGCATCCTCGAAATCGCGTCGGAGTTCGTCTTTGCGGACGGATGATCGATGAACATTTGCGTAAGCCCGGCGGCCCGGTAAAAATGGAGCGCGGGAGTGTCCCGATGCAGGCACTGGTCGGCTTCTCCCACAAGAAGCGCGTAGGGCGCCCACCCCCAAACATCGGGGTATCGCTTGCCCAGATCTGTAAGGATTTGCTCAGCCCTCGCGTAGTGCCCCCCCGCGATGGCCCCGCCGGCTCTTTGGATCAACCGGTCTCGCATCACAAATCCCCAGCCTCCCAAAAGCACTGACACACACAGGCCCGCAGTCAGAGCGGTCGACCACCACACCCGCCGTCCATACGACACGAGCGAGAAGAAAACGGAGAGAATCAGCCCGGCCGCTATTGAGGCGAACACCTGGCCCCAAGACATGAAATCCACGTCGTAGAATATCCTTGCCGGCAGGCTGAGAAATTGAAGATTCAGATCGGTATAATTTCCCGCCGTAATGACCTGGGGGGAAAAATCCGCATACCTGGCGGTAAAGGAGACAACCCCTTGCATCTGTCTGTACTGGTCCCACAGATAGGTCAAATCATCGAGTCGGCCTGCCATCCGGAGTACGAAACAGATCACGATAAAGCTTGCGCCAATGGCGGCGACAAGCCAGGGAAAGGGATGGTTGCGCCAGGGGGATAAGCTTATGAGGATGAGCAGGAGAGCGGTAAAAAGACACAGCCCGCCAAAAGAAAAAAGGGTGGCATGAGGGAGTTGGCGGCCAAACCAGGGCCCCCAAAGGGCTAGCCGCATGCCCGACACCCGTCCCTCCAGGGGCAGCAGCACCCAGCTCACCATCGCCCCCGCGACCAGCAATAGACAACTTGCTATCACTCTGCGGCGGGGAAAATCCCCCCTTTTGTCAGGCGCCTTCTCGGTCAAGTTATCGTTCCCCATACGCCCGTTTTGGTAACAAGGCGGCAAAGTCTTTCATGGTAAAAACCCGCAGGACCCACAACAAAAGTCCGTACGAGATCACGGCGAAGACAGCGTGTACGCCTATCGCCGCCAAAGAAACGCCTGGAAAGCTGTAGAGCAGCACCCCGACCGACAACCCGGCCAGGAGGGGCCGGGTAATCAGCCGATGGAGCGACATCTTGAACCCCAGGCGGTACATCAGGTAGATGCCCGTGCTGAATTGTGTCACCTCGCCCGACATGGTCCCGTAGACCGCTCCCCGGTGCCCCAAATGGGGGATCAGCAAAATATCGACAGATGCGTTGATGAGTAGACAGGCACCGGTGCAAAAGGCCCAAAGCCTCTGTTTGCCGGTCGCTGTGAAAATATGCAGAAAAAGGCTTCCGGGGAAAATCAACAGGAGAGTAAAGGAGAGCAACCGCAGGTCGCCCTGCGCCGCGGCGAATTTGGCGCCGAAAAATAATACCACGATCTCTTTACTGTATATGAAAAAGATGGTGGTAAGAGGGATCGCCGCGACGATCAGGAACAACAATCCCTTTTCCAGTCCTTTATCCAGTTTCTCGCCTCGGTTGGCAGCCAGCCGGGAAAACACGGGCAGAAAGGCGATCCCCATGGTTCCCGCCGTTCCTGATAACACCATTATGAAACGGTATGCGCAGAAAAAGAGGCCGACGTTGCCGAGCGTACTGAGCGCCCTGAGGATAAAAACGTCGATCAGGTTTGCGAAACGGCGGAAAATCTGCCCCAGGCCAAGAGGCAGCGCTTCCGTGAGTATGTATTTCCAATTGGCCGTGTCGAGTACGGGGCGGGGGAGGCGGTAGCGCAGTTTTACCACCACCCACAAAAACAGCCACAGGAAGATGTAGGAGCAGGCCCAGGCGCCGACAATGGCCAAAAAGCCTGCGTCCAGACGCGTCACGAAAATGATACCGCTTACCAGGAAAAGGTTTCTCAGGATGAAGGCCATGGAAAAATACTCCATGTCTTCATGCGCCCGGACTACCGATGCCATGCTGAGAGCTTGCAGCATTGCGGCTATGCAAATGGTCAGCAGAAGCAGGATGTATCTGAAATCCGCCGGCTTGTTTATGATCAGGGCGAGGATGCCCGCGATGGCGAAAAGCGCCCCGCAGACCCAGTGAACAAGGCATAGAAAGGCCCCCAGCAAGGCGTCGTATTTGCCGGGGTCCTCGAGACGCTTGCTCAGCTCGCGTACCAGGATGTTCATCAGGCCGGCCTCCATTATGGACCAGGAGACAAAGGCCGCCCCCATATAGAGGGTGAGCCGGCCGAACCCGTCAACCCCCAGGTAGCGCGCGCTCAATATGGTGGCGCAAAACCCCAGGATGGTTCCCGTTACCTCGCCGATTCCGGTCGCGAGCAAATTCTTGGGTACTTTTCTGTATTCGCGGCTCATTGCGCACCACACCCGCTAGTTTTTCTCTGCAGCAGGCTGAAGCCGGGCGGGCAGTTCCGGATAGAGCTTCTGCATCACATTTACCGGCTCCGCTTCTTTTAGATATCTCTGTCCGGCTATCACCACCTGGTCGCCGGCCCCCAGTCCCTGCCTGATCCATGTGTAGCCCGATGCGATCCCCCCCGGAGCAATGTGGCGGATCCATGCCTTTTTATCCTTCACCACGAAGACCATGGGTTTATCGAACAGGTCGATCACTGCAACCGAAGGCACCGCCAGGGCCTGCACCCGGTGCATCATGACCGTATAGCCGGTAAGCCCCAGGCGCAGGGACTGGTGCTGATTGGGCAGTTCTATATAGGCCGGGAAGGTGCGGGTATTCGGATTGGTGTTGGCGTCTATCTTATAGACC
>JBMFWU010000132.1:0-15480 GCA_049964955.1 Syntrophobacteraceae bacterium
ACATGAAACTGGAAGGAGAACCTGATGGGAGATGTAGTACATACGACACGAATCAAGATCGTCAGGGAAAAGGGCCCGACCAGGAAAGCCGTGATAGAAGGCTTCAGCGAACCGGTTTACTACGGTGTCCATGGAGGTATAAAGCGCTTTTACAAAATAGAGCCTGAAAAGGAGCATGCCGCCACCCTGGACCACATAGTAGCCGCGAGGGCCGGCTGAATGATGGGAACACTGGCCGCGTCGCTGGCCGGAAAGAAAATCCGCACCTCCGAAGACCTCTACCATGCCGACGTTCAAGGAGACATCGAAAACGTCAACGGCATCCTGAAGATCACCACCATGATAATTCGACAAATGGAAAACAGGTCTTCTCTTATGCGAAGCAAAGAGACGCGGAGGGAGGCGCCATGACGGCGGAGCAGGACGTTTATACAAGGCTGGCCGATCACTTGAGTAAAGTCGGCATGGGATACCCGGTGCGAGACACCCTGCTTGAAATCCTGAAAGAAAATCTGGATGCGGCGGAAGCACAAATCCTCATGGCGCTGCCCACCGGAGTCATTCCTCTCGATCCTGCCGGTGCAGACGAGATCGGGCGTCGTGCCGCGATGCCCATCGAGGAATTGAAACCGGCTCTCGAGCGTCTTTCTGAAAAGGGTTTTCTGTATGAGGGGAAAACCGCTTCCGGCGAGAAAGGGTATGCTCTGCTGCACATAGGATTCGGGTTTCCGCAAACTTTTTTCTGGAAAGGCGAAGACACTCCCCATGCCAGGAAAATGGCCCTCCTGGTCGGAAAATACTTCAACAGGCAGGTCACCCGGGAGGCCTACGGGAGCGAGCCCAAGGAGTACAGGTATGTTCCGGTGGGAAAATCGATCCATGCCGATCTGCAGGCAGTGCTTCCTACCCGCCTTATGGAGGAGATCATTTCCAACGCGAGGCGCATCGCGGTGGCTCACTGCCCCTGCCGTATCTCCTACCGCCTGGTCGGGAAGGGATGCGAGCATCCTACCGAAGTCTGCTTGAAGTTCGACGAATTGGCCGATTTTCTCATCGACCGGGGTTTTGCAAGGGAGCTGTCCCGAGAAGAAGCCCTCGATGTGCTGCAAAAGACCGAAGAAGCCGGGCTGGTTCATTTTGTGGACAATGCCGAAGAAGTCAAACACAACTGCAACTGCTGCGGCTGCGCCTGCTGGAACGTAGGAAATATCCGGCGGCGAAAAATCCCTCGCGACGCCATCATGGCTACCTACTTCATGAGGGATACCGACCGGGAAAAATGCATCGGCTGCGGAGAATGCGCAACTATCTGCCCCGTGGATGCCGTTCAAATTTCCGACGGCCTGCCCGTAATAGACACTGCATGGTGCATAGGCTGTGGAGTCTGCGCGACCGTGTGTCCTGAAGACGCGGTGGTGCTGCACGTACGGGAGGACAGAATCGGCCGGAGGCCCGCAAAGACTTTCCGCGAATTACACCTAACAATACAGGATGAAACAAGGTCCACCACTGGCCGACAGAAAGCTTCCAAATCGTTAAATGTTTGCCTGGAGCGGATTTGAGGGGCTCTTGACAGCAAATGTTTGCCTGGAGCGGATTTGAGGGGCTCTTGACAGCGAAAACGATTCGATTATATTTTTAGACGAAAAAGGTGATAAGCCAATGAAATAACGAGTGAATAGGAGGTGTTGGTTATGTTCGGATTGGCACCGAATCGTCAGGAAAGATCTTTGGCGAGTGTCCCTGCTACTCTGGGCTGGGCCGACAGGCTCTTCAGCGAGCTCATGCCCTCCAGGCTCTTTCGGGAGATGATGCCCACTCCTCTTTGGAGAGAGCAAGGAGATATCATGCCTGCTTTCGATATCTCGGAGACTGACGACCATTTCGTCGTAAAGGCTGACCTCCCCGGGATAGACGCCAAAAACATCGACATCAGTATGAGGGGCAATGTTCTTACCATCAGCGGTGAGAAAAGGGATGAGAGGACGGAAGAGAAGGAGAACTACTTCTACTCCGAGCGACAGTTCGGCTCCTTCAGCCGCTCCTTTACTCTTCCCTCGGATGTCAAGGAAGAGGGGATCGAGGCCACCTACAAGGATGGTGTCCTCCAGGTAAAGGTCCCCAAATCCGAAACGGTTCAGCGAAAGAAAATCGAAGTGAAAACCCATTAAGCGGGAGAGAGGCTGCTCCCTTTTTCAAGTAAAGCCTATCCCAAAGCGGGGGGAGAACCCCCGCTTTTTTTATCCTGTTGGCTACAGCGTGCACTGCCGAACATCCAGGTCGTCGTCGACATCGTAGCGGGAAAGGATGGCCTCGAGGACCGAGCCGCCCAGGGCGCGGGCTTTGTCGGAAATCGTGTAGCAGTAATTGCCGTCGCCTCTCGGGTCGATATCTGCGATCTTCAGGCCGGAGGTGGCCGGAAAATCGGGCCGAATGAGCCCGCGCAAAACGCCGTCGATTTCCGCCACAACCTCTTTATCGCCAACCCGGCCGATTACTTCTCCTTTGCACACGGGGTCCCCGATTTTTTTTTCGGCGATAAACGGCCCGTCGGCGGACGAACGCAGGACCCGCTCCCGGGTGTATCCGCCGATGTTGCCGGGTATGCCCGTATCGGCCTCCGCCCTGCCTTTGTAAATGAGGCGTCCCAGGTTATGGCCGCGGTTGGTTTCCACGACGACATGACAGTCCAGGCCGGCTGTGAACCCCGGACCAAGCGCTATGACAAGGGGTGCTTCCCAGATGTTGGTGCCGAGATTTCTCTTGGCCAGGATGGCGTCCACCACGATGTCGGGTTCCAGGTCGCGGAGGCTCTCCCATTTCGGATCGGCACTGACGGCAATTTTTCCCGACCTCCAGGCCTCGAACACTTCCACTTTCCCGCGAGACCGGACCGCTTCGATTCCCTCCACCGTCATCGTCTCGTCATGGATCGCTTCGCTAAAGGAGACAAATCTTCTGATCGCCATGGGGGCGGCGGTCTCGAGCATGACGATCCGCCTCAAGTTTGCCCGGAAGAGCCTCGCGGCCACACCGGAGGCCATCTCACCGGCCCCCTTGAAAACAATCGTCAAATCCCTTAAAGACTTTTTATTCATGCCTCCCCCCGCTCTGGAAAGTACGCCCGGCGCCCGTGAGTTCCTCCAGGAGCCTGCGGCACATCACCCGGGCCATGAGGCGGCGATGGCCGGGGCTGCCGGCCTGGTTTTTGACCGGTTTGGCCCTTTTTACGACCAGCCCCGCGGCGTTCGCCAGCAGCTCGGGGGTGGGAATCGAGCCTTCGAGCGCTTCCATGGTCTCAAGAGCGAGCACCGGCGCGGAGGCCATGGCGCCGAGCGCCACCCGCACATCTCGCAGTCTACCCTCGACAATCCTGAGGGCCACGGCAACGGAAACCAGCGGGTAATCGATCGACTCCCGCTGCCGGTACTTGCGGTAGCCGGATAGAAGGTTTCGGGGAGCGGGCAGGCAAAGCTCCGCCACCAGTTCGCCGGGGAGCAGCACGTTTCGCCTGATTCCGTCTTCGACGAAAAATTGCTCCAGGGGAAACTCGCGCTCTCCCTCGGGGCCTCCGACCAGGCGCACGCGCGCGCCCAGGGCAATCAGGGCCGGAACCGTATCGGAGGAAAAGTTCGCAAAACAGCGTTTGGCCCCCGGCGCAACACGGCAGATAGGGCCTTCTTTCTTGAGGCAGCCCCCCAGGCTGTGTCTCCAAAATTCGCTCTGGTTGTAAAAATAACACCGGGTGTCCAGGCAGATGTTTCCCCCGAGCGTTCCCCGATTTTGCAGGGGAGGGCTGGCCACGGCCTCTGCGGCCTGGCTGAGAGCCGGGTAGCGCGCCCGGATCTGCGGATGGTTTTTTACCTGCGAAAGGCGCACGCACGCCCCGAGGATCGCCCCGTCTTCTCCCGCTTCGATGCGATGCAGCTCCTGCGCTCCTTTTAGATCCACCAGGATCGGCGGTTTAAACAGACCATGTTTCATGGACACCAGCAAGTCGGTGCCTCCGGCCACCGGCATCGCTCCGGGATTTTGCGCCAGAACGGTCAGCGCCTCGGAAAGAGACGTGGGCCTAATCAGGTTAAAATCGGGCAGGATCATCATGGCTTATCCTTCTTGCTTCAGGGCCTTCAACACGGCGTCCGGAGTGATCGGCGCTTCGTGGAGCCAGACGCCCACGGCGTCATGGATTGCATTGATGACGGCGGGAATCGCCGGGCAAAGGGTTCCCTCGCCGCATTCCTTGGCGCCAAAAGGGCCTTCGGGGTCGAAGCTCTCCACAAGATGCGGCTCGACGTCCGGAACATCCAACATGGTGGGGACCTTGTATTCCAGAAAGCTCGGGCTCACGTGCTGGCCGGTATTCAAGAATTCATGCCTCTCATAGAGCGTCTCGGCAAGCCCCATGACCGCGGCCCCCTGCACCTGCCCCTCGGCGGCGGGAGGATTCAGTGCCCGTCCCAGATCGTGTGAGGCCGTAAGACCGAGCACCTTCACTTCGCCGGTCTCGGTATCGACTTCGACCTCTGCGACGTAGGCGCTAAAGGAGTAGGCAGGGCTTGGGCCCACACCTCCACCCCTGTATTTTCCGGCAAGTTTTGGCGGGGTGTAGCCTCCCGTCCCGCACACCGGGCCACCCGCGACTTCGGCGAGTATCACCGCCTGCGCAAATCCGAGCGTCTTGGGCGGGTCTCCCGGAACCTCCACGGCCTGATTGCGTATTTCCAGATCGTCGACGGACACCCCATGCTCTTCGGCTACGGCCGAAAGTATCCGGTTTCGCACTTCGAGGGCTGCCGCATAGCAGGCGTTTCCCGCCATGAAGGTCACACGGCTCGAGTAGGTCCCGAGATCCACCGGAGTGAGATCGGTATCGGCCGACACCACCCGGACCGTTTCGGGAGGCACGCCGATCGTTTCCGCGGCCACCAGCGCAAGCATGGTGTCGGACCCCTGGCCGATATCCGAAGCCCCGGAAAAAACCGTCACCCGCCCGCTTCGATCCGCTTCGATCCGCACGATCGAGTGGTGCATGGGATTGAAATAGATCGGAAGGCCCGCGCCACTGATGTAGATGCTCCCGGACATACCAAGCCCGCGGCCTTTTGGAAGCTTTCCCTTCCGCTCCCTCCAGGAACTGTTTTCCGCGGAGCGCTCCAGGCACTCCTTAAAGCCGCAGGAAGTGATTCTCAATTCGTTTACGGTGCGCGTGTTCGGTTCGACCGCGTTCCGCAGCCGAATCTCCAGGGGGTCGATCCCGAGATCCTCCGCGATCCGATCCAGGTGAACCTCGAAGGCGAACCGGGGTTGCACTGCGCCGTGGCCCCGCTGTGCTCCGCACGGAGGTTTGTTCGTATTGACGCGTGTGGCCTGGAAACTGTAGGTGGGGATGACGTAGGGGCCGGTCAAAAGCTGCCCGGAATAGTAGAGCGTCACAACACCGTAGGAGCCGTAGGCGCCCCCGTCCAGTAAACTTTCGAAATGAAGTGCTGTGATGCGGCCGTCTTTTTTCACGCCGGTCTTTATCTTCATGTGCATCGGGTGGCGTCCCCGGTGCGTGAGAAACACCTCTTCCCGCGTGTAGGTGATTTTGACCGGCCGACCCGATTTTCGGGCCAGGATGCTTGCCGCAAACTCGAGCGGCAGAGGCTCACCCTTTCCTCCAAATCCCCCGCCCAGGATCGGCTTGATCACCCGGATCCTGTCCTGGGGCAACCCCAGCACCTTCGACAGGTAGCGATGCAGGTAGTGGGGAACCTGGGTGGCGCTCCAGACCGTGAGTTTCCCGTCACTGAAATCCGCTATCGCCGAGTGAGGCTCGATCGGGGCGTGGCTCGCAGCCCCTTTGAAAAAACTGTCCTCCCGGATGTAGTCCGCCTCGGCAAATCCCGCCTCAACATCGCCGAACGACAGGTTCGCCTGCCGCTCGATATTGGCTACCTCGGTCTCCTCGTGGATTTTCACATCCTCCCGCACCATCGCCTCGTAGGGGTCGAAAATTGCGGGCAGGACCTCATAGTCCACCTCGATCAGCGAAAGCGCCCGGAGGGCCGTCTCCTCGTCCACCGCCGCAACGGCTGCGACCTCGTCTCCCACAAAGCGCACCTTGTCCACGGCCAGGGCGTATTCATCCTCGGAGACCGGTAAAATCCCGTAGGTTACGGGAGCGTCCCGCCCGATCGCCACCGCTTTCACACCGGGCAGCGCCTCGGCCTTCGAGGTGTCGATGCTGCGTATGCGGGCGTGCGCGTGGGGAGAGCGCAGGATCTTTCCCACAAGCATTCCGGGAAGGCGCAGGTCGTCCGTGTACTGCGCCCGGCCGGTGACTCTTTCCACCCCGCCGTAGCGCTGCACGGGTTTTCCGATCCACTGAAATTCCCTGCTCATCACTCACCGCCCTTCATCGCCACGGCCGCCTTTTGCACCGCGCCGACGATCTTCGAATATCCCGTACAGCGGCACAGGTTGCCCGAAAGAGCGTGCCGAATCTCGGACTCCGTCGGTTCGGGGTTCCCGTCCAGAAGAGACTTGGCGGTAAGGACCATTCCGGGCGTGCAGTAGCCGCACTGGACCGCTCCTTCGTCGAGAAAGGCCTTCTGCAGGGGATGGAGCACTTCTCCGTTCGACAGGCCTTCGATGGTGAGAACCGTGTGGCCCTCCGCATCGGCCGCCGGCACCAGGCACGACAGTACCGGTTCGCCGTCGAAAAGAACCGTGCATGCCCCGCAATCGCCCAGATCACAGCCCTGCTTAGTGCCGGTAAGACCAAACCGCTCCCGAAGCGTCTGCACCAGCGTCTCGGAATCGCGCACCCCGACCTCAACCGGATCTCCGTTCAAGGTGAATCGCACCACTTTCATCGCCGCACTCCCCGTTCTGTATAATGAACATATTCTTTCCACTGAACGAAATGGTATCCGAGCCGTTTTCCGGTGTCAAGAATAATTTTTACTAGATTTCCAGAGGGGTGAAATGGTTATGGTTTCTATGAACGAGAACGGGCGGAGAGCCCTCCTGCCACGATCACCAGGCCCGGCCGACCTCCGGTTTCGCCGGCGGGAGTTGGCAGATGGGGTTTGCGCCGTATTGTGCCGGTGGAATGGATTAGCGGAACACTTTCATTCGAGCTAAGGTTTTGTTATCTTTAGGATGCCTATTCAGGAAAGGAGCGATATGGCTGAGACAGCGACACTGGAAAGACTCGTGGAATTGGCGAAGCAACTTTCCGTTATCGACAAGGTACGGCTCATCGAGCAACTGGCGCCCCAGATAGAACAGGAATTAACGCCCTGCGATCAGGCCGGGCGAAGACCGCTTCTAGGCCTGTGGAGAGAATAGAGATACGATCTGGTAAGTCTCCCGGCTTCAAAGCCGCGAGCGCCTCAGAGCAGGACTGCAGCCTCCCTGAGAATCGGGCGTGAAAACACTTTGCACGCTATTTGCTCTTTCAAACCGGTAGAGATGTTCCCCGTTGACGCGGGTCTTCAGGCGAAAAGGCTCACCCCGGCAGGTTCACAGTGAAAAGTGAACATAGGCGCCCGTTTTTTCACCGTTCACCGATCACTGTTCACTGACAGAGTGGATGGCTGACTATGAGAATCGGCATCGATGGATCCGACGCCAACCTGGGAGGCGGCCTCGCCTATGTCATGGAAGTCCTGCGGGTTGCCGAGCCCCTGCATTATGGCATCCGCCGCGTGTTTTTCTGGGGGGGCGCAAACAGTCTGCAAAGAATTCCCGACCGGCCCTGGCTCGAAAAAATCTACGAGCCGCAGCTCGACCGCTCCTTTTTAGCAAGGCGACTGTGGCAGAGCGTGACGCTGGGGAAGCGGGCGCAAAATGAGGGGTGCGACCTCCTGCTTTGTCCGGGCGCCTCCTACGGCGGCGCCTTCAGGCCCTTTGTGGCCATGTCCCACAGTTTTGCCTCCTTCCAATGGGCCAACATCCGGCGGCTTGGGGTAACGCTCGGGCGCCTTTCACCGATCCTGGTTCGCTGGTACCGGCAACGCACGCTCCAGGCGGCAAGCGGGATGATCTACCCCAGTGGCTACGAGGCCCGAACGGTCGGGCTGCAAATAGCCTCCAACACCCCGCATGCCGTCATCCCGTACGGAGTCGGCGGGGGGTTTTTTGCCGAGCCCCGCCCGCAAAGAAGGATCGAGAATTGTTCCAATGCCGCTCCTTTCCGCATCCTCCATGTCTCGACCGTAACGGCCTGCGAGTACCAGTGGAGCGTTGTGGAGGCGGTGGCGCGACTTCGAAGGGAGGGGCTTCCCGTGACGCTCGATATAGTCGGGCCCGCGTACCGGCCTGCCAGGAAGCGACTCAGGCGGGCAATGGGCAAGGCGGACCCCGGAGGAATGTTCATCCGCTGCCTGGGCGAGGTCCGCCATTCCATGCTTTCCTCGGTCTACAGGCACGCAGAGCTTTTCGTCTGTGGTTCGGGTTGCGAAAACATGCCCCATGTTCTCCTGGAGGCAATGGCCTCCGGGCTTCCCATCGTCTGCTCCACCCGGGGGGCGTTGGCCGAAATGCTCGGAAAAGCCGGCCTATACTTCGACCCCGAGTCTTGCGAGCAGATGATTGGGGCGATGCGTGAACTGATCCGCAGTCGCGCCAGGCGCAAAGAGTATTCCGCTCTGGCCTTTCGCGGCGCAGGGGCCTTCCGGTGGGAAAGGTGCGCCCACGACCTCTTTTCCTTTCTCGCCGAATGCGCCGCGAGGGAGGCGGAAAACGACGCGCGGCACGATGGCATCTGCAGGGGGTGGGCAATACCGATGACTTGAGGCTGGGCAGGCTGTAAACGGGGGCAGACGAATAGCGCGGGGGCCATCGTCCCCTGCGCCCCCCCCGCTCTTTTGCCTTTCCGTTTTTCGTCTACATTTCCGGACGCGGTTCAGGTTTTTAGACAAACGTCCCGGTGGTGAGTCCAGTTCTTTAGACTCGGCGCTTTCCTCCGCGGAGTAAGAAGTTACCGCTCTTCCGATTCGAGAGCACAAAAAGGGGAGTCTAACCATTTAGACTCCCCCGGGGTGGCGGCCACTCGCCGCCACCCCGATCTTTTTTCACCGTTTACTTTGTGTTTTTGTGCTCCAGCAGTTCGACGGCCTTTAAGAGCTGGGTGTCTTTTCTCACCTGGAATTGAGCCGGGGACATGCCTTTTTCCTTTTCCGGGTAAAGGGGGGTGACATCAGCCGGCAGGCTCACTTTCACATCGGGTTGGATCCCTTTGTGCCAAATGACATGGCCGGCCGGGGTGAGCCATTCGGCGATGGCGATCAGTACGGCCGATCCGTCGGAGAGGCGGAATTCCTGGAGCACGGTGCCGGTGCCGAAGGTTTTTTCCCCTACCAGTGTGGCCCGGTTGGCATCTTTCAGCGCCCCGGCGACTATTTCCGACCCGCTGGCGGTGCCCTGATTTATGAGTACGACCATGGGAATGGTAGTGGCAATGCCTCCCGGCTGGACGGGGATCTGTTTGACATCGCCCTTGCTGTTCTTTTGAAGCACTACGGTGCCGCTGCTCAGAAACTGGCTGGCCGTGGCGATCGCCTCGGTGAATACGCCTCCGGGGTTGTCGCGCATGTCGAGGATCAAACCGGTCGCCCCGCCTTTTTCGATCTGCCTCAAGGCTTTTCGGACATCCTTTGTGATCCCCTCGCTAAAGCCCGCAATGCGAAGATCGGCGATTCTGGTTCCGGGTATCCACGCCCATCGCACATTTTGAACCGTAATCTTGGCGCGTACGATCGTTACTTCCCGCGTGCGGCCCGTTTTGGGGGTGAGGATGGTCAATACGACCGAGGTGCCGGCCTTGCCCGCAATGCGCGAGACGACCTGCTCGAGCGGCAGCCCCGTAATGTCCTTCCCGTCCACTTTCATAATGATATCTCCGGTCTTAAGACCTGCGCGTAGTGCCGGAGAGCCGTCGAGCGGGGCAAGTATTACGACATGGCCGTTTTTGATCTGGATCTGGGCGCCAATGCCGCTGAAGTTGCCCTCGAGGTAATGCGCCTCGATTTTGACCATCTGGGGGTTGAGAAACGTGCTGTGCCCGGTATCTCCCAGGGCGTTCACCATGCCGCTGATCGCCCCGTAGGTGAGCTTGGTGGAGCGAACGGCTTTTCTATCGACGTATTTTTCATCGATGATTTTCCATGCCTGGTTGATGAGGTTGTAGTCGAGTTCGTGGCGTGCGGCCTGCTGGCCCGACATTTGCGCAAAGACCGTCCGGTCGAGCATGACGCCCCCCACCGCTCCGCTTGTGGCGATCAAGACGCAGACAAGTAATCCCAGGAACTTCTTTTTGGCGCCGAATCGTTTCATCAATTCCCCCCGTGTATTATTTGCTGTGCAAATCGGACCCGCGCCGGCGGGACCAACATGAATGATAAACCCTGACGTTCTCCATAATAAGGTGAAAAATGGATTTGAACAATCGATGTCATTACTTTAAGTTTACCGGTCAAACACTTTTCACGCCATCAGAAGGGGGACGCAAAATGAGTGTGGAGACCATCCGAACAGAGAAGGCCCCGGCCGCTATCGGCCCGTATTCACAGGCGATCCGCGCAAATGGGTTCGTTTTCGTGAGCGGTCAGATCCCGATCGATCCGCTAAACGGCGAAATAGTGAGCGGAGGGTTTGCCGCCCAGGCGCGGCAGTCGCTTGAAAATGTGAAGCAGGTTCTTATCGCCTCCGGTGCGGGTCTTGAGAAAGTAGTTGCGGTAGATGTTTTTGTGACCGATATTAATGAATTCGCGACTTTTAACAAGGTCTACGAAGAGTTTTTCTCGGCGCACAAGCCCGCGAGGGCCGTTGTGGAGGTAAAGGGCCTTCCCCGGGGCGTCCTGGTGGAGGTGAAGTGCGTGGCGGCATTGGGGCAGTGAACAGTGAAAAGTGAGCAGTGAACAGTGAGCAGTGGTCGGAGAGTCTTTGCTGTTCACATTCGGATAACGGGGTCATGTAGTGAGTGCAACTTGGACATGTGTAGACATCAGCTGCGCGGAGGAGGCGGCAGACGTTCTTGCCTCCGAGCTTTGCGAGGCCTTCGGGGTGAGCGTGGAATTCGTCTCGGGGGGGCTGCGCGTCTACCTGGAGGAGGAACGTTTCTCTAAAGAAAGGGAGCGCTTGCTTCGGATCGTGGAAGCGGTGCCGGAGCAGCCGGGCGAGGCGCCAAGAAAGGTGTCCTTTTCCGGGGTCCCCGACGAAGACTGGTCCAGGAAGTGGAAGGAGCATTTCAAGCCGCTGCAGGTGGGGCATCGATTCCTTGTCACCCCGACTTGGGAGAGCGAGCCGCGCGACTCGGGGCGGCTGATCATTCGAATCGATCCGGGGCGCGCCTTCGGGACCGGGCACCATGAGACCACACGGCTGTGCCTCGAGTGGCTTGAGAGCTTGCCCTGGAAGGGCGGTTCACCCCCGGTGTCGCTTCTGGACGTCGGCACGGGTTCGGGAATACTCGCCATTGGCGGCGCGCTGTTGGGGTTTACCGAAATTGTCGGCCTCGATAACGATCCGGAGGCTGTCGAGACGGCAAAAGAAAACGTCCTGCTAAACGGGCTTTCCGGAAGGATTCGCCTCTTGTGCGCACAGCCCGGGGAGCAGGCAGGCCAATTCGACGCAGTCATTTCCAATATCGAATCGGGGCCTCTTATCAGGATGGCCAAAGCGATCGCCTCGCGGGTGCGGGACGGGGGACGACTTGCCCTGAGCGGAATCCTTGCCGAACAGGCCGACGGGGTCCTTGCGGAATACGCGCGAGCGGGACTTGCGCCCGCCGGGCGAAGTGTTGCGGGAGAATGGGTGCTTTTGGCTTTTACGAAGTGAAAGGAAGCGGGCATGGAACATACCGGATGGGGCGGCGAGTGGATTACTCTGGACGCGCAGGGGGCGATGAACGTTCCCCCCAATCCCAATATAGGATTCATCGAGGGCGACGGCACGGGGCCCGACATTTGGGCGGCGACCCGGCCGGTGTTGGATGCGGCTATCCTCAAGGCTTACGGGGGAAGCAGGAAGATCCACTGGGGCGAGCTTCTTGCCGGTGAGAAGGCCGTGGAGGAAACCGGGCACCCTCTGCCCATGAAGACCATCGACATGATCAGAAAGTGCGTGGTCGCCATAAAGGGGCCGCTCACGACACCGGTGGGGACCGGCATGAGGAGCCTCAATGTCACGCTGCGGCGTGTTCTGGACCTTTATGCCTGCATCCGCCCGGTACGCTATTTCCCTGGCATTCCCTCGCCGGTTCGTCATCCGGAAAGAGTGGACATGGTGGTGTTTCGGGAAAATACCGAGGATGTGTACGCGGGGATCGAATGGGAATCGGGCTCTTTGGAAGCCGAAAAGCTCGCCCATTTTCTGTATGACAATTTTAACGTCACATTGCCCGAAAGGGCGGGCATCGGAATAAAGCCGATGAGCCCCGCGGGGACCAAAAGGCTCGTGCGCCGGGCCATAGTCTATGCGCTCCAGCGCGGCCTTCCTTCCGTCACCCTGGTCCACAAGGGAAACATCATGAAATACACCGAGGGGGCTTTTCGCAAATGGGGCTTTGAGCTGGCGAAGGACGAGTTTGCAGACCGCACCGTTTTCGAATCCGACCTGCAGGAAGGAAAATCCGCGGAAGGTAAAGTGGTGATAAAGGAGCGCATCGCCGACTCGATGTTTCAGCAGGTACTGCTCCGTCCGGAAGAATACAGCGTGATCGCTACGCCCAATTTGAACGGCGACTATCTCTCCGATGCGCTCGCAGCGCAGGTGGGCGGGCTGGGGATGGCACCCGGGGCAAACGTGGGCGATGAGGCCGCGGTTTTTGAGGCTACCCACGGAACGGCCCCCAAATACGCCGGCCTCGATAAGATCAACCCGGGCTCGCTCATTCTCTCCGGCGTGATGATGCTCGATCACCTTGGCTGGGTGGAGGCCGCAACCCTCATCCATCAGGCCATGGAGCGCACCATAGGGGAGGGGATAGTGACCTACGATCTCGCCCGCCAGATGCAGGGGGCGAAGGAAGTCGGATGCTCCCGGTTCGGCCGGGCGATCATCGAACACATGGACTGAGCAAGAGAAAGGGGGGGGCAATGTCTGTCCGGTTCGTCAAAAGCTCTGCCACGGCCTGTGGTTTGGCGCCTTCCGAGGAAGGCCGCGCTCTGCGTCTTGTCGAGTTGTGCGGAAGGACGGCCTATAAGTCCGAGGACAAGATTACAGGAGATTCGGCCAAAAAATTCGTGCTCATGCTCAAATCGCACGGCCACCTCTCGGTTCTCGAACACAGTAACATCGTGCTGCGGGTTGAAGTTGACCCGGCCGCGCCGCAGAGCGCCAAATCCGCCCCGATCTCCCTCGAAACAATCCTCGAAGCGCTGCGCGAAAGGCTGGGGTTCCACCGTCTCTATCCGCTCGATTCCGGTAGCGGCTTTTTACTGGCCGGAAATTTCCGTGCATGGGTCGAAACGCTCGACCATCTGAAAGAGCGCGTCGAGATACACGACTTTTTGCTCCAGGGGCTCGGGCGGTTTTTTCCGGCCATTTTCCCCGAGGCTTCGGGGCGCGAGATCCGGGAAGAGGTCTTCCGGATCTCGCTCGTTAGCGAAGACGAGCAGCTGGAGCTGCTCAAAACCAACCCCTCGTTGGATCTTCCCGTCTTTGTCTTCAAGTTCGTCTGCGATCGCGGTATAACACACGAGGTGGTGCGGCACCGTGTCTTTTCCTTTACCCAGGAAAGCACCCGGTACGTAAACTACGGAAACAAGGGGATGGTGCTCATCCTGCCCGAGGAGTTGTACGGGGCCTACGACGACGCAACAGGCGAACTCGCGCCGCGGGACGCGCTTGCCTCCAAATGGCTCGAGCGCGCGGAACTGCTCTTCAAATGGTACGGCGAGGACCTGGCGCGCGGCTTGCGGCCCGAGATCGCACGGGACATTCTGCCAAATCTTTTAAAAAGCGAGCTCTTTGCGAGCGGCAGGTGGAGCGGCTGGAGACATTTCATCAGGCTGCGAGATTCGGCCCAGGCCCATCCTCGCATACGGCTTCTCGCCAAAGAGGTACGAAACTATTTCGAAGGCCTGGGACTCAGGTGCTGATACGAAAGGGGGGAAACGCGAAGGGATGCGGGAAATATTTTCTCTTCAATGGGAACTGAATATCCACACGCTGGCAAATGCCGGGAAAGATTTTGTGGCGACGATGAACGATCCGGAACAGAAGCTCGTCTGGATCGAAAACTACCGCAAGGCGCTTTCCGCAGAACTGGCCGAACTGATCCGGGAAGTCCGCGACCACGGTCTTTCGACGCAGAACGGCAAGGTCGAAATCATCGATATGCTCCATTTCCTGGTGAGCCTATCCCAGATAGTCGGCGTAGAACCCGGGGAAGTTCCGCCGTTTAGCCTCAATGCCAACGGGGAGTCGTTCGAGGCGTGCGCCTTGCGCGCCTTTCTCGGTCTCGACGATCTGCAGTCCAGCCTCAAATGGAAATGGTGGGCCAAGGGCGGAGGGTTTAAACCGGAGAGGGCCAAAGAGGCCATTTTGGATCTGTGGGATGTGGTTTCGCGCATCTGCGCCGTTTTCGCCCTCGATTTCCAGGAGCTGAAAAAAATCTATATCGCCAAAAACAGGATCAACTTCGAACGGCAGAGCAATAATTACAATGAGGACACAAAAAACGAAGATGACAACCGTTCCATCCGGGTGTAGAGCCTTTGGCCATGAATGATTTGCAAGAGCACAAGGGTTCGGCCGGGGCAAAATTCGTAAGCTTCGAAGGCATCGACGGCTGCGGCAAGAGCACCCTCATGGACCGGCTGGCGGACTGGCTCACAGAGGCGGGCGTCCCCTACGTCAGGGTGCGCGAGCCCGGCGGAACGGCTATCGGTGAAAAAATCCGCCAAATCCTGCTCGATCCGGCTTCTTCGGATATGACCGGCCGGGCCGAGGTGCTGCTCTACAGCGCGAGCCGGGCGCAACTCACCTGGCAGGTCATCGTACCGGCCCTGGAGCGAGGCGAGTGGGTCCTGGCCGACCGATTTGTCGACGCTACCTTCGCCTACCAGGGATTCGGGCGCGGGTTCGATCCGGAGCGGCTCGAAATGATCCAGCGCTGGGCGACCGGGGGGCTGTGGCCCGACAAGACGATCCTTCTCGACTGTGAAGTCGCTTTGGCCATGTCCCGGCTTGGCGGAAGGGAAGGGACGGACCGGGACAGGATCGAACTCGAAGAGGAAGCCTTTCACCGCAAGGTGCGCAGCGGCTACCTCGCGCTTGCCCGGAAGGAACCGGGGAGATTTCTGCTCCTCGATGCCTCCAAGCCGCTCGAAGAGGTGGTGGAGGATTTCCGAAGACGGTTCTGGTTGGCTGAAATCGGGGTTTGACTGATAGCAAAGGGTTTCTGAGGAACGCGGGGGCTTTCGCCCCCTTGCACCCCCACGCCGCTACGCGACTCATTTAGCAAATCCGTATTACTTATCTTCC
>JBMFWU010000133.1:0-15109 GCA_049964955.1 Syntrophobacteraceae bacterium
CAAAACAGCCTGGCGGTGAGCCAGACCCGGGTGATGGTGGATCTCATAAGCCTCTATAAGGCCCTGGGCGGGGGATGGGAAAAAAGGGACGTGGCGTTTGGTTTTAGTATGAGATTTTTCGGGATTGCTCTTCGACCGGAACATTATGTTTGTGCGGCCAGCGAGCTCGAACGGTTGTCCCTTCGCCCGGGGAAGACGTGATGGTGAATTCTCCTCCGGTAAGATCGACTCTTTCACTCATTGCTATGAGTCCCAGGCTTTTTGCGGTCGAGGATTTCAGAATGTAGTCCAGGTCCATACCGGTCCCGTCATCGCTTATTTCGAGCTCGATTGTCCCGGCATTTATGGCAAGACGAACATCCGCCCACTCCGTGTGGCTATGCTTACAAACATTGTTGAGTGCTTCCTGGGCGATCCTGAAGATGGGGACCACCAGATTATCCGGAACTTCGAATTCCTCGATCGTTATATCCATTTCGATGTGCAGTTGAGGGTAGAGGTTTATCAATTCATCGCGATACCACCTCAATGCCGCTACCGCGCCAAAATCCTCCAACACTTTGGGTCTCAGGCCCATGTAAATAGATCGGGCCTCATCCATTGAGCGTTGAAGGATGGGGATGAACTCCTCAGCCAATCGAAGTGCTTCTTTGGTCTTCCTGTCCCGAAATATTGCGAGAATGTGTTCTATGCGAAATTTCAAGGCTGCAAGGGTCTGCCCGATGCTGTCGTGCAGTTCGGCGGCAAGCCTTCTTCTCTCTTCCTCCTGGGCTTCAATGAGCCTGGAAGGAATCAACCGGAGTTTTTCGTACGCCGCTTCCAAATCGGCAGTCCGCTCTTTTACACGCAGTTCAAGCTCATCATGCGATTGGCGAAGTTCTTCCTCGATCCGCTTGCGCCCGGTGATATCCCAGATGAGTCCGTTGAGCCTTTCGGGCCGGCCCTGGTCGTCGCGAACCAGTTTCCCCCGAGCCACTACGTGAGTGATTCTCCCGTCCGGCTGTTCCACCCTGTGTTCCGCATCAAACTGCACATCCCGCTCAATGGTTCGAGCCAGTGCCTTCCGAATTTTTTCACGGTCGTCGGCATGTATACATCTATAGATCTCATCTTGAGTACCATTGAACCTTGCCGGATCTATCCCTAAAAGATGACAGGCCTGTTCGTCAAAGTATGACGTGTTGGTCGGAATGTCCCAATGCCACGTTCCCATGCCGGCAGAACGCAGAGCAAGGTCGAGTCGAGTCCTGTTCTCCCGCAGTTCTTTCTCTCGCTCCTGATGGGCCAGACGGAGCCTCAGGGCCGTGATCCCGAAAGCAAGATTGTCGGCCAATTCGGCAAGCAACTTTACCTCATCTTCTGAAAAGAAATCCGGTTCTTTAGAATATATTGTGAGTACACCCAGCGTCACGTCGGTGGCGTTGAGGGGAAGCGAAACGGCAGAGGCATAGCCTCGCATCAAGAGCTGCTCTCGCCACGGCCGCATGCGAGGATCGGTAGACATATTCCTGCAGATATCGGGGCTCCCGGTTCGTATTGCAGTGCCTGCGGGACCACGGCCCAGTTCCGTGTTCGACCAAGTGATTTTTAAGTTCCGAGTATAATCTTCCTCAAGCCCGGACTGGGCTACCACCCTTACCGTTTTATTTTCATCGTTCTCCGCAAAACCTATCCACACCATCGGGTGATCGCAGTCGTTAACGATAATCCGGCAGACCGCCTTCATGAGGTCTGATACGTCCGACGCATGGATCGTCGCCCGAATGGTATTACTCAGCGCCCGGAGTGTTCGGTTGATATTGCGAAGCTTTTCCTCTTTCTGATATTCTCTAAGCCTTTGTTCAACATGCTTACGTGCTGTGATATCGCGATCCATCCCACGAAAGCCCGCGAACTCTCCACCAGGCGTGAAAAAAGGTACTCCGCTTGTCTCAAGTACCACGTGGCGCCCATCGCGGTGCAGGTTGACATTCTCAAGCAAATAAAAGCACCGTCGTTCTACGAGGATCTGCTCAAACGCCGTTTCTATCCGCCCGGCTTCATCTTGCGGCATAAAGTCAAAAGGAGTGCGGCCAATGAATTCCTCCGGGGCATACCCGAGAATTTCACGCACCTTGGGACTGCAGTAAGTATACCTTGCCTGCGCATCTATCTCCCAGATCCAGTCAGAGGTAGTCTCGACCAGGGATCGGAAACGCTCCTCGCCCTCGCGCAGGGCCTCCTCGGTCCGCTTGCGCTCGACACGTTCTTTCTCCAACGCAGAGACTCGTTCGCGCAGCTCGAAGAGCTCAGACAGTAGCTGCTCTCTGGTTTTGGCTTCATCGTGCATATTGAGCTCCTCGGAAGACAGGACGCCTATCCGGTCAACGTCCGGGAGTTGATAGACGGAGCTACGACAGGGAAACGTTCGGCTGTATGATTCAGCTCTTCATTGTACTTCAATATATCACTTGGGGCTCACGGCAGAAAGAATTTTCAACCATCTTTCCTCCTTACTTTTTCCTGGTCAACCCAAACAACAGATCGTATAGTGAATGTGCACCGGCAATGGGACAGCGGGGGCCGCTTCTCCGTTTCAATGTCGTTACCCGACCTCCCGCCTTCTGCGCGGGACTCCGAACCTTTTGTCATCTTTTGGCCGACAGGCTTGTTGGACTCTTCCACCCGTTTTATGAGGCAAGGAGAATCCAGGATGAAGAAGAACGACGCGGCAAGACTCTACGCAGCTATTGGCATCTTCCTCGTTGTCTTCGGAGTGTTGGCTCTCTCCCCTGCGTCCGGCGCAGATCCGGGTCTTCGGACCATACGCGTCGGCGTCTACGAAAATCCGCCCAAGGTTTTTACGGACACATCGGGGCGGCCGGCGGGCATCTTCATCGATATCATTCAAAAAATCGCTGAGGAAGATGGGTGGAAAATCTCCTATGTACACGGGACATGGCAACAGGGGCTCGAGCGGTTGGCACGGGGGAAAATTGATCTCATGCCGGATGTCGCCTACACTGCCGAGCGGGAGGCGATTTTTTCCTTCAACAAGGTCCCGGTGGTTACCGTATGGTCCCAGCTGTACGCCCGCAGCGGCAGCGGCATCCGTTCGATCCTCGATCTTAAGAGGAAACGGGTCGCCGTTCTGGCTGAGTCCATCCAGCTCCAAACCCTCAGTAACCTCGACCGCGGCTTCGATCTCCATCTGAGTCTCATTCCCGTATCCGACTACAAAACCGAATTCGAGATGGTCGCCGAGGGCCGCGCGGACGCCGGGGCTACGAACCGGTTCTACGGCGTGATGAATGCCGGGAAGTTCGGGCTCAGGAGCACTCCCGTCGTCTTCGATCCCGCTCCTTTCTTTTTTGCCTCACCCCGGGACGCGCATCCCCATATTCTTGAGGCCATAGATCGCGCTCTAACGAGCATGAAGGCCGATTCGCATTCGGTCTATTATGCGAGCCTTCAACGCTGGACGGCAGAAAAGGTGCGATTCCATGTCCCCGGGTGGCTGAGGCTGATGGGCCTCCTGACGGGCATCCTGCTGTGTGCGAGTTTTGCGGCCATTGTGATCTTCCGACGCGAGGTGAGCGCACGCACGCGGGAGCTGGACCAAATCAATGAAAGTCTTCGGGAAGAGGAACGCAAATATCGCCTGCTCTTCGAACACAATCCCGCTCCGATGTTCATCTACCAGCGTGGAAGTTTCAAGATGCTGGCGGTAAACGACGCCTTCGTCCACCATTATGGGTACAGCCGCGAGGAGGCGATGGATCTCCTTCTAACCGATCTTTACCCCGAGGAGGAAAAGGAGCGGATCGCAAAAATAGCAGCAGGCCTGAAGGGGCACGCCAATGTGGGGGAGTGGCACCACCGCAAAGCCGATGGGACGCTCATAACCATCGTTGCCTGCTCGCACGACATGGCCTACTGGGGTGCCGATGCGCGCATAGCGGTCATCACGGATGTGACCGAGATGAAGCGGATCGAGGCGGAGCGAAAACTCGCCGAGACCGAACTGCGCGAATCGAGCGAGCGATTCGAGGCCATCTTCGACATGCTTCCCCTGGGCGTATGCATCACTGGAGTCGAAGACGGCGCCTTCATCCATGTCAATCCCGCTTTCGGCAAGATCCTCGGGTATTCCAACGAGGAGATGCTCGGCCATACCTCCCGGGGACTCTCCATTTGGCACAGTGCCGAGGAACGCGAGGCGGTGGCGGAGGCCCTCCGCAAGAGCGGTGAATATTGCAGCGAGGCGATACTGCAGCGCAAAGACGGTGCGGCCATTCCCGTCAATTTATGCGCCAAGCTCATTCCTCTCGACGGATTCAAGCGTATCCTTGTCATGATCGAAGACATTACCGACCGCAAGAGGGCGGAGGAGGCGATCCGGGAGCTTAACGCGGGGCTGGAGCGCCGGGTTGAGGAACGCACCGCCGAGTTGGCGGTCGAAAGGGACCGCGCGGAGGCAGCCGACCGTCTCAAATCGGCCTTTCTAGCCACGATGTCCCATGAGTTGCGAACGCCGCTAAACTCGGTGATCGGTTTTACCGGCATCATACTCATGGGGCTTGCGGGCCCGCTCAATGACGAGCAGCGAAAGCAGTTGCAAATGGTGGAAAAAAGCGCCAGCCATCTGCTCAGCCTGATCAACGACGTGCTCGATATTTCCAAGATCGAGGCCGGACAGTTGGAGGTCATGAGCGAGCCCTTCGATGTGAGGAGTTCGATCGAGGCGGTCGTTGGCATCGCCAGCCCGCTTGCCGCCAAGAAGGGGCTGGATCTCAGCGTGGAAATCGCCCCCGGGATCGAGAGCCTCACGAGCGATTCGCGCCGGTTCGAACAGGTGTTGCTGAATCTGCTAAATAACGCCGTGAAATTCACGGAGCAGGGCGGGGTCAAACTTACCGCGCGCCTCGACGCCCCAGCCTCGGGCTTTTCACCCCCCCAAATCCGCCTGTCGGTGGCAGATACGGGCATGGGCATCAAGCCGGAGGATTTTGACACGTTGTTCCTGCCGTTTCGGCAAATCGACACGGGACTCTCCCGCCGGCACGAAGGCACGGGCCTCGGGCTGGCGATTTGCCGCAGGCTTGCCGAACTGCTCGGCGGAAAGATCGAGGTCGAGAGCAGATGGGGAGAGGGAAGCGTTTTCACCTTTTCTCTGCCTGTTCGAGAAGGGGGGACATCATGAAGGGCAAGGTCCTGGTTATCGAGGATAACGAGCAGAACCGCTATCTCATGAACTTTTTGCTCGAAAAACATGGATATTCGGTCATCGAGGCATTCGATGGACCGCAGGGCGTGAAACTTGCCGCCGAGGAACTCCCCCTGTTGATCCTGCTCGACATTCAACTGCCCACCATGGACGGCTACGCCGTAGCCCGGGAACTGCGGAAAAATCCGATCCTGGAGCATACTCCCATCATCGCGGTCACCTCCTACGCCATGGCCGGAGACCGGGAGAAGGCGCTTGCGGCGGGCTGTACCGGCTACATAGAAAAACCGATAAAGCCCGCGACGTTCATGGCCCAGATCGAGCAGTATCTGGAGGAGAGCCCGGGGGAGAGCCGTCCATGAAAATCCTGGTCGTCGATGATACGGAAGAAGCCCGCTACCTTCTGGTGGCGCTGCTGCGAGGATTTGGCTATGAGGTCGAGACGGCGGAAAACGGGGCCGAGGCGCTCAAGATGGCGCGGAAAGCTCCTCCCGATCTGATCGTGGCCGATATCCTGATGCCCGTGATGGACGGGTTCACCTTGTGTCTCGAATGGAAAAAGGACGAGCGGCTGCGCTCGATTCCCTTCATCTTCTACACGGCGACCTATACCGAGCCACGCGACCGGGAGTTTGCGCTGGGCCTTGGCGCCGACAGGTTTATCGTAAAGCCCGAGGCGCCCGCGACCTTTATTGCGATTGTGCGGGAGACGATCGAAAAGGTCAAAAACGCTCCCTCCGCCTTGAGCGAAGCTTCGCGGCAACATCCCTGCCAATCCGCCGCAGGCGGCATGGAAGAAGGCGAGGTTTGCCTGAAACAATATAACGAAGTGCTCATCCGAAAGCTTGAAGCCAAGATGGAGCAGCTCGAGCAGCTAAAGGGCGAGCTGGAGCGGGATATCGCGGAGCGCATGCGCCTTACGACGGCCATCGAGCAGATTACAGAAGGAATCGTCATAAACGACGTGAACTGGGTCATTCAATATGTGAATTCGGGTATCGAACGCATCACCGGGTATGACAGAAGAGAAATGATCGGCAGGCCGGGCGCCATGCTGAGCGATGATTCGACAGAGGGGTTGGCGGAGACCATCCGGGAAGCGATTCTCCGGGACGGGGTGTGGTCCGGGCGCATGTTGAACAGGAAGAAGGACGGCACACTGTTTCATGCCGAGGTGACGATTTCTCCCGTTCGGAACGCCTCGGGGGCAATCACTGACTACGTGAGTGTGATCCGGGACGTCACGCACGAGGTAAATATTGAAAAGAGCCTGCGCCAGGCCGAGAAAATGGAGTGCATCGGCACGCTGGCCGGGGGGATCGCCCATGATTTCAACAATATTCTCATGGCCATGATGGGTTGCGCCGAACTCGCGCGCTCGCTCGCCTCCGGGAATGAACCGCTGGAGAAAAACCTCGATCAAATTCTCGCTGCGGGTGTGCGCGCCAAAGAACTGGTGGGCCGGATCCTCACCTTCAGCAGACAGAAGGAGCAGGAGCGCAGGCCTTTGCAGCTCGCTCCGGTCGTCACGGAGGCGATAAAGCTGCTGCGCGCCTCGCTTCCTTCCACGATCGAAATTCGTCGGGAGATCGCCGGGGACGCCGCCGATGCGGTCATTCTATCCGATCCGACGCAAATGCATCAGGTAGTGATGAATCTTGCCGTCAATGCGGCTCATGCGATGCGCGCCTGCGGCGGCGTTTTGAGCATCGGGGTGCGCAAAATGGAAGTGGACGCGAAGGTTTTGGCGCAGCACCCCGACCTGAGACAGGGACCCTACGCATGCATCGATGTGAGTGATACCGGTTGCGGCATGGATGACGGGATACGGGAGAGGATATTCGATCCCTACTTTACGACCAAGGAGGCCGGGGAAGGAACCGGGCTCGGCCTTTCCGTGGTTCATAACATTGTCCTGGCCAATGGCGGGCATATCGAGGTTGAGAGCAGTCCCGGCCGCGGAACCGTCTTTCACCTGTGGTTTCCCGCGCTCCAGGAGGCGAAGACGCCTTCGGTCGAACCGGCGCAAGAGCCTGCCACGGGCCACGAGAGGATTCTCTTCGTTGACGATGAGGAACTCCTGATCGAATTGGGGAAGGCGATGCTCGAGCCTCTTGGCTATACGGTGAGAACCGAACAGAGCAGTCCCGAGGCCCTCGAGGTCTTTCAGGCAGACCCCGGGGGCTTCGACCTGGTTATCACGGATATGACCATGCCCGGGATCACGGGGATGGAGCTTGCCGCGAAAATCCAGGACATTCGGCCGGATATCCCGATCATCCTGTGTACCGGATTCGGCGCGGATACAGTCGTAAAGCAATGCGTGGAAGAGAAGAATTGCCGGGTCGTGATGAAACCCTACTCGCGGGTCGTGCTCGCCAAAGCGGTTCGCCGGGCACTGGACCGGAAGTAAGCTCAACGCACCTCGAGAGGGTACGTTTTTCCGTCCTTGAGATTGACCAGACCTTCTTCGCAGATTTTTAAATAGGGAATCGCCGCGCTCGTAAGAACGCACAGGGAAAGCAGCGGGTCGGGAAAGTGCATGCCCAGCTCTCCCGCCGCCCGCCGCACCGATTTGACTCGCTCGGCAAGGCTCTCCATGTCGAGGTCGGAAAGAATCGAAAAAATCGGGAGCGGCAGTTCCGCGGTGATTTTTCCCTCCTCGCACACGACGGCTCCGCCGGGCAATTGCCGGACCCTTTCGGCGGCTGTGGCCATATCTTCTTCATCCGCCCCGGCGACTATGATGTCCGAGCAGTCCCAGGCGGCGCTGCACGCCATTGCGCCTTTTTTGATCCCGAATCCTTTTATGAGACCCGTGAACGAGCGGCCGGGATTATGCCTGTAGTCGATTGCGGCAACCTTTACGATGTCCCGTGCGAGATCGCAGCGAATTTTCCCCTCTACGGGAACAACTTCCAGATGGGATTCCTTGCTCACCAGGTCGCTCACCATATCGATCACCCGAACCGTGAGCGGAGCGTTCGACCCGGAAGCGGTGCGGATGTCAAAATCCGCGGAAGTGAAAGGCTTTTCCAGCCTGATGCTGCGAAGGGCGTTTTCCGAATAGCGATGCTTCCGGGGCGCGGCCAGAAGCTTTTTGTCCCGGTAGACGATGCGGCCGTTGCTGATGACCGTCTCGGGCGCAATGGTTTTGGCATCGGGGAGCACCAGGATATCGGCGCACCTGCCGGGGGCGATGCCTCCGATAACCGAGTCGAGGTTAAAGTGCTCAGCCACGTTCAGGGTAGCCATCTGAATGGCGGAAACGGGGTCGAAGCCCGAGTCGATGGCCTTTTGCACGACGACTTCGAGATAGCCCTTTTCGACCAGTTCGGCCGGCTCGACACTGTCGGTGACCAGGACGAGTCTTCTCAAATCTACACCGGTCTTTGCGATCGGGGAAATATTTTGGAGGTCCTTTCGAACCGATCCTTCCCGGACCATAACATAGATGCCCAGGCGCAACCGATCCAATGCCTCCTGGCAGGTGATGGGTTCGTGGCACGAGGAGATCCCCGAGGCGGCGTAGGACGCCAGCTTCTTTCCCTTGGCGCCCGCAGAGTGGCCCTCGAGAAGCTTTCCGCGATCAAGAGCCATCTGGAACCGTTGCGTCATGGCCTCGGGGTCTTGCAGCACCGCCTGCCAGAACGATTCTCCGATTCCCAGGATGTCATCCCTTTCGAGGAGCTTTTCCAGAGTCTTCTCGGAATAGCCGTTCTGGGCAATGCTCGTGGAGATGAAGGCCGGAGTGGTCCCAAAAATCTTTATCGGCTGGTCTCCGACCGCATCGAGTAACTCTGCGATTGCCTCGCAGCCGCCCACCGGGAAAAATTCCAGCGTTTCGGTGATTATGGTGGTGACCCCGCCTTTTATCGCGTACGGCAGGAAGGCTTCCATCGTAAAGAACCAGGCGTGCGTGTGCCCGTCTATGAGGCCGGGGGCCAGAGTCTTTCCCGCCGCATCGTAAACCAGTGTGGACTCGCCTGCGACCGAGGCGGCCTCGGGGCCGACTGCGGCGATCCACTTCCCCTTGATCGCTACGGGGCAGTTTTTCATGATTTCGCCGGTGTAGACATTTACGACCGAACCGTTCAGAAGAAGCATGTCGGCGGGTTCAGTTCCGGCTGCAACCCGCATCAACGCCGCTCGCTGCTCTGCGTTGCACATGAGTTTTCGAGATGGTTGCATTCCCATTCTTTTCTCCGGATACGGTCTCGGGAGCACCGTTTGGCTCACCGTTGCCGATTTTTTTTGCGCAGGCGAATCGATGAGGGGGTAACTTCCACCAGTTCGTCATCGGAGATGAATTCCATCGCCTGTTCGAGGCTGAACCGGCGGGGCGGAATGATCCTCAGGGCTTCATCGGAGCCCGAGGCCCTCATGTTGGTGAGCTTTTTTTCCTTGGTGATGTTTACCCAGATGTCTTCGGCACGCGAATTTTCCCCTACGATCATGCCCGTATAGGCCGGTTCGCCGGGGTTGACGAAAATAGTCCCGCGGGGCTGCAGATGGAAAATGGCAAAGGTAACGGCCTTTCCCTCACGGTCGGACACAAGGACCCCGTTGGTGCGGGCGGGAATCTCCCCGGCATGGGGACGGTAGCCCAGAAGGAGCGTATTGAGGATGCCGGCGCCGCGCGTCTCGGTCAGAAAACGGCTGCGAAAGCCGATGAGGCCCCGGGAGGCAATCTCGAATTCGAGCCGGACACGGCCAAAGCCGTTATTGACCATCCGGGTCATTCTCCCGCGCCGGGAACTCAGCATCTCGGTGACTATCCCCGTGTAGTCCTCGGGAATGTCTATGGTGGCCAGTTCGACCGGTTCGCACAGCTTTCCGTCGACTTCTTTGGTGATGACTTTGGGCCGGGAAATCGAAAGCTCGAAGCCTTCCCTACGCATGGTTTCGACAAGAACGGCCAGCTGGAGTTCTCCGCGGGCGCTCACCTGGTAGGAGTCGCGGTTTTCGGCCTGTTCGACCCGAAGGCTCACATTGTAGAGCAGTTCCTTATCGAGGCGCTCCTTTATGTGGCGCGACGTGAGGTAGCGGCCCTCTTTTCCGGCAAGCGGCGAGGAGTTGACCGTAAAGACCATGGATATGGTGGGTTCCTCGACGGTTATGGCGGGCAGCCGGCGCGGATCCAGGGGATCTCCCAGCGTATCGCCGATGAAGATGTCCTCTATCCCCGCGACCGCCGCAATGTCTCCGGCCTCGGCGATGGGCTTGTCCACCCGGTTCAGGCCCTCGTAGGTGTAGAGGGCGCTTAAGGAGGCCTTCCGGGAGGCGCCCTCGGGCTTTAACAGCATGACCTCCTGGCCTTTTTGCAGGCTCCCGTTTACGATTTTTCCGATGGCCATTCTTCCCACATAATCGCTGTGGTGAAGGGTAGTTACCAGAAATTGCAGAGGAGCTTCCGGGTCGTAGGAGGGCGCCGGGATGGAGGAAAGAATCGTATCGAAAAGAGGCCCCAGGTCCTGTCCCGTCGCTTCGGGATCGGTCAGCGCGATTCCCGCTTTGGCATTCGTGTAGAGAACGGGGAAATTGAGCTGCTCTTCGCTTGCGTCCAGGTCGATGAAAAGATCGTAGGTCTCGTCGAGCACCTCGCTTATCCGTCGGTCGGGCCGGTCGATCTTGTTGATGACAAGGATCGGGGGCAAACCCAGCGACAATGCCTTCTGGAGCACAAAGCGCGTCTGGGGAAGCGGCCCCTCGGTCGCATCGACCAGCAGCACCACCCCCTCGACCATATTGAGCGTACGTTCGACTTCGCCTCCGAAGTCCGCATGGCCGGGAGTATCGACTATGTTGATTTTCACGCCCTTGTACACTATGGCCGTGTTCTTGGCCATGATGGTGATGCCCTTTTCCCGCTCCAGGTCGAGACTGTCCATCACCCGTTCGGCGACCTGTTCGTTTTCCCGAAAAATGCCGCCCTGCCACAGCATGGCGTCAACAAGGGTCGTTTTGCCGTGATCGACGTGGGCGATAATGGCCAGATTGCGAATGTCGTGTCGTTTTTGCATTGGTTGAGATTTCCTCCGAAAACTTTTCTTATAACAAGTGGTCGGAAGGGTATCAAGACACAAATGAAATCTGCTTTCCTTTCGCCTCGGAATATCCTGCGAGCCATCGAGCTCCGACATCACCTTATCCGGGATGCCGAGCAAGTGCGGCAAAGGGGATGGCAACACTGTGGGGGGGGGGCGTTACGCAGCGAGTCCTGTGCACGCGTGGACATTCTATGCTCGAGAACCGGAGATCTCCATGGCCTCTGAAGCGTATGCATGTGCCTGTCCCTGAACAGGGGAAATGGCTGCGCTGCTTGATAAACGGTCACTTCACCCCTGGGAATACTACGTTATCCGGGACCGTGCGGGACGGGTCGGCCGGTGTAATCATGCGAGGCGTTTCATCCTGTATTCGCACCGAAACTCTTTCTGCATCTTTTTGCATGCCCCTTGCTAATATCAATACCATGCCATAAAATTATGGCACGGAGGATGTGCAATGCCAAAAGCTACGCTGCGTAATTTCCATGTACCTCTTCCTGAGGCGCTTTACGAACGCCTTAGAAGGGAAGCTGAGCAATCCGCCGAACCTGCCACGGAAATCGCCAGACAGGCCATTGCGGAGTTTTTGGAGAAAAGGCGAAGGGATACCCTTTATTCTGCCATAAATGAGTATGCCAAGCGATATGCCGGCACAGGTTTTGATTTGGACGAGGAGCTTGCGTCCGCATCCCTGGAGTATTTAGGCGATGCCAAAGAGGAGGCGGAATGAGGCGAGGGGATGTTTATTGGGCTGATATTATACCGCGTTCCGGCTCTGAGCAAGCAGGAAGGCGACCTGTCATAATCGTCTCCCACAATGCTTTTAATGACGTCCCCGGTTGGCGTTCGATAATAGTCGTTCCTTTATCCACATCGGCAACCCAAGCCACACGTGGTCCAACAGCGGTCTTCCTCCAGAGGGGAGCGGCCGGATTGAAAAAAGACAGTGTGGCGCTATGTCACCAAATTACTACGTTGGACCGTCGGAAAATCACAGAACACATCGGCGCCCTCACTCCGGGCGACATGAAGGAGATCGAAGGGGGGATAAAAGCCGCCATTGATCTTTCATAGCGGGCCATGCCAGTTGTTCACAGTATTTATTCCAACCCTGAGGGATATTCCATAACTGAGACCCCGTAGGAGGGGGCAGGCGTTGTGTGGATCGGAAAGCACACCAAATTCGCCTGGGAGGTACTACGATCATGTGGTACGGGTCACGGGGGTGCTTTCCACACTAGTGGGACTTGGCTGATTGCATCCGATTAAAGTAACGTTCAGGGAAACGTTCACGCCGAAAATCCTCGCTATAGAAGAATCGGCTCGGGATATCGAACCTTCACCAGACTATGGAAGCGGCTGACTTCCCGTCCCATGCCTTCGGCCATTCTGATCTCGAATTGCAGTGGGACTCTTGCCTTTCAGCTCATCTTCCATCGCCTGCTTTCTTTGCTTGACCGGCTCTCCTGCTAGTGTGACGTCCCTTAAGTTCCGTGATATTCCTCCTGGCGGGCTGAGCCTGTCTGGAGGGTGGAAAGTGCTATCGTTTTGTATCAGCCAATTTACGGGATGTCACACTAGCAAGGAAATCCCCCATTGGCTCCTGCACCCCGAAACCATGGCGGGCTGAAAAATTCAGTTGACTTGGAGCACATTGCGTGTATATACATGCGTTGTGATTTCGCTACTGGAGCTTCGGGTTTGCGCAATGTCTGAAATTTAGTATCAGGCGCACGTTGCCGC
Source organism: Syntrophobacteraceae bacterium (assembly GCA_049964955.1). Classification (GTDB taxonomy): domain Bacteria; phylum Desulfobacterota; class Syntrophobacteria; order Syntrophobacterales; family Syntrophobacteraceae; genus SbD1. The sequence continues at coordinate 13,000 of JBMFWU010000133.1, forward strand.
ATTGGAACTGTGAGGATTTGGGGTAGATGGCCAAGAACCCTGACATATTAGACCCCGCAAGATGCAAGGAAATAGGTCGCAGTTGTACCTGCTACAATTTGCGGAGGGCAGCCCGAGCCACTACTCGGCTCTACGATGATTTCCTGAGACCCAGCGGCCTGAGAACCACTCAGTATTCCATGCTTATGGTGGCCCGATTGCGAGGACCCGTCACATTGACGAAAATGGCCGAGATGACTGTGACGGAACGAACTACACTTACTCGTAATCTGGCGATCCTCGAGAAAAAGGGGCTTGTCGTTATCGAACCGGGAGAGGACCGTAGAGAGCGCCAGGTCAGCATTACTGAGCTGGGTCAGAAAGTACTGATTGCCGCGATACCCCTGTGGGAGGCGGCCCAAGCTCATATAGAGCAGGGACTCACCGGTGATCGCATGGGTAACCTGCTCAAGGACCTATCGGAGATTATCGCCCTTTCCCGAAAGGGGTAGAATTTTTTCGGATAAATCAGTGTATATACACTATTGTCGGCCTTCGAGCGCCAGACGCTTGGAAAGCATTCCTTAGTCAGCGAGGTAAGCTGATGCGGGCCATCCCTGGACGCTTGCTTTACAAGAATCAGGCGATACCAAAAAGGAGAACGAACATGTCCAAGCTTTTTGAAAAGACCAACATAAAAAGTCTTACCATTCCGAACCGCTTCGTTCGGTCCGCCACATGGGAGGGAATGGCAACCGACGAAGGGGCCTGCCCACGGAAGTTAATAGACCTCATGGTGCAGCTTGCCCAAGGAGGGGTCGGCCTCATCATATCCGGTCACACCTATGTGCGGGCCGAGGGGAAGGCGGGGCCGTGGCAGTTGGGAGTATATGATGACGACCTTATCCCGGGTTTGACGGAGATGGCGTCCGCGGTGCACGAGGAGGGCGGAAAAATCGTCATGCAACTCGCCCATGCGGGATGTCAGGCAGCCAGGGGGCTAACCGGGCAGGAAGCCCTGGGGCCGTCCGTCATGACTGATAAGGAAGGTCCGATCAATCGGGAAATGACCCGGGAAGACATCGGGAAGGTGGTGGAAGCCTTCGGCAATGGTGCGGCTCGGGCGGAGAAGGCCGGCTTTGACGGGGTCCAGATTCATGCGGCTCATGGTTATTTACTGAGCCAGTTCATCTCGCCTTTCTTTAACAGGAGGAAGGATGAATATGGTGGAACTCTTGAAAACAGGGTCCGGATTATTCTTGAAGTCTTCAGGGCCATAAAAGCCCGTGTGCAGTCGGATTATCCCGTAATGATAAAGATGAACTCCCAGGATTTCGTGGATGGTGGCCTGAGCGGTGAGGAAGCGATCAAGATTGCAGCCATTCTGGCCGAATCCGGAATCGACGCCGTGGAATTGAGCGGCGGCACCAGCTACTCGGGAAAGCTTAGCCCGGTAAGGCCGGGAAAACTCGATTCCGGGGGCCAGGAAGTCTATTACAGAAATGAAGCCGAGCAGTACAAGAAGTCGGTGAGTGTGCCATTGATGCTCGTTGGCGGCATACGCTCATTCGAGGTTGCCGAGAGGCTGGTAGAAGACGGCACGACTGACTACATCTCACTATGCCGTCCCCTCATCCGGGAGCCTCATCTCGTTAATCGATGGAAATCAGGGGACCTGCGGAAGGCTTCCTGCCTTTCCGATAACCAGTGTTTTCGACCTGGAATGGCTGGCGAAGGAATTTATTGCGTAGTGGAAAAAAAAGAAAAACAGAAGAGGCAGCAAACGCCGGAAACAAAATCCCTGTGAAGCAGCTGTCCGGTTCGGGCTCCGTGAAACAGGCGGGTGTCCCACACCTGTTGTCGTATGCTTTAAAAGCCACCCGGCAGCAAATGGAGTGTTTTGTGCCAACACTTGGAATTATCACCTGCCAGTCATTGGAATTAGAATTTGCGCATCTTTTGTCCAACGATCCGGAAATTGCAGTTGTCCGCGTCCTGGAGAACCCGTTTGCCCCTGGCTTCTGTGAAGCCATGGAGAGGATGGGCGGCAAAGATGTGGAAAGGATTCGCTATTTAACTCTAGGGCGTCCAAAACGGATTTCGTCTTATGACCGATTTTTGCTCCCTGGCA
>JBMFWU010000134.1:0-6670 GCA_049964955.1 Syntrophobacteraceae bacterium
AACCACTCTTGACAGTAGGAGAGCTTTCTTCATGCTCAGTTCCGGGAATTGCTGAAAGATATAAGCTCGTGGGCTTATGATTTTGCCATTGGCAAGGTTTCCGTGACTGATAATCGAGCCAAAGGTGTTGCCTGTTACCATCCCGGCTACACACTCGTTGAAAAGCTACAAACCATCTCTACAAAATTCCGCATTCAGCAGGCAGCGGGTTCTCACCCGGTTAATTTCATGCGACACTATTATGATATCTACTTGTTTGCTCCAGGAACCGGCCGTGCTCTCCTTCATCGGAACGCCGGCTTATCGCGCACATAAGGAAAAACGGTTTCCTCCGGCTGACAACAAGATCATCGCGCAAAATGAAGCCTTCTTCTTGAGCGAGGCGAGAACACGCTCAGAATATGAAAAGGCCTATCGAACAAGCCGCGCTATTTATTACAAGGACCAGCCGCCCTTCAGCGATATTCTCAAACGGATTCAAATGTATGCCCATCAATTATAGTGTTACGTCCCTTAAGTTCCTTGATATATAATCTAATCGGAACTGTAGGTTGGGCTGAGCGTAAGCGATGCCCAACATGGACTTGGAATATCGTCGAATTTACGGGGCGCGACAATAGATAAATTTCACCGTCATTTTCGCATTTTTGCCGCCAGTAGCGACAGTTCTGCCTCCGTTCGAATCACCTTTGTGGCGTTCACCTATGGTTTTTTGGGGATTGCTCCTCTGCATTCTTTGAAAGGATGTGCATGTCCAAATACACCCGGAAAGAATTATACGATCTGGTCTGGTCCGAGCCGGTTACGAAATTGGCGAAGCGGTTTGGCCTGTCGAATGTGGGATTTGCGAAGCATTGCCGAAAACTCGACGTACCGCTTCCGCCACGGGGCTATTGGGCGAAAAAACAAGCTGGACAGACCCCTCGGAAAACCCCGCTTTCTGAACCCGGGAAAGATTACTGGATTGAGTTTCACGAGAGGCCGAAGGACGATAGACCTCCAGACCCGGCCCTCCAGTTGATAAAATCCATGGATTTCAAAAAAGCTCGACCGGTCCCCAAAGAGCTTTCTGATCCGCACGAGCTTGTCCGCAAGGCCTTTACCATACTCGGTGGTGCCGAACCAAATCTAAATGGCATCCTGACTCCGAAACAGGAATGCCTCGATATCCGGATTTCACCCGAGCAACTCCAAAGAGCGCTAAGGATTTTCGACACGCTCATTAAGGCTGTGGAAGCAAACGGCCATCGCGTAGAAATTCTCGATTCAGAAACAGTGGCCCTCGTGGATGGGATCACCCTACCCTTTACTCTATTCGAGGAACTCCAGAGAAGACATCTTGAACCAGGGGACCATGAAATTACAAACTGGTACCGTTTCGGCTACAATCTCTTCTATGAAAGAAGATTTCCAAGCGGCATCCTTTGCCTTGAAGTTAAACTCCCTCGTGAACTCGAAGGACATCGGCACACGTGGCGTGACACGGACACTCAGAAACTGAAGGACCTTCTAAACAGTTTCATCAAGACAGTCTTGAAATACGCCCTAATAGAGAATCGCCGTGTCCTGACAGAAGGATAAAGCCCATGGGAAATCAAACGGCCCCTGGCAGACATGCCTCCTCGTACGATGAGATCAAACCGCTAATAGCCCTGTGTCAAGCTGGCCGCCTCTTCGATGTCCAGACCTGGATTTCAAATGGAAACCCGGTGAATCTCCCGGTCCCGCAGGAGAAGGGAGCCAGAAAGAAAGGGCCGCTGGAGGTCGCGATTGAGTCCGGCTTTCACAGTCTCGTTCAAGTCCTGCTGGAGGGAGGGGCCGAAACAGAAAATAGCAGGTACTGCGCCCTGGACCATGCTCTTGGCAAGAAGAGGCTGGATCTAATGGAACTGCTTATCGAGCACGGAGCAGGTATCAACTCCGTTTCAATGGGATCGGTCTTTGCCTCATGGGAGCCTGCGATAATGGAGTTCTTCCTTGATAATGGTGCGGACGTCGAAACCGGCAACCCGATGGCATAGGCGCTGGAGCGGAGAATTCGGACAGCTTTGGGATTCTACAAGCGCCACAGGGAACGATTTCAGACCTTCCCCGAACAACTCGACATCGCCCTGCGGTATCATTGCGAGGAAGGCAACCTCAAGTGGGTTTCCCTTCTTCTTTATGCCGGGGCAGACCCTTACTCGGTGGGACCAGATAACTCCCTGGCAGAGCCTGACCCTGAATTGTTCACTTCTGCTCTCGAAATAGCTTCCCGGCGAGGCCATATCGATATCCTCAAAATGAAGAAAATAGTCCTTGATCCAGCGCATCCCCTGGCGCCCGAGATAATGAGATGGGCCTGCTGGCCGGAGAAATCTGAAGTATTGGAGTTTCTCCTGGAGAAAGGATTCAATCCCGAAAGGCTTGACGATGCCGGTTCTTCGCTTATCCAGAACCTTCTCAGTAGTGCTGGAAGGACCTTCAACTGGGGGTATCCTTTTTCTTCCTCAATTAGGCAATGGATTGATAACTCCCGGTCGATGGGCAGGATCAAAATGGTCCATCTGTTGGTTCGGATTGGGGCAAGATGGATGCCCGCGGATAACCGGCAGATCAATGATGTGCGCCGCTCGCTACTGAAATTAAAGCCCGACTACACCGCGGAATTCATCTGGATAATGTCCGGATGCCGGGCATGTCAGCCGGAGCACCTTGAGCAGCTAATGAAACCGCCTTCGATTAGGACCCATGTCGCCGCTCATCTCCCGAGGATCGACGAACTGATCGAGTCTTCCAAACTAACCTTTAAGCGGACTTATTCAAGGACATCATGTGACTTGAGGCTCGTCAAAATCAATGCTACATAGGTATTTATTCAAATGGGGATGAGGCTATGAAAGCGGACATTGAAGCGGCGGAGGAAGATCGAGGTGAGTCAATTTCATTGGCAGAGCCTTTACTGATCGGTTCAGACTCGCGTTTTCGCGGCAGCCTGACAGATCTTGCTCTGGAACTGGCGCAAAAATCCGCCGGGTTTCGGCGCAGCCTGCCGGAGAGCCTGCTGAGGTCCCTTGCCGATTTGGTGCGCGCGATGAACTGCTATTACAGCAACCTGATCGAAGGGCACGACACTCACCCGGTCGATATCGAGCGCGCACTGAAACACGACTATAGCGAAGATGCTAAAAAACGCGATCTGCAGCTCGAAGCACAAGCGCATATCACCGTTCAGAAATGGATTGACAATGGCGGCCTTAAAGGACGCACGGTCACAAACGAGTCCATTCGGGAGATCCATCGCCGGTTCTACGAGTTATTGCCCGAGGATCTGCTGTGGGTGGAGGACCCGGAAACGAAGGAACGCGTGCGAGTCGTCCCCGGCGAACTGCGAAAGAAAGACGTTAGAGTCGGCCGGCATATCGCCCTCAGTCCCGGCGCTGTGCCGCGCTTTTTGAGGCGCTTCGAGGAAGTCTACAATCGTCTCGGAAAGACCGATTCGATCCTGGGCGTTGCGGCGGCGCACCATCGGTTCGTTTGGATTCACCCGTTTGTTGACGGTAATGGGCGCGTTGCACGCCTGATGTCCCATGCGATGCTGCGGGAAACGCTCGATACCGGCGCCCTCTTGTCTGTGGCGCGGGGCCTTGCGCGCAAAGTAGACGATTATAAGGGATACCTTGCCGCATGCGACAGCACCCGTCGCAACGATCTCGATGGGCGCGGCAATTTGAGCGAAGAGGCTCTCGCGGCATTCACAAGGTTCTTTCTCGAAATCTGCCTCGACCAGGTTGAATTCATGGAAAGCCTGATGCAGCCGGATCGCCTGCGGGCGCGCATCCTTCTTTGGGCCGAAGAAGAAATCAAGACCAATGCCTTGCCGCCCAAGTCAAGCAGCATCCTCGAAGCCGTGCTCTACAGGGGAGAGTTGCCTCGCGCCGATGTCGCCGGCGTCGTAGGTGTGGGCGAGCGCCATGCACGCCGTATTGTCTCGTCGCTAATCGGGCGGGGGGTGCTCGGCTCGGAGAGTCAACGCTCGCCGCTTCGCCTTGTCTTCCCGGCGACTCTCGCCTCCCGCTGGATGCCGGGATTGTTCCCCGAAAAGGTGGATAGGGAGTGAAACCAAACAAAAAGGGAGAAATCCCCACGTTCTTGAAAGTAAAGCTGGAAGCTGATTCAAATGATTGGAGCGACAACAATGTTCAACGAATATGTTCACTTTCGGCTTATCCATTCGACATACCCAATTTGCCGGCTGACAAACCGGGAATGCTCGTTTCGGCATATCCGCGCTTGACGCCGGAGACCGGGCGGCGTATGAAAATACGAACCACATCAACATAAAAGATTCAGCTTCTGCTCTAAGTGCATCAGCGAAGGGTCCAAAGATGGAGGCGCCTTTATGCGCCATACTGGAACCGGCATATGGTCCGCGTCCTGAACTGGATGAACCCTGTCGAGAAGTGCGCCGGTATCCCAAAGCCGCGTAGAAACGGATGGCAGAGAACTTCCGGTCGGGGGCTTTCCTATAATCACAGAGAGGCGTAATCGAAGAGGTACAGATGGCGAAAAACAAAAACGGGAAGGCTAATAACGGCGCAAACCTGGGATTCGAGGCGCAATTATGGCAGGCGGCGGACGCGCTGCGCAACAACATGGATGCCGCCGAGTACAAGCATGTGGTCCTCGGCCTGATTTTTTTGAAATACATCTCCGACGCATTCGAGGAACAGCACGCGCTTCTGACGGCGGAAAAAGACCAGGGCGCCGATCCGGAGGACCCGGATGAATACCGGGCAGTCAATATTTTTTGGGTCCCAAAGGAAGCACGCTGGCAGACCCTTAAGGCCAATGCAAAGCAGCCCGTTATCGGCAAGTTCGTGGACGACGCCATGGTCGCCATCGAACGCGATAACCCATCCCTGAAAGGTGTCCTGCCGAAAGAATACGCCCGCCCCGGACTCGATAAACAGCGCCTCGGGCAGCTAATCGACCTGATAAGCAACATCGGCCTTGGCGACAAAGAAAACCGTTCTAAAGACATCCTGGGCCGTTGCTACGAGTACTTTCTATCCCAGTTCGCAAGCGCCGAGGGAAAGAAGGGCGGACAGTTTTATACCCCTCGCTGTGTGGTCAGGACCCTGGTTGCGATGCTTTCCCCGTATAAGGGCCGAGTCTATGACCCGTGTTGCGGTTCTGGCGGCATGTTCGTTCAAAGCGAGAAATTTATCGAAGAACATGGGGGCCGCATCGGGCAAATAAGCGTTTACGGCCAGGAATCGAACTACACCACCTGGCGGTTGTGCCAGATGAATCTCGCTATCAGAGGCATTGAAGGCCGGATTGCCCACGGAGATACCTTTCATAACCACCAGCATCCCGACCTCAAGGCCGACTACGTTATCGCCAACCCGCCCTTTAACGACAGCGATTGGCGAGGGGAATTACTGAAGGACGACAAGCGCTGGAAGTTCGGCGTCCCCCCTGCCGGGAACGCCAATTTCGCATGGGTGCAGCAATTTATCTATCACCTCGCCCCCACGGGTGTAGCTGGTTTTGTACTGGCAAACGGTTCAATGTCCTCCAACCAATCGGGCGAGGGAGATATCAGGAAAGCAATCATTGAGGCCGACCTTGTGGACTGCATGGTCGCTTTACCGGGGCAGCTCTTTTATTCGACCCAGATTCCGGTATGCCTTTGGTTTATTGCCCGCGACAAAAAAAATGGACGCTTCAGGGACCGCAGGGGCCAAACGCTTTTCATCGATGCCCGGAAGCTCGGGGAATTGATCGACCGCGTCCACCGCGAACTGACAGACGAAGACATCCGCAAAATAGCCGATACCTATCATTCCTGGCGCGGCGACAAGGAGACGAAGCAGAAGTATGAGGATGTCCCCGGCTTCTGTAAGGCCGTAACAGTCGAAGATATCCGACGGCACGGGCATGTACTCACTCCCGGTCGGTATGTCGGCGCGGCGGAGATAGAGGATGACGGCGAACCCTTCGAAGAAAAGATGACCCGCCTAGCCGAAGAATTAAAGCAACAGATGAAAAAGAGTGCCGAACTCGACAAGCTTATCTGGGCCAATCTGGAGGATATCGGCTATGGCGGATGAGTGGAAGGAACTTTCGCTTCGCGAGGCTAATGTCCGGCTGCTTGATTGCGATCACAAGACCCCTCCTGCGACCCAAGAGGGTTACCCATACATAGCTATCCCACAGATCAAGGATGGGCGGCTAGACCTTTCTGAAGTCAGAAAGATTTCCCGTAAAGATTACGTCGTATGGACACAGAAGACCAAGCCGCAGGGTTGGGATGTGATTCTAAGTCGGCGCTGTAATCCAGGCGAGACGGCGTATATGCCAGTTGACTTGGAATGTGCCCTTGGACAAAACTTGGTGCTGCTTCGCAGTGAGGGCGAGGCTATATACCCTCCGTTCTTGCGATGGCTTCTACGTAGCCCGGCGTGGTGGGACCAAGTCAAAAAATTTATCAATGTAGGCGCTGTTTTCGATAGTCTAAAATGTGCGGATATTCCAAATTTTCGCCTGCCGATTCCACCAAAACGTGAGCAACACGCCATCGCATGCATCCTCGGGGCACTGGACAACAAAATCGAGTTGAACCGGCGTATGAACCAGACCCTGGAGGCCATGGCGCGGGCGATCTTCAAGAGTTGGTTCGTGG
>JBMFWU010000134.1:6770-15087 GCA_049964955.1 Syntrophobacteraceae bacterium
ATGAACCAGACCCTGGAGGCCATGGCGCGGGCGATCTTCAAGAGTTGGTTCGTGGATTTCGACCCGGTACGTGCCAAGGCTGCCGGTCAACAGGTGTCTGGCATTAACCCCGAATTAGCTACTCTTTTCCCAGCAGCCTTCGAAGACTCCGAGGTGGGCACAATACCGAACGGTTGGAAGCCGTCCCAAATAGGGCAACATTTTCGACTGACAATGGGACAATCCCCCCCCGGTAGTACGTATAACGAGACAGGGAAAGGTTTGCCATTCTATCAAGGGCGGACTGATTTTGGATTTCGCTTCCCGTCTCACCGGGTGTACTGTACAGCACCGACACGCTTTGCAGACCCTGGTGATACTCTCGTTAGTGTGCGTGCCCCTGTCGGCGATTTGAACATGGCGAACGAACGGTGTGCTGTCGGACGCGGCGTCGCGGCCATTCGTTTCAATGGCGGTTGCCGATCCTTTACCTATTACTCCGTGCATCTACTCGGGGAACACTTTAATAAATTTGAGGCTGAAGGCACAGTTTTCGGGTGCATCAACAAGGGCGATTTTGAACGCCTGCCCTTTGTCGCCCCATCATTGAACGTTATCACGGCTTTCGAAAGACTCGTATCACCGCTGGACGACCGTATTGAAACTAATGAACGGCAAATTTTGACTTTGATTAGTTTACGCGACGCACTATTGCCTAAGCTAATTTCCGGCGAACTCCGCATCCCCGACGCGGAACGAATCGTGGGGAGGATGCTTTGACCTTCTCAAACATGGGCGGAAGCGCTCTTTGAACTGATCGTACAGGCAGGGACTCTTTTGCGTATGGTCGCGGATTTTAACCCAAGAACCACCATAGGCACTTAATCGAGGCTGTTGAGAGGCGGACCTATGAACATACGGCCGTGGTCTTTCACCGAATCCGTAGTCGAGGAAGCTGCTCTGGCATGGCTGGAGGCCCTTGGCTATTCCGTGCTTTCGGGGCCGACCATCGACCCTGGCGAATCAGCCGCCGAACGCGACGATTTCGGGGAGGTAATCCTGGGTGAACGCCTCCGACAGGCACTGTCCCTCTTGAATCCAACCTTGCCCCCGGAGGCCCTTGAAGACGCCTTCAACAAAATCACGCGGGCTGACGCGCCAACGCTTGAGGCGCGAAACCGCATGGTTCATAAGATGCTTACGGATGGCATTGCGGTCGAATACCTGCTTGATGGCCAAATCCGAGGGGCACAGGCAAAGGTAATCGATTTCGAGAGTGCCGATAATAACGACTGGCTTGCCGTTAACCAGTTCACGGTAAAGGAGAACCGACATGTCCGTCGCCCTGATATCGTCCTTTTTGTCAACGGTCTCCCTCTTGCGGTGATCGAACTCAAAAACGCAGCCGGCGAGAATGCGACCATCTGGGCTGCCTTTAAACAGCTCCAGACCTACAAGAATGAAATTCCTTCCCTGTTTTCCTTCAACGAAGCGTTGATCGTTTCCGACGGGGTACAGGCGCGAATCGGGACGCTGACGGCAAGTCGCGAATGGTTCATGCCCTGGCGGACCATAACCGGGATGGAACTGGCCGACGAACAGTTATCCGAGCTTCAGGTTATCCTGGAGGGAGTTCTCGAGAAAGGCCGCTTTTTAAACCTGTTGCGCCATTTCATTGTTTTTGAAGACTCCAATGGGGCAACACTTGCCAAAAAGATGGCAGGGTATCATCAATTCCATGCGGTTAACGCCGCCATTGAAGAAACGCTGCGCGCTGCCCGTCTCTGCAGTGAAGATGAGGGGATGGAACCGCATGGGCAATTCTTTGCGGGACGAACGCATGGAGGCGAGTTTGGAGACCGGCGGGTCGGGGTCGTATGGCATACTCAAGGTTCGGGGAAAAGCCTTACCATGGTTTTTTATGCCGGACGCGCCATTCTTCACCCGGCAATGGAAAACCCTACCATAGTAGTGCTGACAGACCGAAGCGACCTTGATGACCAGCTTTTCGGGACCTTCGCCCGCAGCAAGGACATTCTCCGACAGGACCCGGTCCATGCGGAAAGCCGCAGAGACCTGAGAGAAAAACTGAAAGTCGATGTGGGAGGCGTTGTCTTTACCACCATCCACAAGTTCTTCCCCGAGGAGAAGGGCGACCGCCACCCGGTTCTTTCCACGCGTCGAAATATTGTGGTGATTGCCGACGAGGCCCACCGGAGCCAGTATGATTTCATAGACGGGTTTGCCGGGCACATGCGGGACGCACTGCCAAACGCCTCTTTCATCGGTTTTACAGGCACCCCCATAGAACTCACCGATAAGAACACCAAGGCCGTGTTCGGCGACTATATCAGCGTCTATGACATTCGAAGGGCGGTACAGGATGGCGCTACGGTCCCCATCTATTATGAAAGCCGCCTTGCCCGGCTTGCGCTAAACGAAAATGAAAAACCGGCGATCGACCCTGAGTTTGAGGAAGTAACCGAAGGCGAGGAGGTTGAACGCAAGGAAAAGCTCAAAAGCAAATGGGCGCAGCTTGAGGCAATCGTCGGGACGGACAAGAGGTTGAAACTTATCGCGGAAGATCTTGTAAACCATTTCGAAAAGCGTTGCGAGGCATTGCAGGGGAAGGCCATGGCAGTCTGTATGAGCCGCAGAATTTGCGTCGACCTGTACAGGGCTATCGTTTCGCTTCGCCCCCGCTGGCATAGCGATCAGGATGAACAGGGGCTCATCAAAGTTGTCATGACAGGTTCCGCGTCCGACCCCCTCGATTGGCAGCCTCACATCCGAAACAGATCGAGGCGGGAAGAACTTGCCAAACGGTTTCGCAGCCCCGATGACGCCTTCGGTATAGTCATCGTGCGCGACATGTGGCTGACGGGCTTTGATGCGCCTTCTCTCCACACGATGTATATGGATAAGCCGATGCGCGGCCATGGCCTTATGCAAGCCATAGCCCGAGTCAACCGCGTCTTTCGGGATAAGCCCGGCGGGCTTGTCGTTGACTATCTCGGCCTTGCACAAGAACTCCAAAAGGCACTGGTAACCTACACTGAGAGCGGTGGAAGAGGAAAAACTGCAATCGACCAACAGGAAGCAGTCGCCCTGATGCTTGAAAAATACGAAGTCTGTTGCGGGCTTTTTCATGGTTTCAACTGGTCAAAGTGGACTACCGGCACGCCACAGGAACGCCTTGGCCTTCTCCCTGCCGCACAGGAACATATACTGGGGCAAGAGGATGGCAAAAATAGGCTGCTTCGGGCGGTTACCGAACTTTCCCGGGCATTTGCCCTGTCTGTTCCTCATTTGGAAGCATTGCGGATTCGAGACGACGTCGCCTTTTTCCAGGCGGTGCGGGCGGTATTGGCAAAACGGGCCGAGGGAGACCGCAGGCCCGAAGAGGAATTGGACCACGCCATCCGGCAGCTTGTCTCCAAAGCCGTATCTCCTGACGGCATGGTGGATATTTTTGCTGCGGCGGGGTTAAGGAAGCCGGATATCTCGATCCTGTCGGATGAGTTCCTGGCGGAAGTGCAGGGCATGCCCCAGCGGAACCTGGCGTTGGAACTGCTAAAGAAGCTGTTGGACGGGGAGATCAGAATAGCCGCACGAAAGAACATCGTCCAGGCCCGTTCCTTCGCGGCGATGCTGGAAGAGGCTATCAAGCGCTACCAAAACCGGGCGGTGGAGACCGCGCAGGTCATAGAGGAGTTGATAGGGCTTGCGCGAGATATGCGGGAAGCCCGAAATCGTGGAAACAGCCTTGGGCTTTCCGATGACGAACTGGCTTTTTACGATGCCCTGGAGACCAATGACAGCGCCGTAAAGGTACTCGGTGAACCGACGCTTAAAACGATAGCCCGGGAACTTGTCGCCTCCGTTCGTCGAAATGTAACTATTGACTGGACTCTCCGGGAGAACGTCCGGGCGCATCTCCGTGTGATCGTAAAACGGATTCTGCGCAAATACGGCTACCCGCCCGACAAGCAGGACAAAGCGACGCAAACGGTTTTGGAACAGGCGGAGGCGCTGTCGCAGGAGTGGGTGGAGTCTTTTTGAAAGGTTTTAGAGGGAAACTATGAACGGTCAAAATCGAAAAGACATTCGACCCGGTCAGCGTGTGGCAATCGTCTTGAAGCAAGATCAACGAACCGGCCGCCGAACTGTCGGGATTGTGAAGGACATACTCACCTCCTCCCCGTACCACTCCCGCGGGATCAAGGTTCGGCTGGATGACGGCCGGATCGGGAGAGTACAGGAGATATTTCCGGAAGAGGGGCAGAACGGAGAGTGAGATTATCCCGATCAGATCGGCCTATATGGAAATCGGCTCTCCGATTGGTTTTCCGTAAAGAAACACCTGGAACTTGACAGGCTAACGGATGTGCAGCGATCTGCAGGTTGCGAAAAGCACGGCTGGAATAAAGCATAAAAAATATGGAGCACCACGATTTAAAGTCGAGCTATATTCTTCACCGGAGAAAAAATTCAACATTGCCTTGACAGCCATTTTCCTGCAATGTTATTTTTTTGCTCGTGCGTTACATACGCCGATTCTGCACATGTTGTTGCTTTTTGGGTATTTCGACTTTACCTTGCCTCTCAGGCGCTTCCGCTGAAGATAATTGTTTTAATGGGATACGCGGAATTTCCCGATTTATTCCAGGCAGAAGGTGAGAGGTTGCAAGGTTTTCCGAAGATTGGAGGAGGTTGGCGATGGCTCTGCCGATAGAACCAACCCCGTGTTTGGATGAAGAAGCTTCCCGAAGCTTTTTGGCGCGGGTTGAGGCCGATTTAAAGGTTCCGACTTATAGCATACCTACGCCTAAAATTGAGGGAGCACGGCGGAAAGCCCTGCGGCATGCTGTCTTGGGACCGAAATCCCCCCAAAAGGATTAGCGGCGAAGGCTGGGAACTCTCTCAAGCATCCGACTTCACTGAGTTCTCGACATTCGACTGCGCTGACGCCGATCTCAATGATTTCATCTGGAACGATGCGAAATTGCACAAGGAGCTCTTAATCGCGGAGACCTACGTCTACAGGTTTCTGGATGATGATGGAGGCCCTACCGCCCCCATTGCCTTCGCCGGCTTATCAAATGACACCATCCCTCTTTTCGCTTCCTGACAGTCAATGCCTACAACCAGCGCAAAATCCTTGATTTCTATCTCCGTAATGACTTCCAATTTTTAAATGAAGAAAAATATCGGCAAAAAATTACACAGTTTATGTTCTACGATCTTCTCCGCTACAAGGGTGAGTTTTACCTAACCTGAGCCCTTGCTTACCTGGCCTCCATCCGGAAACCTCTTTGGGTGCAACGCGGAGACACTAACCGTGAAGTTCCCAGAATATTATTGACAATGTCAACGACATTATCAATAATATTCCCCAAGGAGAAAGAGAATGGCTGAGGTTGGTCACGAACTTCATCATGGGGGCGATGAGCCGCACTTGCTGCGCGAAGTGATGCGGGTCCATCAAGTCCTGCTCAACGTGTTCAGTCGCCAGGTAGGCATGCCGGCCTCCCGGCTTGCTTTGATGCGGCTTATTGCAGCTTGCCATTCCGAAGGCATTGGTATCATGGAGATTGCCCGTCGTCTGGCAGTGAACGCCGCAGCGGTTACGCGCCTGGTAAAGGAGATGGAATCCGAGGGGCTCGTTGACCGCATCGCCGATGCAAAGGACGGCCGACGCAGCTATGTCAGGCTATCGCCGGAGGGATTCCGGGTATTTGAGCAAATTCATGAGCGTGCACATGAATTTGAGAGAGAACTCGGTTCGCTTGTGAGCAGCGAAGACATGGCCACAGCGGTTCGGGTCCTGTCCCAACTGCGGGAAGCTCTCGAAGGCCTGCGTTGAAAGGAGGAATTGAGACATGGAAGAGAAGAGCGGGAGAAAGTCGTTCAATCTACGGGGATTTGCCATCCTGACAGCCACCATTACCGGTCTCGGTCTTCCGATCACGGGTCCGGCAAACCACCTGCACCAGATGGACCCATTAGTATCCTTCTCGCGCCACGCCTGGATGGCGGCCCACTGGATTCTTGGCATTCTCTTTACGATTTCGGTTGTCTCGCATGCCGTTCTCAATCGCCGCCCACTGCTCAACTATGTCCGAGGTCACGCCGCCGGTTCGAAATTGGGCCGAGAAGTCGTCGGCGCAATCCTCCTGGTGGCCTTAATGCTGTTTGTCGCGGCGGGCCACGCGTTCCATTAGGGCTCAGCAACAGCGGGTGCACCGAAGGCCAATCACTTGAGGAGGATTTGATGCAGATCAATAACGAAATTTACCAGATCCATGGCCATGACTGGTGGTCTGAGGATGCCCCGTTTGATATTTCGAGCCTCAGATATTGCATGAACCCTGTGAGGTACGGGTATTTCAGGCGCGCGCTTCAGCAACTGCGCTTTCAGGGCAGGGCATTGTTGGACGTCGGCTGTGGAGGCGGTTTTCTCGCGGAGGAATTCGCACGGGACGGGTTCTGCGTAACAGGTATCGATCCGGCTGATCGTTCAATCGAGGCGGCGCGGAAACATGCCGCCGAAAACAACCTGACGATTGAATACCGGGTAGGAAAAGGAGAAGCCTTGCCGTTTCCGGATGCCTCTTTCGATATCGTTGTCTGCTGCGATGTGCTCGAGCATGTTGACGACCCGGGTCTGGTTATCAGCGAAGTCGCACGCATGCTGAAACCGGGAGGGCTATTCTGCTATGACACCGTCAATCGAACCTGGCTAAGTAAAGTTGCGTTGATCAAAATCAGCCAGGAATGGAGCTTTACCAACTGGACAGAACCCAATGTCCATGTCTGGGAGAAGTTCATCAAACCGGCGGAACTTATTGCTTTAATGAACCGCTGCAAGCTCGCCAATCTGGAGCTGAGAGGCATTTCTTCGAGGAAGAATCCTCTGGCACTGCTCGCATGTTTACGAGCTCTGAAAAAAGGAAAACTGATTGACCGGGAGTTAAGCGGCGTCTTCGCATTACATGAATCCGAAGACCTGAGAATATCCTACATGGGCTATGCCATCAAAAGCTCTTCTGTTTGAGCCTCATGGCCCGGGTTTCCGGATGGGCACGAACTGGGAGAACCCCAGCCGCAAGCCACCGCAAGCAAAAGGGCCGGAGCAGGCGCGGCGTTCATCGGAAACATGCTATTTTGAACCCTGAAGACGGTATTATCCATGGGTCCGGACCTGAAGGCGCCTTCACATTGCATTCGCGGACACTGTGTAAATACCTGCGACTTCGCAAAAAAAGGTCAACCGGAATTCCGGCCAACCCATTGATTTTCTTCCAAGTGCCGAAGCGGGGATTCCTTCCAAGGCTTGCGGAGCCTTCATTTTCCTCACTTCGGCATTTTCAGGTTGCGTCCTCCATGCAAAAATCCGCAACCATTTGCAAGGATTTGCAGACCTCTTGCAGAGCTGCCATTTTCGGCTGACATTTGGGTTGGCTGTGCCCGAAGTTTTAAACCAACCGGCTCTGCGGGAACCATTATCTCAGCTCCAAGCTTCAAGATTGACAGCGCTAGAGTTGCCTGCTAAAAGCGAAGGAGTTAATTTCTGCTTGGAAGCTGTAAAAAGAGTTCGAATCGCGTGCCCCGTGGCGGCAGGAGGCTGGTTATGTCCGAACCTAAAAGCCGATTGAGTGCATTTCTTGACGGGATGGGGAGAACTCTTGATCTAGGGGCTACTTTTACTACGACCAGAATCGAAAAATTGAGATCAAAGTTGCTTATTAGCCCACGCCAAGCGCTCGCTTCTGATTCGCAATCAATCATACATGACTCAAGAAAGGCACTTGATCGCTTAGTCAGCGAAATTAGTGCTAAAGCTGAAGAGTCTGGGGCGGCTAGCAATTATAAAGTTTGCAAAATTCTCAAGGCTGGCTCTGTTTCCTTCATTACTTTGACTTCAACAGAGACACCCTCTTTTTCCAAAAAGAACAGTGAGGAATCAAAAACCCCTGATACCTCGCGAGAAAGCCGGAAAGGCGGAACGGTATTTATAAAGTGCAAAGCATTCATTAAGCCAGGCGCATCGTTAGATGCCGCTACTCATCCTATCATTGTCAATATTAAAGGAGTATCAGCAACCGGAGAATGTTCTGGGGATCGCAAAAAGCGGATTGTACACAAGAGATATGCCTGTGAACGATAGAAATGATATGCGTCAAAAGGCAAGTAATTCTATTGACACAAA
Source organism: Syntrophobacteraceae bacterium (assembly GCA_049964955.1). Taxonomy (GTDB): domain Bacteria; phylum Desulfobacterota; class Syntrophobacteria; order Syntrophobacterales; family Syntrophobacteraceae; genus SbD1. Next base: position 14,962 of record JBMFWU010000134.1, read on the forward strand.
AATCGATCCAAGCAAATCGGCTTCCTCCGAGGAAGGCCAGAATGCCAAAGATTCTCCTGATACTGTAGAGTTAATCATCCCAGAGGAAGAATTACAACAGATACTGACCCATAGGGCGGTCAGGCT
>JBMFWU010000135.1:0-14897 GCA_049964955.1 Syntrophobacteraceae bacterium
AGGGGGCGAAAGCCCCCGCTCTCTTCCCCTTTGCTTTTTATTTAATAATAATAGTAGTAGTGGTGATTGCGATATTTCTTGTAGCGCCAGTGGTGATGGGGCAGCGGTTTTGCGTGCCAGCGGTGGTTGTAATAATAGTAGCCTGCGTGGCGGTGCTGATACGCTTGAGCCGGAACTGCAGGAGCGATCCACATCGTAACCGCAACCACGAGCATAATGAGGAATGCAAGTGCTTTTTTCATCAAATCTCCTTTGGTAAGATCGGTTTCTCTGTCACAATTTCCACTTGGTCTCTATAAATGGTATACTCGCGGACGATGATTTACAATATGGCAGATATGCGTGTGCAAGGCCATGGAAAATGAATCCGCTCTCAAACATTTTCACCCCCTCGTGGCGAGTTGGTTCGCCGAATCCATCGGTGCGCCTACCGAGATCCAGGCGCTTGCCTGGCCTAAGATTGCGGCCGGAGAGCACATTCTTGTGGCCGCCCCTACGGGAAGCGGAAAGACCATGGCCGCATTTTTGTGGGCCATAAACGAACTCGCAACGGGCAAATGGCCCTCGGGAAGCCTGCGCGTCCTTTACGTTTCCCCGCTCAAGGCGCTTAACAACGATATTCGAAAAAACCTCGCACGGCCTCTTGCCGAACTGAAGGCGGCTTTCGGCATAGCGGGGGAGCGTTTTCCTGCCATCGGGGCAGCGGTGCGAAGCGGCGATACGCCGCAGTCGGAGCGGCGCCGCATGCTGCGCGCGCCCCCTGAAATCCTTGTTACGACTCCGGAAAGTCTCAATCTGCTCCTTAGTTTGCACGGGGGGCGCTCGATTCTAACGAGTATCCGGACAGTCATTCTGGATGAAATCCACGCGGTTATCGACACCCGGCGGGGAGTGCATCTCATCACCGCGATCGACCGGCTCGTCCCCCTTTGCGGCGAGTTTCAGCGCATCGCCCTTTCGGCAACCGTTCGCCCCCTGGAAACGGTCGCGCGCTTCATCGGCGGCTACAAGGCCTCGGGCGACCCGCGCGAGCCCGAATACCACCCGAGGTCCGTTCGCATCGTTTCTTCTTCGACGAAGAAAAACTACGCCCTTTCCGTGCGAATCCCCGAAGCCGCCCCCGGCCGGGAGGGGCACGAACCCTTCTGGCAGCCCTTTGTGGACGAAATACGAAAGAGTATCGCAAGGAACCGCTCGACGCTGATTTTTGCCAACAGCAGGCGGTTGTGCGAAAAGCTCACGCACCTGTTGAACCTGGGGGAGCCGGCCCCTGTGGCCTACGCCCACCACGGGGCGCTCTCGCGCGAAATTCGAAGCGAGGTGGAAAAAAAGCTCAAGGCCGGGGAGTTGCGTGCAATCGTTGCCACAAGCTCGCTGGAGTTGGGTATCGATATCGGGGCGCTCGACGAGGTGGTGCTGCTCCAGGCGCCCCTGTCGTTTTCTTCCGCCATTCAGCGGATCGGGAGGGCCGGCCACCGGGTGGGGGAGAAAAGCCGCGGAACGCTTGTCCCTACCGATGCTCCGGATATTCTTCACTCCGCGGTTCTGGCAGCCGGAGTTCTTGGCCGGGACATCGAAGCCGCACGCCCGATCCTCTGCCCTCTCGACATCCTGGCACAGATCATAGTGTCCATGACCGGCGTGGAAACCCTGGAGCTCGATTCTCTCTTTTCTCTATTGAAAACCAGCTACCCGTATCAAACGCTTGGACGTAGGCAGTTCGATCTTGTTATCGAAATGCTTGCCGGCCGCTATGCGGGAAGTCGCCTGCGCGAGCTCAAGCCGCGAATAGCGGTCGATAAGCTCGAAAACACGGCTGCTGCGCGAAAAGGGGCCCTCCAGGCGGTCTATTTTTCGGGCGGGGCGATCCCCGACAGGGGCTACTTTCATCTTCGCCACAAGGAAAGCGGGGCGAGGCTCGGCGAACTTGACGAGGAGTTCGTCTGGGAGGCCGGAATCGGGCAGGTGTTTACTCTCGGCACCCAGAACTGGAGAAGCGAAAGAATTACCCATAACGATGTCCTGGTCGGTCCCGCCCGCGCCGGGGCGGCTGGTCCGCCCTTTTGGAAGGCGGAAGAAAACCTTCGCGGGTCCCACTTTTCGGAGCGGATCGGCGAGTTTTTGCAATCTGCCGATCAACTGCTCGAAGACCCCGAGGTAAAAGAGTTCCTCGATAGGACGCACGAGGAGGAAAAAGGCGCTTCGGATCGGCTGAAAGCGCTCCTTCTTGCCCGCTCCCGCGCTCTGCCCAAAGAAGTCTCCGATCCTTCGTCGGTATGGGAAATTCTTGGTGCCGGGGCTATGGAGCGGCTCATCGGTTTCCTTTCGAAGCAGAAACGGGCGACCCGGCGCCCCCTTCCGCACCGTCGCCACCTTCTCGTAGAACACATCGGCTCGGCCCCCGGAGGGTATACCGGAAACCAGGTCGTCTTGCACACGATCCTGGGCGGCCGGATAAACCGGCCGTTTGCGATGGCCCTGGAAGCGGCATGGGAGACCCGCTACGGCTACAGGCCCGAAATCTATCCGGCAAATGACTCCATTATGCTCCAGTTCCCGCATGAAGCGAGCGGCGAGGAGATCCTCTCGCTTGTCACCCGGGCCAATTTTTCCGGGCTGATACGGAAAAAACTCGAAGGTTCGGGCTTTTTCGGGGCGAGGTTCCGGGAGTGCGCCGGGCGCGCGCTTCTTTTGCCCAAAAGCCGAATAAACGAACGTGTTCCGCTGTGGCTAAATCGGCTGAAATCCCGAAGGCTTCTCGAAGCGGTTCTCCAGTACGAGGATTTTCCGATCCTGCTCGAAGCATGGCGCACCTGCCTGCAGGACGAACTGGATCTCGAGGGGCTCGCAAAGGTGCTCTCCGGTCTGGAGGGCGGCGAAATTACATGGTCGGAAAGTTTTACGAGCAGTCCGAGCCCGATGGCCCAATCGATCGTTTGGCCGCAGATAAACCAGTACATGTACCGGGGAGATGAACCGATATCCGGGAAGGAATCGAGGCTTAGGGCGGACCTCCTGCGCGAAGTCGCAGCGATGCCTGAGCTTCGGCCCAGGGTTTCGCGCGAATTGGCCGAAAGCTTTCAGCAAAAACGCGCGCGGCTTAGCCCGGGATATTCGCCGGAAAGCGCCCGGGACCTCCTCGAATGGGTGAAGGAGCGCCTCCTTGTACCCGAGGCCGAATGGGAAAGCATCCTTCACGCCATACAGCGCGACCACGGCCTTTCGCCCGCAGATCTCTTTCTGCCCGGCCCGGCAAGGCTTGCACGCATCCATCCCCCGCAGGCGGCCGGGCCTCTTGTCGTAGCTATCGAAAACCTCCCCCGCCTCAGCAGGGGGCTTGGTTGGGATATGGGGGCACTGTCCGTTTCCACGCTCGGGACCCGGAAAAAGATATCGGCCTCCCGTTTGCGTGAGATGACTGCTGGTCTTGAGAATTCAGACGAGCCGGAGCCCGATGAGCTTTTCACCGCCATCCTCTCCGAATGGCTCCGGTTTTATGCACCCGTCGAGATCGATTTTGTCCGGGCGACCCTGGGGATCGAAACCGACCGGCTGGCCATGGCAGTGGAGGCGCTCGCCGAGGTCGAAGGGCTCGTCTGCGGGCCTCTTATACAGGGGGAAGAGCGGGAAAAAATTTGTGACAGGGAAAACTACGAGGTGCTTCTGCGGCTTTCACGGGCCGCTGCGGTGCCCTCTTTTGTTCCTCTTGGCATCGAACGGCTCCAGCCATTTCTTGCGCGTTGGCAGGGCCTCGTCTCTTCTGCAGATAGATCCGTTCGCGGCCGCCCGGACGAATTGCTCCAGAGAATCGAGCAGCTCGAATCCTTCCCGGCCCCGGCGCAAATCTGGGAGTCCGAAATCCTGCCCGCGCGGCTCAAGGCCTATGACCCTGCCCAGCTCGACGCGATCTTTAAGGAAAGCGATCTTCGCTGGATCGGGCAGCCCGGAAAGCGGGTCCTGTTTTCTTTCGAGTCCGATTTCGATCTTCTGCGGGAAGAAGACGCCCCCGATGCGCCCTCCCGGGTCGAAAGGCCCTATCTGCAACTGGTTCGTTCCCCTGCCCCGGAGGAGGCCGAAAACGAAGCGGAACTCGACCGGCTCCTGCCGGGACGCGGGGCCCGCTACGACTTTTGGACCCTTTCGCGCCTTTCGGGCAAAAATGCGGCAGATCTGGCCGCAAGGCTCTGGAAAGAGGTCTGGCTTGGAAAAGTCACAAACGATACCTTTGCCTCGCTTCGCCACGGGATCGAAAACGACTTCAGAGTGCGCGACCCCGGTGCGCTCCCGGCCCAACGCAGTCGCCTGCGCCGCGGGAGCGCAAGGGTGGCCTTTTCGCTCTGGAAGGGCTCGCTTCCCATGGCGGGAAACTGGATGCGCATCGAGTGGCCGCAGCGGGAAGAAGGCCTCCTGGAGCGGGCCGAACGCGAAAAAGATCGGGCCCGCCTGCTCCTCGATCGCTACGGGATCATTTTTCGCGAACTTTTGCAAAATGAGCTGCCCTCCTTTGCCTGGGGAAAGATTTTCAGGGCGCTTCGGTTGATGGAGCTTTCGGGAGAGGTGCTGACAGGTTATTTTTTCGAGGGGGCGAGCGGTCCGCAGTTTATTTCCCGCGAGGCTTTTCGCATGCTCCAAAAAAAGTTCCCCGACGATGCGGTCTACTGGTTTTGCGCGGTAGATCCAGCATCCGTTTGCGGAATAGGGCTGGATGCGCTCAAAGGAAAGCTTCCGCGGCGTGTCCCGGGTTCCCATCTCGTCTACAGGGGGGAGCATCTCGTCATGGATTCGCGCCGCAGCGGTAAAACACTCACCTTCCATGTTTCGGAAACCGATCCTCACATGCACTCTTACCTGGGGCTCTTCCATCATCTGCTCACCAGGAGCTTCCAGCCCATGCGCCGCATAGTGATCGAAACCATAAACGGGGAAGACGCCTCGGCAAGTCCGTACGGGGGTGTTTTTAAGGCCGGCTTCGATCTCACGGTCGATTATAAAAACCTGGTTTTATACCGGAAGCACGCCTGCGCCCGTGATGACTGCAATGTCCTCTAGAGGAAAGGAATGTTCATGGAGAAAAAACTGGGGGGTATCGACAGGGCATTGAGGTTTATCCTCGGGATCGTAGTGGCAATGGTGGGGGTTTTCGCACAGTTGGGCGCAACCGTAAGGGCCGTCCTCTTGGCCGTCGGGATCGTTGTGCTTGCCACCGCCTTTACCGGGGTTTCGCTTCTTTGGTCGATCCTCGGGGTCGACACCAGGAGCGAAAAATCGAAGAAGGAGGAGAAGTAAATGGCTCCTGGTGAAATCAAAAAAGCTAAGAGCGCGGGGGGCTATCGCCCCCCGCCCCCCCGCGCGGCTCTTTTGGCGTCCCTGCGGATTTCCTCCAAAAGTATGTGGACAGTATGAGTAAATTTTGTTACATATGCGGCAACATTGGATCGGGACGTGGCTCAGCTTGGTAGAGCGCTGCGTTCGGGACGCAGAAGTCGCTGGTTCAAATCCAGTCGTCCCGATCAAAGAGTTAGCAATTTCAGCCCCTTATGCGAGGGGCTTTTTTGTATCCAGCCTCTGCACTTTTTCAATGCTTCTCCCACTTCTTGGTGTTGGAATTCCAAAACAATCGCGAACTCGGAGTGGAACTCGCTGCAATAAAGTAGAGCCATGCCTGTTGGGCGTTGCTGTAGATCCATGGGTAAACCGAGGAACTCGTCCACACCCACTCACCCTGGCCGTCCCACTGGGGATCATAAAACCAGATGCTGTCAGTCGTTGTTCCTGAAGGATAGAGCCAGCCCAGGGTTTGATGGTATATCCAGGGAGAAGAGCTCGTATTGAACACGCCGAACCAGGGGATCGACTCCCATCCGCCTCCCAGGTCGGTGGCGTTTTGCATCAGGCCGGTTGAAGGCAAAAAAGTGGCCGAAATGGTATGGCCGGCACTGATATTTGAAAAAGTGTAGCTCGGAACCGGGCCGACGGAGGTCCCATCCACCTGCACATCAGAGATTGCATACCCCGAGGCGGGGGTGATGGTAAACGTTCGGCTTCCTCCAGAGGTCTGGAAAGAAATTCCGGAAGGGGAGATGGACCCCCCTGCTCCCGCAGACGCGTTTGCAGCATAGATGACAAGCTCCGAGGAGAGGGGGCTCATATAGCTGGAGGCGGAATAGGCGGCCACGGTGATATAGTAGACGGACGAAGACAGGTTTTGCAGTGTCGCGGTTGTCGCGTTGCCTACGTCTAAAGTGGTGGTGTAGTTCCCGGAAGATGTGCCGTAATAAACATCGTAGCCCGCTACCGGACCCGAAGACGCATTCCAGCCGATGACGATATCGGCGGCTGAAACCGGCTGTGGGAAAGACATTATAAGAAATACGGAAATTAGTAAGAGACAGAGGAGATTCCATCGTAATCGGCCGATTTTCTCAAGAAATATACATTTCAACATAGACTCGTCCTTTTGTCCTTCCCTCTGCATTTTGAAATGCCATCCGTTATTTCGATACGAATATCTCGCCGGGTGACAAGCAAGCATGGTACCAATGGCAGGCGAATGCCAGGCGCTATGATGCGATTGTATAATTCGTGAGTGGGAGAATATGGATATTGTAATGATTTAAGATAGTAACAAAGCAGGTGAAAAATTTAATAGTCTATTGGACTGAAGGCAATTTCCTACAGCGTTGTAGGCGTAAAACCACAATTTTCAGTGCAGGAGTGTTCGATTATATGTCAGAACTCGGGTTCATTCGGCAAATGGATACTGACTTCGTTTTTCAGTTTTCTCCCTGCTTCCCGCTTTTTTTCGGAGCAGTGCTTTGAAGAAATGAAACAAATTTTTCGAGAAATCCTGTGAAAATGTCGATCGGGCCGGTAAAATACATTCCGGGGATGCACTCTTTCCCCGAAAAACATTGGCAAAAAAGCTTGGCTTTTCACGAACCTTCAGTGTGGAGGCGATGAGGCGCTATGAACTCTTCCTCAAAGATGAAGAAATCGGGGCTGGGTTCTATTTCTTTCAGGATTGCGCTTACCTACTTTCTGGTCGGGGCGTTCTGGATACTTTTTTCCGATAAAGCCCTGGGCTTGCTCATATCCGACCCGGCCCTCCTGACAACCGCTTCCATGATCAAAGGGTGGGGGTTCGTATCGGCGACGTCTCTGATCCTCTATGCGATGCTCGGACGCTGGACATCGAGAATTGAACGCTTTCAGGAAAAGGCCCGTTTGACCGAAGCAAAATATCGAAAAGTTGTCGAGGGGGCCAACAGCATCATCATAAGAATGGACCGGCTTGGCAACGTCACATTTATAAACGGCTTTGCACAGCGATTTTTCGGGTATACGGAAGAGGAGTTACTCGGAAAGAACGTAGTCGAAACGATCGCCCCCCCCGTGGAAACAGGCGGCCGCGATTTCCGAAGGATGATTGAAGATATCGGAATTGCTCCGGAGCGTTACGCCCGGAGCATTCACGAAAATAACCGTCGAAATGGGGAAAGAGTCTGGGTCTCCTGGACCAACATGCCTCTTTGGGATCAGAATGGACGGATCTCGGAAATACTCTGTGTGGGAAATGATATCACCGAACGCAGACAGGCCGAAGAAGAACGTGAATTGATAGTGGAGTTTCTGCGCCTGGTGAATGAGAGTGGGAACAGCCATGAACTGGTATACGAGGCAACAGCCTTCTTTCGAAAAAGGTCCGGATGCGAGGCGGTAGGAATAAGACTGAGGCGGGAGCATGATTATCCCTATTATGAGACCAGGGGATTTTCTCCCGAGTTTGTCCGGCTGGAAAGCAGGCTTTGTGCCCTGGACAAGAATGGCCAACCGGTTCTGGACGGCTTCGGCAACCCTGTATTAGAGTGTATGTGCGGCAACGTCATCTGTGGAAGATTTGACCCTTCAAAGCCTTTCTTTACATCAAGCGGAAGCTTTTGGACCAACAGCACCTCCGAACTCCTGTCCACCAGCACCGAAGCAGATCGCCAGGCCCGCACTCGTAACCGCTGCAATGGTCAGGGCTATGAGTCGGTCGCCCTGATCGCCCTGCGCGCCGGCAATGACAGAATTGGATTGCTCCAGTTAAATGACAGAACAAAGGGCCGCTTTACTCCCCAGAGGATTGCATTATGGGAGCGACTTTCGAATTACCTGTCGGTAGCGCTTTCCAGATTCCTGGCGCAGGAGGCCCTGGTCGAGAGCGAGCAACGATACCGGGAACTTTTCGAGGCCGGATCGGATGGGGTCCTTTTCGTCGATACCGAGACGGAAATGATACTCGACGCCAACAACTCTGCCTCGGCCATGTTGGGCTATAACCGTGAGGAATTGCTCGGCAGGAAAAACCGGGAGTTATCGGCAGAACCTGAGGAGACCCGGCGGAAGACTCAAGACGCGCAGGCAGCCCCCGGCCAGGTGATCACCGTCCCGCAACGCCGCCTTCGCAGAAAGGACGGAACGGGTTTTCCCGCAGAACTGACAGGTCGTTCTTTCCTTTGGAAGAACCGTCCCGTTTTCATTGTTGCTATCCGTGACATCACGGAACGACTAAAAGCCGAGGAGGTAAAAGCCCGACTGGCGGCGATCGTCGAGTCCTCCTCCGACGCCATAATCGGAAAGGCACTGGATGGAACGATAACATCCTGGAACCTGGGGGCTCAAAAAATTTATCAGTATACGGCACAGGAAGTAGTGGGGAAGTCCATAAAGCTCCTGTTCCCGGACGGTCTTTCGGAAGATATGGACGTTATTCTGGAAAAGGTAAAATCGGGTAAGTACGTTGAACCTTACGAGACTGTGCGCCGCCGCAGGGACGGTCTGGAGATACATGTCTCGCTAAGCATTTCGCCGATCCTGGACGGTTCCGGAAGCATAATCGGCGCATCGAGCGTAGCGCGTGACATAACCAGACAGAAGCAAATTCGGGATGCCCTGCGGGAGAGCGAAGAACGTTTCCGATCCGTTGTAACACTTTCCCCCGTTGCGATGGGGCTCATGCGAAATGACGGCGTCATCACTTTCCAAAACGACCGCTACACTCAACTTTTCGGGTACACGCCCGATGACATATCAACCATCAGGGAATGGTGGCAAAGAGCCTACCCCGAAGACGAGTATCGCAGGTGGGCGCGGGAGTCGTGGAGGGCGGCAGAAAAAAGGGCCGCCCCGGAGGACGGGGTAATCGGTCCGGTGGAATACAGGGTGACTCGCAAAGACGGTGCCGAGCGACTCGTCGATATGACCGGCATACGTATCGGAGATGAGGTGCTCGCCTGCTTCATCGATCTCACGGAGCGCAAGCGGGCAGAACTGGAAAAAGAAAAGCTCCAGAGTGCATTGGTTGCCGCCGGCAATCGGATCGCCCTGCATTTCCAGCAAACACCGCTGGCTATCATGGAATTCACCTGTGACGGTGTGGTGCGCGAATGGAATCCGGCAGCAGAAAAAATGTTCGGCTTCCTGCGAGATGAGGCCGTTGGGCAGCATTGGCGTATTATCGTCCCGGATGAGAAGCGGGACGAGATTGAAAAAGTTTGGAACAGTGTGGTGATGGGAGACAGCAACAGCAAGTCCATTAACGAAAATCGCACCAAAGACGGGCGACTTATCGTTTGTGACTGGCTCAACACAAAACTGGTGGATTCTAAGGGTCGGGTCATCGGGGTAGCTTCCTTCGTGCAGGACATAACCGACCGAAAACTAGCCGAGCAGGAAAGAGACAAGCTCCAACAGCAGCTGCTCCAATCCCGGAAGATGGAGTCTGTGGGAAGGCTTGCGGGAGGCGTGGCGCACGATTACAACAATATGCTCGGGGTGATTATCGGCTATACGGAGATGACTCTGACCGATATGAGTCGGGGCGATCCGCTGCAAGCCAATCTCCACGAGGTCCTCAAGGCCGCCAACCGCTCAGCGGACATAACCCGGCAACTGCTGGCATTTGCTCGAAAGCAGACGATTTCCCCGAAGGTACTCGACCTGAACGAAACCGTGGAAGGTATGCTCAAAATGCTTCGCCGCCTGATCGGCGAAGACATTGACCTTGCCTGGCTGCCCGGGGCGGGACTCTCACCGGTAACCATGGACCCTTCCCAGATCGACCAGATCCTCGCCAATCTCTGCGTTAATGCCCGGGATGCCATAGACGGGGTTGGCAAAGTAACTATCGAAACGGACAGGGTTGCCTTCGATGAGGCATACTGCGTCCGACACGACGGCTTTATTCCCGGACAATTCGTTCTGCTGGCCGTGAGCGACGATGGATGCGGCATGGAGAAGGAAACCCTGGAGAGTATCTTCGAACCGTTTTTCACGACAAAGGAGGTGAACAAGGGAACCGGACTGGGACTTTCCACCGTTTACGGGATTGCGAGGCAAAACGGCGGTTTCATAAATGTTTATAGCGAGCCCGGTCACGGAACGACCTTCAAAGTCTACCTCCCCGCCGCCCGCGAGCAGGTTTCACAGGAAGATGCGCTCTCGGAGAAGAAGAGGGACTTACGGGGGGCCGAGACAATTCTTCTAGTGGAAGACGAAGAGTCAATCCTTGCCCTTGGTAAAGCCATCCTGGAGCGTCATGGGTACACTGTGTTAGCGGCTCGAAATCCGACTGATGCTTTGAGTTTAGCCCGGAGCCACAGCGACTCCGTTCACCTGTTGATTACCGATGTGGTAATGCCTGAAATGAATGGTAGAGAGCTGAGAGATCGGCTCCAAGGGCTTCAATACGAATTCAAGTGCATCTACATGTCCGGATATACGGCTAACGTTATCGCCCATCATGGCGTCCTCGATGAGGGGATCGAATTTCTGCAAAAACCGTTTTCGGTGCGGACGCTGACTGAAAAAGTCAGGGATGTACTGGACGCATGAGCTCGGTAAGGAAACGCCGAGCCTTTGGGCAAGATCGGTTTGTGGAATACCCATATCTTGCACCGCCAAAAAGCAGAGAATCCCGTGCGCTCTCACGGCCTTCCTTCGCTTTTGGCGATGCCCAGGGGGGGAAGGATTTCCGACAGGATACGCTCCCGCGCCGCCTCGGTCCCGGACGCCTGCGATTCACTGTGCACGCGCGTAAGCACGGCGAGGTGGTGCAGCATGTTTTTGCGGCCCGCTTCCCTGGCCGCCTCGATAAGGCCCCAGTCACCGATTTGCCTGAACCGGCGCAAGGCTTCCCGGATCTCCGGAAAAACCGTTCGCGAGATAGCGCGCTGGAAAGCCACGTAAAACCCGAGGGAAGATTCGATCCGGTTTTGCACGATATGTCCGAGAAGCCCTCCGGGGTGCGTGTCCGCAAGAACGTCTTTCACCACACGGACAAATATTTCAACCGGGCTGTTGGCGTAGGCGGACACCAGTTCCCGAAAGAGCCGGCCATCGAAGCCGTCATCCAACGCTTCGCCGATTTCATGAAATACCCAGGTTTCCAGCTCCAGCCGGGAAATCCGTTCCAACTGGTCTCCGAGACGGACCGCATCGCGCCGGAACTCATCAAGACTCGCCCCGTGGCGGGCAAGAGCGAAATCCAGGGCTTCCCGGGCCGAGGGACGCGCCTCCAGGATTTGGTCCCACAGGAAAAAGAGCATGCACGACCGCCTGGCAAATATTTGCTCGCCTCGCCGCATCGCCGGGGTCATGAATATATCGCGAGCGAGCTCCCGCCCCACCACGTCGACTCTCAACCCCTCCACAGTCCACGATTCATCGCTTTCCGCCAGGAAGAAAGTGGGTTTCATGCCGATGCCGTAGCCCGCCCCGTAGATCAAACCCAACGGACGCAGGAACCGGTTGAGATCGACCATTTCGAAAGGATCGAAACTGGCGCCGTTAAAGACAAGCGGCTGGATTTCCTCCTCCATGATCTTTTCCCAGTACTCCTCCCTTTCCTCCATCCACCCCATAAGTTCGGCCGGCTGGGGCTCCCGCCAGGGCACTATCCCGTGCTCCCATTTGTAGAGATCCCGCACCCTCAGCAGAAGACCGCAAAGCGAGTACACCCCGGCATGGCGGGCATCGGATATGTCGCAGTTCTTTTTTACCTGGCGCCGCAGGTCTGATATTTCGGGATTCAATGCGAACTCCTGATCAATAACCCCTGCTCCCTACATCTTATCGGTAACACTTTAACCTCTTCACGCATCCTTTGGGAAGCCGGCGGACTCCGAAAAGCGTGAATGCGGCAATCTACCGAGTGTAATAAAAAAGAACTATCAGACAACCGACACCAACTCAGAAGGCCGTATCATGCAAGTGTCTTGAACTTTCAATTGTATTCCAATACTTCGTTGTGGCAAGATAATAGCCAGTAATTCCTGCCCGGCCGGTGGGCGCACAGTAATGTCGGCACGGGCTGCCTCAAATCGGTAGCTTCAGATCTCCCAAAGGCGACTATGTAAGGCTCAAGGCTGTTCTCACCACTCAGATGCGAGGAGAATCAAAAAATGAAGGTTAACGCCCGGATTTTTCTGCCGACACTGGCGTTTCTGCTGCTTACTACCGCCGCTCTGGCCTTCGAAGCCCCCCGGGTTGCCCCGGATGCAGCGCTTAAAAAGCTGCTCGATGGCAATCGCAGTTTCGTTGCAAACAAATTGACGATCAAGGAATCCAGCTCTCCGGCCAAACGGATGGGCCTCGTTGCGGGGCAACACCCTTACGCCGTTATCCTATCCTGTTCCGATTCCAGAGTCCCTCCCGAAATCATCTTCGACAAGGGACTGGGGGAACTCTTCGTCATTAGGGACGCGGGCAATATCGTAGATCCGATCGTGCTCGGGAGCATCGAATACGCAGTGGAGCACCTCGGGTCCTCTGTCATCATGGTGCTGGGCCATACCAGGTGCGGAGCGGTGAAAACCACCCTCGACGCCACAGGCCATGAAGATCCCAATATCGGCGCAATCGTTAAAAAGATCTCTCCCGCCGTTCAGCTTGCCCGAAAGGAGAGCAAGGGCAACGATCAAGCCGCTCTGTACGCATCGGCCATAGACTTCAATGTTAAGCTGTCGGCACAGTCGCTGCTGAGCGAGTCGCCGATCATACGTTCCCTGGTCGATTCGGGCAAAGTCAGGATCGTGTGTGCCGAATATGACGTCCAGGACGGGACGGTCAAGACCATGTCATGCAAGATAAAATAGAGCGGTCTACATAGATGTCGGGAGATCGTCCTTCCAGCCGAAGACAGTTGTCTCCGGCTGGTTGCTTTTCAGGCAAACGAGCCGGCGCGCCCGACATTTTCCGGCGCTCTATTGTAAGCTTGCTCGGGAGCGGTCGGGAAACCCCACCTTGTGTCAGAACCACGATCTCCTGAAAACTGAGCCAGGTTGAGTACTGCCGATCAAACAAAATCAGCATCAAAAGTTTTTACTCCGGGAGTCTCTTGCAAAACTACCTGTGGGCAGGCACGAGCGGTTCTTTTTCTTGCCCCTTTGCAAAAGGGGGATTGAGGGTGATTTCGCGCACTTAAGCCGGTGTTCGTTAGAATGAAAAGACGAGGAAGACAAAAGCCCGCCAAGGGCGCGGGCAAGCCTTCCGTGGTAATCCTGAGTGTGGAAGATTATCTCGGGAACGTCGTCAAAAAGAACGACCTTCTGGCTGAAATCCAGCTGGGAGCGCAGAAAGCCGGTCTCGACAAAACCGCCCCGAAAGAGATCGAGGCGGAAATTCGCTCCTATCGCCGCACGAAGAAAAACAAGCAGGAATGATCGGCCTTTATGCTCAAAGTCGTCGTTGATGAGCGGGGAGATGAGCCCCCCCCCGCCCCCCGCGCAGGAAGATAAATTCGCCCGACAGGCTTGCCGGGATGCGATCTCAGCCGGGCTTTATCCGCCGCAAAAAGCAGTGCTGGAAGTGTCTATCGGGGTTTATGGCGGTCCCCAATACCATGCTTTACTCCCTAAAATATCTTCTTTCCCCATGCAAACACCTATCCCGAAACCCGATATTGAAGAGATGGCCGGCTTGGAAAACCCGAATTTGGCTGCGGGATGGAGCCAATCGACTTTGCGGGTTTTGCCGGAAATTGCGGCGCAAAGGAGTTCACCGTACCGGCCAGTGCGGTCGGGTCCTCTGGCGACCGACACCTGAAAGAAGGAACGGCTCGCAATGTTCTATTTCATTGCGCTCGAACTGTCGAGTTTTCCCGCTGCGCCACCACAAAACCGGTCGGAGATTGCCGGGGGGGAAAATCCGGCGAGAAGGGATAATGGTTCCGGCGCAAATCAGGCAAGGAGACAGGTCGCTACGATCCTTAAAAAAGCAACTGACAATATCTCAACTGGCGGTGTGGGAGCGAAGAGACCCAAGACCCCCGCCAGGAATAGGAGAAGTAAATGATGAAAAAACAACTCTTGCGGTCCTTCATGGCGTTTTCGGTTCTTTGGTTTGTCGGTGCTGGCGCAACCTCTGCCTTGGCCTCAAACCAATCCTCGACCGTCAGCAGCGCCGCACGGGACCTCAAAATTGCCATGCACACCAAGAGCATCCAGCCGCAGCAATTGCAGCAGGCTTACGGCCTGGCGATCATACCTTCCTACTGGAAGGCTGCTCTCGTGGGAGGTTGGCAGCATGGGGTCGGAGTACTCATGGTCAAAACCGGCAACAACAAATGGAGCAACCCGACTTTTATATCGGTCAGTGGCGGGAGCCTCGGAGCACAGGTCGGTTTCATGGCAGGCGACATGATCATGCTGTTTAAAAATAAGCAGCAGGTGGACCAGATCATGAACGGCAGGTTCCGACTGGGGGTGAGCGCGGCGGCCGCGGCGGGGCCGGGGGAAAAATCCCAGACGTCCACCTCTTCTGCAGATGTCAGCACCTATGTTGACACACGAGGGGGGGTTGTGGTAGGGCGTCCAAAACGGATTTCGTCTTATGACCGATTTTTGCTCCCTGGCATT
>JBMFWU010000136.1:0-14878 GCA_049964955.1 Syntrophobacteraceae bacterium
AAGCGCCGCTGCCTTTGGCGGCGGCGGGGCCATCAGGATTATAGAGTTGGCCGTGGTGCTGGGCCAGGCGACCTGGCAGCGGCGACCCGCCGCCGGGTCGTGTCCATCCGGAAACCCTATGCCAGTCGCGGACTGGAACTAATTTCCCCCCTTTTGCAAAGGGGGGCGGGGGGGATTTTAGGGTGTATGGAGCCGATTTATTTGCAAAATCCCCCTGAATCCCCCTTTTTCAAAGGGGGACTTTGGTTCGCATCGTCCGACGGGTTCCAGGTTTTCCGGATCAACACTAGGTGGAAGTCGCGCAGAATCGCTCCCAGCCCATCAGGTAGGCCGGGGCGGCGATGGTTGTGCCGTAGAAAAGCACCGGCTTTGCGGTCAAAAACCGGCCGATGGTATCGTTTGCGAGGGTGCTTCCGGTTACGAGCAGCAGGTCGGCCCATTCTGCCGCTTCGGAAGTTTTTTCGGGACCCTCGACAATTATCCCGAATTTTTCCTTGCCGATATTGTCCTCGTCGAGGTCGAGCAGGCGGAAGGCGAACGCCCCGGCAAGCGCCTCTGCGATGCACGGCTGAAAGCCCACCTGGGCGATTTTCACCTCGGCGCCGAAACGGTCCCGGATGTGGGGGACGATTTTTGCGGCACATTCGCTCGGTCCCCTGTCGCGGCAATGGACGGTATGATCGATACGGCCGAGATATCTGAAAACAGCATTGAGCGATGCGAGAAAAACGGCCCGTCGGTAGCTGTTTGTAAGAGCCATTTCGAATACCTCGGCCAGGTCACCTTCGAAATCGCCGAAATGGTCGGTAAAAGCCTGACCGAGTGACCCGCGGAATTCTGCCTGCATGAGGCGCTCACGCCCTTTTTGCAACGGGAAGTCGTCGCGTTCCGGATTGCCGATGGCTTCCTCGGAACTAAGCGTGCGCGTTCGAATGACGATTCTTTCCCCAAGGAGGTTCTTTTCCCGGCATGGCCCAAGCGCCCGTTTTCTCAGCTCATCGTAGATTTCCATCTTCCTCCTTTCGGTGCAAAAAGCAGGGTGTCCCGGCAATGTATAAATTTTCTCTCGTCTATGATACCATGCGAATCGCTCACAAGGTATGTTTTCACGCTTTCCGGATGCAGAGCACTTCCCCTCAACCCGCCCGACTCGACACTTTCGAGCCGATGCAGCAAGGATCGACGATGGCTAATCGAACAATCGCTCTTGTCTATTTTTCCGCAACCAATGTCACCCATTCTTATGCCGAGGCCATTCAGAAAGAACTGACCGAGCGGGGATGCGCCGTGCAGGTTTCAAACGTCACAGCCCTCGAATCCCGCCGAAAGGTGCTTTCGTTTGCGGACTGCGATGGCGTCATATTCGGCTTTCCCGTATTCTCCAATTTCGCGCCGCGTGTGATCAACGAGTGGCTGCCGACACTGGAAGGTCGGGGGAAAAAATGCGCAGCCTTCTTTACCTACGGGGGAAGAACCGCCGCCTATGCCCCCTTCCACACCTCGCTGCTCCTGGAAAAGGCCGACTTTCGCCTCATGCTCGCAGCCGAGTTTCCCGGGCGCCATTCGTTCAATGTGGGAGGATGGCAGATATTGCCCGATCGCCCCAATGCGGAAGACTTCTCCGTGGCAAGAGAATTTGCGGCCCTGGCGATCGAGCGCTTTTCACGCAATGACGCTCCGCCCCTCACGTTGCAGAAACCTTTCGGCTATCCTCAAGTCGTGGCGGAACTGGAAAATGCGCCCAAGCCGACAAAGAGGCTTTGGATAAACCCTGTGCGCGTGGAAAAAGAGTGCAGCATGTGCCGCATCTGTGAAACGGAGTGCCCCGCAGGCGCCTTTGACGCCGATACGGGTTTATCGGACCCCGCGACCTGCATCGGGTGCATGCACTGTGTCTATGTCTGCCCGGATAAAGTCGTTCAGGCCCCCGACATTATTCCGGAAAAGACGTTTCTATCCAATTGGCACGTTACCAAAGAAATGATAGAGGCCAAAAAGGCGCGGATCATTGCCGAGTCCTGGCAGGCGGCCTATTAGCCGCAGTGCCGGCTTCATTCGCCTTTTTCAAACAGCATTACGATTTCGGCTTCGCCCATCCGGTCGAAGTCGGCCGACACGCTGATTTGTCCGGCCAGGAAGCCGAACCGTTTGCTCCGGATTGGTTCCCCGTCATCGAGCGGTACAACCTTCACCATTGGCTTGCCGGCCTTGGCGATGACAAATGGTTCCCCGTTGGCGGCTCTTTCCACCAGTCGGGATAAATGGGTTTTTGCCTCGTGAATGTTGTATGTGCGCACAGGTTCGCCTTGAATAAGACTTAAAGTCTAGTCCATCCGGAAACCACATGCAGTCACGGACTGGACCGGATTTCCCTCCATTTTGATAAGAGGGCAGGGGGGATTTTTAAAGGAGTATGCATCTGATTTATTTTGGAAATCCCCCTAAGTCCCCCTTTTTCAAAGGGGGACTTGAGGTTCGAATCACCCGACTCTTTCCGGTTCCATTTAAGCATTTAGTCATCTGCGGTTGCCGCACTCCACTGCTGTGCGCCTCGAAAAGACAGTGGGCGGCGCAGATCCCCTTACATCACATTGATCAGCCATCCCACAAGGAGCACTGCGAGCCATGCGCAGGCGAGCCATCCAAGAAACTGTTTCCATTTTTCTCCCATATACGCCTTGGTGGATGCCGTGATCCACGCCCAATTGAGCCAGAGGTGCAGGATCAGGAGCACCAGGAGAAAAACCGACAGATAGAGGTGAATGTCGCCCCAATCATGCCGGTGAAGCCACAGGAAGTATTTCTCCCCGGCACGACCCGCAGGGACGACGAAAGCCAGGAGAAACCCGATGGCCGCGATGGAACAAACATCAATGAAGAGCAAAACGTCAACGCAGAATTTCAGCAGGTGCCTGTTC
The DNA here is from genome assembly GCA_049964955.1 of Syntrophobacteraceae bacterium. Taxonomy (GTDB): domain Bacteria; phylum Desulfobacterota; class Syntrophobacteria; order Syntrophobacterales; family Syntrophobacteraceae; genus SbD1. The sequence goes on from JBMFWU010000136.1 coordinate 2,919, forward strand.
ATGAGATCTCCTCCACATGTTGTGATTTCTCCCTACTCACCGCCCTTCAAAAGCCTTTTGAACCGGCAGTTGAGCATCGAGTCGAGTTCGCCGACGAGGTCTTCGATCCGGTCGATTCCCGCAAAAAATACCGGGGTTTCGATCCCTTTGGCCACAAAATCGAAGAAAAGGGTCTGGAGTTTCCAACTCTCGGGTTTGGCCTGCATGGCTCGACAAAGCGCAAGCAGCCGCAGCAGCCGTCCTGCGTCCCGTTCATCGAAGGAGCCGGCAAGTTTGGAAAGCAGTTCTACGAGAAACCCGCCGAGTTTCTCCGACACCCGGGTGAGATCAGGCGCCACGCCCCAGGATTTGGCTTCTTCCAAAACGGCCCCCACTCGGGCCATGTGCACCCGGAAAAAGAAATCGGTGGAATCCCAGGTCGCACGCGCGGGGACCGGCGCCAACTCGTGAGCCGTGATCTCTTCGGCCAGGCTTTCGATCTCCTCGCTCAAGATGCGCTGGATGGCAGCCTCCATATCTATAGGGATCTTTATGCCCCACTGCCGCAACGACAGCAGAAGCGTTTTTTGCGCCTCGAACAGGGTGCGCTCAAATCCGCCCCAGGCATCGTGGGCCTTTCTGCCGATGTCTTTGGCTATCCACGCCCTCAGGTCCTTTAGCACCTCGCCCAGCCCGAAAGAATCGCTCCCGAATTGTTCGTCCAGCACCCGAACGATTTTGATCGTGCTTTGCTCTTCAATGGCGTTTTGGAGCGCGCCCAGAATGGATTCGTACTCGCCTTTTCCGGGGCGGGTTTTCACCGAGCAGCGGAAGTCGAGCCCCCCGAAGTGGACGACCGCGTAAATAAAATCGTCCTCCTCCGCGGTCCTGTCGTCTCTAACCGTTACGAGCCCATAGAGGCATTTTACCGGGCTTGCCCCCAGGTCCTCCTCTTTTTGGGGAAGCACCTCGTAGGCGTAGATGCGAAACTGTCTGCGGGCGGAGGCGGAAAGTATCGCATAGCTTGCCGCAACCCTCGCCATGTCAACCGCCCCGGGCCTTACCAGGCGGAGAAAGACCTTCGCGCCGTTTCCGTATTCGGGCCGGTTGCTCGGAGCTGCCTCCAGCAGTTTCAAAAATTCGGGTAAAAAATCCAAAGAGCCGGTCTTTTGCGCAAGCTCCATCGCCCGGGATGCGTATTTGAGCACCAGCACCGCCTCCAGTTGGCTGATTTCATCGAAAAACCATCCGCAGGAGGTGTACATGAGAAGCGAGAAGCGCTCCATTTCGAGGAGTTGCAGAAAGCGCGTCGCATGGGAGCGCTGCCCCCCCTTGAGGTGTTCGGTCAAAAATCGCCCTTCCCGGAGCCCTTTTCCATCCAGAATCGCTTCTATGTACTTGTCCCTTGTTTCCCAGGGATCGCTCTTGCAGATTTTGGCCATCTGCGCCTCGAAATGGTCGGAAAGCACGTCTCGAAGCGAGTCCAGCGCCCGGCGCAGCGGCGCCCTCCATTTCTGGCTCCAACCCGGCTCGCCTCCCAGATGACACCCGCAGTCGGCGCTCCACCTCCCCAGCCCGTGCGCACAGCTCCAGGCGGTGCGCTCGGCGATTTCCACCTCCGCCACGACGGGAAAGGCCTCCAGAAACCACCCATAATTGACGATCTGCGCCGAAGGGTCCCTCCGCAGTTCGTTGAATGCGGCCCCCAGGGCCATATCGCCGAATTTGAAGTGGTGCCCGTAGGTCTCTCCGTCGGTCGCCACGTTTACCAGCCAGGGCTCCCCGGTTGGATCGCGCTGCGACCATGCCCTGTCGATCTGCTCCAGAAATCGGGAGCTGTGTTCGAGCAGGCGGTCGAACGCTATCCCGTGAGCCAGGGCCGGGTCGTAGAAAAAAAGAAAGATCTCTTTGCCCGCTCCGCAGGAGTACCGATAGGCGCGCCCGGTGGGAATCGTTGCCCCGGGAACCTCCCGCCACCGCGTATCGGCTTTAAGAAAACGCCACCGCAACGCCTGGTGGGGCGAAAGTATGGTGAACTTTATGCCCGCCTCGGCCAGCAGTAAAAGCGTCTCCCGATCCACGGCCGTCTCGGCCAGCCACATTCCCTCCGGGGGCCTGCCGAAGCGATGTTGGAAATCCCCGATCCCCCAGCGGATCTGGGTCAGTTTGTCGCGCCGGTTGGCCAACGGCATGATGATGTGGTTGTAGACCTGCGCGAGTCCGTTGCCGTGCCCGCCAAGGGCCTCCGCGCTCTTTCGGTCGGCATCCAGTATCTTCCGGTACGTCCACGGGTCGTGGCGTTCGATCCAGCCGATCAGCGTGGGTCCGAAATTAAAGCTCAAGTACCTGTAGTTGTTCACCAGGTCAACGATTCGATTCCGGTCATCGACAAGCCTTGCGGCCGTATTGGCCCGGTAGCATTCGAGGTGGATACGCTCGTTCCAGTCGTGATACGGGGCGGCGGAATCCTCGCGCTCGATCTCCCCCAGCCACGGATTTTCCCGGGGAGGCTGGTAGAAATGCGCATGCACGCAAACGTATTTTTTCTCCGTAGACTCGTCCATCGACTCCCGCTCCTGGCGGCGGCCGGGCGGCTAGCGCCGCTGCCGGGTTGCCTCGCCCTTCCGCACTGCCAATTCTGCAATCGTCATGGCCCCGCCGCCACCGCAGGTAGCGGCGCTCTCGGCCTGGCAATCCCGGCCGCGGCGACACGCCGCCGCCCCATTGACATTACCTGCCTTCATTTTATGTTTAAAAAGGATAGTGTACAAGGAGGGTCCTTCATGGAAGACAAATACAGGTTCGAAACATTCAAAGCGGATGCGAGTTCTTTCGACCGGGAATTTACGAACTTTCTAAACGGTAAGTCGAACGATTGGAAAGTGCAGACCTGTTCCTATTGCCACGACGACATGGGCAAAACGACTTACGCGTCCTGCATATTCAAGAGAAGATAAGCGGGACGCCAGGATTACGTGGCCGGGTAGCCCCGCAAGCATTATTGGCAAAGGCGAATATGACCTCTGCTTGGCGATCCGGCCGCGGCGCTAACCGCCGTCGATAGGCGCTTTTGTAACCCCTTTTGGCGGCGGCGGGGCTGCGCCGCCGGGCAGTTTCACCACCGCAAACCAGTATTCACACAAAGATTTCATCGCATCGGCCATCTCATCGAAGCTCATGGGTTTTAGCATGAACGCATTGGCCCCGATCTGGTAGCCGCGCGTGACATGTCGGCTGTCCCTGGAAGAGGAAAGAATCACCACGGGAAGTTTGCGCAGTTGCTGGTCGGCTTTAAGCTCAAGGAGCACATCGAACCCGTTTTTACCGGGCATGTTCAGATCCAGAAGGATCAAATCCGGCGCCGGGACTTCTTCGTATTTCTCCCTGTGAAAGAGAAACCTCATCGCCTCGTCGCCGTCCTCGGCCCAGTAGAGATCCACCTTCATCCGTTTGGATGCCAGGGCTTCTTTTACCAACTCGAAGTCTTCCCGGTCATCGTCTATCATGAGGATGGAAAACGATTTTCTTTCGGGTTCACGCTCACTCACGGATATCATCCTGAAATAATAAGCCTGATTTTCCCGAAGTTAACCAGAGTCTGCAAAGTCGGCAACCCCCTACCTTCCCCCGACAATCAAAAGTCGGAGAGTTTTTTGTCCGATCCCTCCCTTCTACGACCGGGCTCTTCGTCCGGATTCCTCTTTTCAGGAGAAAACCTTTCAAAGCAGCCTTTCATGTCCCCTGACTGTATTAAACCTGATTTTCAAATCTTCGAGGTCTCTTCCAGTTCCCGGGCGTTCGTTTCAGGAGCCCACTTCAGCAACATTGCCAGCGCCAGGAGGGGACCGATGGCTGTAAGCCGAACGGCCCGCCCCCAGCCGCCGAAGCTTGCCAGGTAGCCTATCAGAAGAGGAGACAAAACAAACCCCATGCGACCCAATAGGTTGTTTGACCAGGCAAAGGCGTCGCCGCGCTGATCGGTCGGGAACAGTTCCGCCGTAAATGCGTTGAGGACCAATTGCACCGAACTGGCTCCGAAAATTCCCAGAACCAACATGGCCGTCAGCGGCCAGCGTCCGTGCAGGGAATAGGACCCTGCCGCACCCACGATTTCGATCCCAAACACGATGAGCGCCCCCATGCGCCGTCCGACGCGGTCCAGCAACCTGCCGCACAAGAACACCGCCGGCATCGCCACCAACGCCGCAAGAGCTATGGAGACTCCCACCTCTGTAGCGGTGAAACCGCGTTCGGACACGACAAACTCTTTCCAAAACATCACGGTGCTCTGGGTGCACGCATAGGAAAAAGCCCAGACGAGCCCCATCTGAAGCATCCGGCGGCGGTAGGGACTCCGCCAGATAGCGAAAAAAGTGCGCCTTTCGGGTTCTTTCGTGATGGCGAATTCGGTGAAGCGACGGCTTTCGCGCAGTTTGGAGCGTGCCGGCAAAAGGGTGAGGACCGAAACGGCGCCAAACAAGTAGACGCTACGCCAACCCCAGGGAGTTTTCAGCAGCAGCGGCACCAGTGTGGCGCAGGCGATGGCGCCCAGGCTAAAGCAGCCTTGCAGAACCCCAATGGCCAGTCCGCGGTGAACGGCCGGGAACTCCTCGGCCACGTAGACGACGGCGATTTCCGTGTCGGCAATGAGAAAGAGCCGGGAGCAGAACTGAAAGAATCCGAAAAGTGTCACGTTGGGCGCCACGCCGCTGGCAAAGGAACTGAGCGTGAAGCCGGCGAGCGTGAGCAGGAGCAGCCTTCGCCGCCCCGAAGTGTCGGCGGCGCGCATGAGTAAAAAAGCAGCGATTGCGCCCGTATTGACCAGCATGATGAGCAGGCCGAGCTGCGTTTGGTTGAGGCCGAAAGACGATTGAAGGTTCGGAAGGAGTTGAGTGATTGCAAGAAAATCATAGCCGTCGAAGAATGTGACAGCCCCGACGATCAGAAGCAGCAAATAGTGATAATACCCCAAAGAGGCTTCCCCGGGTGAGTCGATGGGATGAGCGTTTGGGCCGGGGGGGCCCTCGCAAAAAGCCCGCGAATGCTCTCCTTTGAACCCCTGAACCACTGTGCTTGTATCCTTGGTGGGAGGCCGAGACGGCATCATTTCCCTTCCGCCGGAAGAGGCTCCGGAGTCTCGGCACCTGAAGAACCCAAGAAATCGAGAATCTCTTTTGCCACAACCTCAACATGAGGTTCCAGGATGACTGTCGCGTGGGTCCCCGGCACCTCGCGAAACACCATGTCGCGCGGCAGGATGCGCGACCAGCGCGATTGGATGCATCTGCGATTTTCGGGCGCGAACTCGCGGCAGTACAGATACAGCGCCCGCGCGGCGATCGGCGATAAGCGATAGCTCTTGGTAGCAGCCTGCAAAGGGGTAGGACAGGCTGGCTCCTTCTTCCGCACAAGACGCACCAGTGCCCGCCGGCCGCGTTCCAGAAGATAGGCTGGTAATCGTTCTTGCGGACACCTTCTCAGTGCCTGCAAATGATAGCGAATGCGATGTCGGAGCTGCCAGCGCATACAACTTGAATCGATGAGGATAATGCCCGCAATCTCTTCATCGGCCGCAAGAAGATGACGTGCAGTTTCCAGGGCCAGCAGTCCCCCTAAGGAATACCCTCCTACACAGTAAGGCCCACGCGGTTGTACGGTCCGCATTTCGGCTGCATAGTGAAAAGCCAGCATTTCCAGGGTCGGTGGAACGGATGCGCGGGTAAAGAAATCAGCCTCCTGCAAGGCGAAAACAGGACGGTTTCGACCAAGGTGCGAGACCAGGTGCCGGTAGACAAAAATACTGCTCTCGGGACAGATCAGAAATAATGGGGATAGCCTTCCTGAGCGTTGCAGGGGGCGCAGGCAGGAGTTTACACGAATGCTCTGCACCGGAGTCAGGGTCTCTGTTTGTGCGTTGCGTACGGCTTCGGCCAGGCTTGCCAATGTGGCGGAAGCCATGATCGCATCCGGTCCCAGATGGCAACCGCATGCTTCCTCTACCTCGCAAAGCATTTGCAGGGCCAGCAGCGAATCCCCGCCCAAAAGGAAAAAGTCCTCTTCCGGTCGGACCGAGTCGATCTTCAGCAGGCGGCTCCAAATGGCCGACAGTCGGGCTTCAAGGCGATCGGATTGCGAAAAGGCGCTGCTCGGAAGGGATTGCGGCAATGGCAACAAATCTGCCATACGGGCACGTTGGACTTTCCCGGTTCGGCCCTTTGGAATTTCGTCTACGAAAAGGATATGTCGAGGTATTTCGAATTCGGCCAGATGCGCGGAGGCAAAACGCCGCAACTCTGTAACCGTTACAGAGGCACCCGGTGCCGAAACCACGGCGGCGCCGATATCCTCGCCCAGACGTGGGTGCGGAAATCCGAACACCACCGCCTCCTGGACTGCCGGATGAGTGGAGAGCACCCGCTCGATGGCGTAGGGCAGGATTTTTTCGGCCCCGCGATTGATCGCTTCCTTGATCCGACCTGTGAGATAGAGGAAGTCATCTTCGTCTAGCCAACCGAGATCGCCGGTGCGAAACCAGCCATTTCGAAACGCCTCCCGGTCGGCCTCGGGGTCGTGGGCATATCCCCTGATTACCGTGGGGCCTCGCAGCACGATCTCACCGATTTGGCCGGGCCCCAGCCTGTGCCCGTTTCCGTCTGTAATCGCCACGTCAATGCCATAGCAACGGCCCACAGACCCTGGCTTACGCCCGATCGGATCGGCCGGCGTCAGGGTAACCCGGCCCGCCTCCGTAAGGCCGTAGCCTTCGAATACCCGAACGCACAAACGCTGTTCGATCTCGTCACGTAATTCTTCAGGCAGCGGTGCTCCGGCGGAACTGACAAACCGCAGCGAACTGAACGCATCACCGGCGCCCTCGGGAGGGATCAGGGAGAGGATCGCTCTGTGCAGGGTGGGATTAGCCGTGTATTGCGTGGGCCGGAACGTGCGCATCCAGTCGAAGAACCTTTCGGGACGAAATCCGGGGGTTGCAATCACAGCACCCCCCGAGAACAGTTGTGCCAATACCGAGATCAACGCATGCAAATGAAAATGAGGGGTAATAACGAGTACGCGGCCATTATTGCCTAATGGAAAAGTGGTTCGGATGACTTCGAGCATGGCGATGATTTGGGTGTGTGTGAGCGGTACCAACTTCGGTCGGCCGGTCGTGGCTGAGGTGTGCAATAAAAGCGCGGTGTCATCGGGATAGCGCTGCGGGTTTGCCGGCTGTGCCGCGCACGGTGGACAAAGGCTTTCCTCACCTGCATACCTGCTGTGGCCCATCGGCATTTCGTACACAGGGACCCCGAGGCGGCCGGCCGCCTGCACAGCGGCTGCATCAGAGCCGGCCGGCACGATCAATGCTCGCGCCCCGATATCTGAAAGAAAAAAGAGGAATTCGTCAGTGCGGAAGGTGGGGTTCAACGGAGCACAAGCGGCAACCCGGGTCACAGCCAGAAAGGCTTCCAGTGCCTCCGGGCCGTCCGGCATCGCCATGGCGATTGCATCACCTCGGGTCAGACCTTGCCGAGATAAAAATTGTGCAAATACCCCGGTACGCTTCAATAAAGAATCGTAGTCCAGCGGCTCGCGCAACGGGGCCATCAGGGCGATACGCGTCTTGGGCAACACCACTCGACTTCGAATCGCACTGCAGATGTCTATCATGAAAGAAATCCTCTATGTCCACCAGTTGGCCGGATCCCCGAGCGGGATTACGAGGCGAAGATCCAGCCATTGGGTGCCGCCGGTATCGCTTTTGGTTGCAATCGGAAAATCGTAAATCAGCATCAGGCTGCACGGACCGAAGTTGTAGCCTATTATAGGACCTGCGCCATAGTTGGTCGCCATGGTTCCGGGCTGTGACCTGTAGCCGGCTCCCGAATTGAACTTATCGTTGAAGACCTGGTTTTGCTGCTCGGCGCCGACCCCGACAGTCCACCCGCCCCGGGTGCATGTGAGTGTGTAGTCGGCCCAGAACTGGCCGCCGGTCTGGTAATCGGTATCGGTGTCTTTCGTATACATGGTGTAGGCGAGTACAGCGCTTAAGTTCCATCCGTTGTAGAACCAGCCGATTCCGATCATAGGCGTGAAGGTGTAGCAGTCGTTGCTGGACCATCCATAAACGTTTCTGAGGTCCGTACTGGACAAATCGCCCTGCTGGAGGTGGTACAAATGGTTGCCGGGATCTGCGGCCGCGCTGTCCCCGGGCGATGTCGCGCCATCGTTTAAACCGATCGCAAAAGAGTTGGAAACGAATAAATGGCAAGACATTTGCCATGACAGGATGAATGGCACCAGAACCGTATTGCTTGCGCCCCACTGACCGCCCGAAAGCGCAATCCGGCTCGCCGGGGGCGACACCCTGAGAGTCACCTGGTTGAACGGCTCGGCGATGGCAGCTCCATAGGTTGCGCCCAGGAATCGACATCCAGGCGTCCACAACAGGATCGGAATATCGATGTAACCGTTTAATCTGACCCCGGGTATCGCTCCTCCGTTGCGGTCGTATTTACTCGATGTCCCCCCCCAAGCGAAATCGTTGATGAAATAGAGACCCGGAGGCGGCAAAATGCCGGAAGCCAAGCCTTCATTCGAGCCGCGCAGGTGGAAATCCCACAGCTCGTGTGCAAAGGTCGCGCTTACCAGTGCCAGCACCCCCAGGCAGACACTCAGCGCCAAGAGTATCTTCTTCATCTCTTTCCTCGCTCCTCCTCCAGGTGAAAAGCGCCATTTCTAAAAACATCGATGCAGGGCTTGCAAACTTGGTCCCTGCGGGTCTCTTCTGCTTCACGATCTCAGAAATGGCGTAGGAGGATGGATACACAACCTCCAGATGCTTTTCAAGTCCCGGTTGGAGCATATATTACAAATCCTTCCTTTCCTTTTGGGGGCACACAAACAGATCGAACAAAGCTTCCCACTGCGCCGAACCCGGCAGCGACGTGCCGGTCATCGACGACAGATCCCGGCCAAGGTCGAGCCATTTTCTGAAATTCTCATCCAGAGCGTCTTTGTAGAGCAGGTAGTTCTTTACGGTCAGTTCCAGGTATTTTTCGAAAAACTCCGCCAGCACCTCCTCGCGGTACTGGAGCACCAGGTGGAGAAAAGACACGGGCAGAAGAACGCGGTTGTGTTTGGCCTCCTCCACGATGATCTGCGACAGGATGAATGCGGTCACATCCTCCGAGCTCCTGGCGTCGATCACCGAGACCTGACGCCCCTCCCTTATGAGTTGCCTCACCTGCTCCAGGGTAATATAGGTACTCCTTTCCGGATCGTAGATCCGCCTGTTCGCATATTTTTTGAGCACAATTTTTTCGGTCATCACCCCTCCGGAAAAGGGAAATAAGATGCATTGCAAAACGAATTGCAAGCATGATAATCCTTGTCTGGAGCCATGTCACGCGCATATTTTTGTGCACCGCACAACTTCTTTCTTGACTCCTGCCTGCCAGTAATTATAGTTCATTGCAGCCCGCCGTGACGTAAAATCGCGTCTCGGCGGATAGCTTTGCGAACGTAAAAAGCTTCCCGAAACCGCGGGGCCCGCCCGGAAGGCAATTTCGGGGGCCCGCAAATCGCCACCTAAGAGGAGACCCGAACATGAACCAGTTCAACCTTGTCAGGCAGATGATCGATTTTAACCGCACCACCTTCGACAACACCTTTGGTGCGATGTGCATGTTCCAGGAACAATCGGAAAAGATGGTGAACAGTTTTGTCGAACAGGCCGTGTGGATTCCCAATGAAGGTAAAAAGGCGATCACCGACATGACCGCCATGATGAGAAAGGGCTGCACGGAATTCAAAAAGGCCGTGGATGAAAACTTCGGCAAGGCGGAAGCCTATTTCGAACAGACAAGCCGGACGCAGGAAGGAATGTAGAGCATCGCGCGCGAAGGTCAACCCGGAAGTACTGAGACAATTCCTCATACCCCCCACCGTGTGACCTCAAGCCACCAAAACTGTTGAAGGGTTTCGTTACCTTGCCCGCACAATACGGGAACCCGGTCAAATCACGAGGCGGGTCGCCTGCCCCCGCCTCGTGATTTACGAAGCGCCCCCAAAGCCCACTCCTTATAGAACCTCCTACTTGATTTTAAGCAGAGGCAGAAGAACGAGGGGGAAAAAATCTATCAGGAAATGAAGCACGACAGGGGCAACGAGGCTTTTTCTCCAAAGATAGACGAGGGCGAGGATCACGCCCAGTACGCCGACGGTGCCCAGGCCGGCCGTGCCTTCATAGCCATGGCCCAGAGAAAAGACCGCCGACGACAGGAGGATCGCCGAAGCGATGCTGCCCGTAAGCTGATTAAAGCGCAGTATCAGGTATCCCCGAAATATGGTCTCCTCGGCCACGGCTACGACGACCACCAGTACGCAGGCCAGCACGATCTCAAGCGGGCCCTTTGCCATCAAAAACTGCGGCACCCCCTTTACACCGGATAATCCAACCCATTCGAAAACCCGCTTTAGAATCGCTATGCCGTAGAGGATGGGCACAAAGAGGGCCACACCCAGAAGGGCCTCCTGCTTGAGCCCGGCACGAGTCCACCCGAGCCGGGAGAGGGACACTCCGTCGCGCCAGAGAAAGAAAACGACCAGGCAGGTAAGGGAGAGATCCCGAAAAATCACGGAAACCGCCAGGAGGGGGAATCCGAGAGATCCGCCCAAACCGGGAAAGGAAATGAGCATCGACGGCACGATGAGAAGCAGGAAAACGGCGAGTTCGAAAAGCTCCTTTTTGCGCGATTCGACTCTGTCGGCGGATTCATCCACGGTACGGCCTCTGTCTGCTGCGTTTAGGTTCATGTTGGGCATCGCTTCGCTCAGCCCAACCTACATCAGCCCAACCTACAGTCATTTCGTCCGGTTATTTCATCGTTTCGGGACGTGGAGAGCTGTCTAATGCTTTTTCCAGAACTCCCACCAGGGCGGCTTAGCGGCCTGGCTTTCCAGAAACTTGGTGTTGGCGGTTCCCGCCATGGCCAAATGCTCTTTTAGCGTGGGCAAGGTATTGGAGGCAAATGTTTTCAGGCTTTGGTTCGTGCCTTGTTTGACCTCGTTTTCAAACGTGTTTATCGCCTTCTGGTGATCGTTCATCGCGAATTTGAGGTAGGCCTTGTCAAATTCAGTGCCCGTAAGCGTGGAAAACTTCTGCAACTCTTTTTGCCCGGCCTCGTTCAGTGTATCGGGAAGTTTGAAACCCTCCTTTTGAGCGATCTGCTGCAGCTGGTGGTCCGCCTTTGTATGATCCGCGATGATTTTGGCGGCAAGGTTTTTGATTTCCGGGCTGGAGCTCTTCGTCTGCGCCTGCTTTGCCAGGGCGATTTCCAGCATTCCGTCCTGCGCGGCGGCCTCGACAAACGCCTGGTCATTGGGGCTGAGCGGCTTGGGCTGGTTTGCAGCTGTCGCGGCAGGGGGGGTCTGTTGCGCGGCAGGGGGTTGCGCGGCAGGCGTCCCGCTCTGTTGTGCATGAGCCACCGGGGCGACCAGAAATGCGGCGGCGATCAGCCATACGAACGAGTGCAATTTTAAATCCATTTTCAATCCCATTTAGAGTCTCCTCTCCTTTTATTTTTTTTAAGATATGAGCTTCGCGCGCGTTTTCAATCGGTCCCGGGCGCGCCCGAATGGTTATCTTCCAGATAGCAGACCCACCTTTTGCGACCGAAAGGACTTTCAGCCATGAAAAGGGTTCGAAACGTTTTGTTCTCTCTGGTTGCCGTCACGTTCATAGTCTTCTTCCCGCCTGCCGTCCGCGCTCAGATCATGTTGGAAAACCTCGACAGCCTGCGTTGCGGCGATCAGCTGGTCGAACTCGGACAAACCCAGTTGGAGGTTGTACACCTGTGCGGGGCACCCGAAATCAGCGACACCTATTACGTCGTAAACGGCAGTCTCGACAGATGGACCTACAATATGGGGCCGGAGGACTTCATTTATGTCTTCACGTTCATGAACGGCCAGTTGCGGGA
>JBMFWU010000137.1:0-14808 GCA_049964955.1 Syntrophobacteraceae bacterium
TCATTTTCCGGGCATCAAATTTCAACCAAAAAACCGTTTTTTGGACGCCCTAGTCCCGGTCAAGCCTGCTCTTCTCCCCGGTCCAGTGGGATAATTCGTGGAGTGCTACCGCGTAGTAGGCTTCAACAGAATCGAATTGAGACTGGTCGGGTAAATGAACGGTATCTGTTCCTGGACGGTAGAACGCTCTATCGGCCTGATCGTGGAAGATTTTCGCTCCGGAATTTTTCAGTATGCTTTCCACCCGCTCGTCCGGGCTCCACGTCACGGCCTTTTCTTCGAGTGCCGGCATGTCCCTGATCTGCTCGGCATTGAATACTACAGCCGCAAACATCTTCGGACGGCGCAACTTCTCAATGGTTTCCAGTACCGGATTTCCGTCTTTATCACGGACCGGTTCGCCATTTTCATCCAAAAGACGTCGGCGCTCCTCGAACTTCCAGTATTCAACCCGGGTCCCCTTTTCCCCGGCGTTCACCCGGGCACCAATTTGTTGCGCCTGCTTGAATGTAAGCCAACGAGGGTCTTGATAGCCCTTTTCTATCGCCTCCGCCGCTAGAAGCACCATGTTCGCACCCTTGTAGCGAGTACCGCTCACCGGGTTATGCGGAAGACCGAAGTTCTTTTCACCCGGTTTCCATTGCTTTTGCCAAGGGGCTAAATTTCGCTCGAGAAGCGATATCAGTTTCGCTGCGACCTTTTCATGATAGGAGACACCAGGGCCGGCGGCCCCCCGGGATCCCACATTCACTTCCCTGTACAAGGCTTCCAGTTCCGGATCATGAAAGACAGGAGAACGCCCTGCATCGATACCGGCTAAGACAGCGCCCTCTTCGTTTAGCACCCTTGCGGGCGTAGACTCTACCGCCGTAATGAATGCGCCGTATGCGTCCTTAGCCTCGTCGAAGTCACCAAGCGAGACCTCTTCCTGCGTTCTTTGATCCAAAGCCAGCACCGTGTACTTCGCCATACGTTTATCTCCCTTTTCCGATAGCCCGGCCGTTGATGAAATTCCGTACTCGAGTTCGGACTCCGGATCTATTCCCTCATCCCTTCGGCCCCGGGCCTTCTCCAAAAGATCGATAACCGGCTTCGATGCAATTATTCTTTCAAACGCCGCGAGCCCGTTTTCGCCAGTTGGAATGAACACCCGCTCCGCCCAATTGATTCGCTCGATGAATGCGCCCTGCTCTTTTAAGAGACGCTCTTCCGCATAGGTAAAAGAAACACGTCCTTTAATTTCAATGCGGTCTTCGAAATTGACTTTTGCGGTCGAGATTTCCCAACCGTTTGAGAGGATGGCCTTCCTGCCCGACTTTATTGCGGAGAAAAGGTCCTGTGAGGACATGCGGGATAGGTTCGAGCCAACGCCCAGGTTTCTGAGGGTCTCTCGTGAGGCCTTTAATCCAAGAACGCGCCCGAGGAGCTGTTCACCATCGTCTGTCTGCAGCCGCTTTATGGTCTCCGAGCCTTCAACCCGGTCCCAAATCGGAACAATTACACCCACGATCATTCGCTCGGTTTTGGTGACCGTCTTTGGCGCGTTTGCAATTTGCTCTCTCCAGAGCTTTTCGGCTTCCCGCTCGCGTATGCGCCGCGCAAGAGTCACCTTCTGGTAGCGGCCCCCTATAAACTTGTATGCGCCCTGGTCGATCTCATCGACATTGTCGATGTACTTGGGATCGTTTTTACGGATCGAATAAATTGTGCCGCGCCGGACGGGGTTTCCTTCCGCATTGATTCTGTGGCCAATATCCCTCAGATAAAAAACCTCTCCCTTGGTCTTTCCGAACTCGGATACGAACCAACCGCTCAAATCCCCTTTTTCTCGCCGCTTTTCCGACCGGCTCTTTGCATCTTTCCAATCTTCGTATTCGACTCTGTTGGTTACGGCCAACTCGACGTACCGGGTCTTCGCCCCGGTATTCTTTTCCTCAAAAACAATGTCATCGCGGGTCTTAACTATGCTAAGAGCCTTTATTGTCTGGAGCCCCTCATCATAGAAACCGTGCTGCTTTGCATATTGAACGGCCTCGATCAGCCGCTCTTCGAACTCGCCAAAAACTGCGTTTTGCATATCGGTCTTAAGCGAGAGCAAGCGATTCAAAAACTGGGGGATGGAGGGGATTTTGCCTTCATCAAATCCCCCGTCCGGATCGATGAGGCTTAGCCCCATCTGTTTTGTTACGTCCTGGAAAGAAAGGCTGGTTCTATCTCCATAAAGATCCTTGAATAGATTCTTTAAAGCGATCGAAGCATACTCGCTTTCAAGATTATCCGAGGCGGTGAATAACCCCTGGCTGGTGGCTTCGCGTTGGCCGCGCGTCAAGGCCCCCAATTGGTCGAGCCTTCTTGCGATCGATGAAACGAATCGTTTTTGCGCCTGGAGGTTCGTCGTCGGCAAAACATAATGCGGTTCATGCGCCTGGTTTGTCCGGTGCGTGCGACCGAAGCCCTGAACCGCACTGTCCGCTCGCCAGCCGGGTTGCAAAATGTAGTGGATGCGCTTTCGCTGGTTCTGTGCAGTGTTATCGGCGTGAAATGAATATCCGGTTCCGCCGGCGCCGGAAAACACCAAAATGTCCTTCCTGTCGTTTTGAAAGCTTGCCGCATCCGCCATGGATGCGTTCTTGCCACGCTTTTCCTCGACGACTTGAAGATTTCCCTCATCATCTCGGACCTGGACAAATCGCCTGCTGCGGCCGGTCACCTCAGCTACACGCTGAGATCCAAAGGCGTTGATGATTGAATCGAGGGGATTTTCAGGAACGCGAATTTGCTGAAGCGTCTCAATCAGCCCGTCCCGCAAGGCGATCGCATCGCGGTCGAACACCTGGTTTCCTTCAGAATCGCGGACCGGTACATAGATGATTTTTCCATCCGCATCCGTTGACTGCTCATAGGCCGCAACCGGGAATCCGTTTCGAACGTAGTCAATCAACATTTGCCGAGGTGTAAAGTCCAAATCCTCGATTTCAGCGTTCTTTACTACCGCATCGGCAACTATACGTTCCTGCGCCGCCTCGTTGGTATTGACCAGTTGAATGACCGCCGCGTTTCCGGCCGCGAGCTGCTCGCGGATGTCATCGATCACCCGCGGGGTTTGCATCGCAGTTATGACTTGGTTGAAAAACCGTTGATGGGCTCCCCAAAAGCGTGATAACGCTACACTCTTGGCGCTGCCGTCTTTTCCCGCCTGCGTAATTTCGAGGGCTTCATTGACGTTATTTAAGACGATCTGCCAGGCGCCGGCCAACTCGTTGTAGATATCCTCCTGCAGGGGGGATAGAGTGTGTTCGAGGCGCTCGTAGCTTACACCATCGTATGAAAGAGACCGGGAAAGATACATCCCCATGGCCTTCATATCCCGGCTGATAAGCTCCATTGAAGCGATACCGCCCATTGAAACGTCTTCAATGAAGGTCCGGACGTCGGCAAAGGCCGTCCCCTCCCCCCATAACCCCAAGCGGTCGGCATAGCTGAGATTGCTTATCTCGGTCGCCCCGGTCGCTGAAACATATACGATACGTGCGTCGGGCAGTTCGTTTTGCAGATTTACGCCGGCAATCGCCTGCTGTGATGGTTTCCTTATTCCTCGCTTTCCTTTGACGGGAAATGCGTTTCCCATGCTGTGCGCTTCATCGAAGGCGATGACGCCATCAAAATCTTTGCCGAGCCACTGGGTGATTTGTTCGGCCCGAGTTTTACCGGCTTTTTGCCCCTGATCATTGGCCTGGCGTTTTTCACCGCTGGCAAGAGTGGCATAGGTGGTAAATAGGATACCGTCCCTTTGAAGGATTTCTCCTCCCGCCTTCGTTTTCCCCTGAGAAAATATCTTTTGAGGATCGCCGCCGATGCCCGCAAAGTCCCTCTTTGCATCTTCAATGAGACCTCCGCTGGCAGATATCCAGACGGCTTTTTCCCGGCCCTGCATCATGTTATCGAGGATGATGCCGGATATCTCCCGCCCCTTCCCTACCCCGGTTCCATCTCCTATGAAAAACCCTTTGCGCTTGCCGCTCGGCAAATGCCCGGAATGCGCTTGCCCTGCGTAGACAACGGCCTCCAATTGAGCGAGTGAGAGCAAACCATCTCGGATGATGCCTTCGGGAAGTGTCGGTGAATAGGCCGGCGCCGGAGGTTCAACGGCAGACATCGCAGCAGACTGTACGAGTCTACCTGGATGCTGCTTTGCGCCTGAAATGGTTAGACGCTGCGGAATGTATTGCGCAAAAATGGATTCGGAAAACTCGCTTGCCTGGCCGCGTATAGACTCTATCGCTACTCTTCCCGCGCCCTTACCGCCGCCAGTATCTCTTCCAGAATCTCTGCTGCCGCCTCCTCCAATGTCTCCGCGAGTTCGATCTCGAACTTCTCCTCGCCCAGGTCCGTTTTCGTCATCAGGGTCATTGCCAATTCCGGATTTTCCCTCAGGGCTGCGACCAGTAGCGTCGGTTCGTCCAGAGCCCGTGTGTCCACGAGATCCTGTTCCATCGCCGCCCAAATCAGGACGAGACTCGCCAGGTTGGTCGCTTCGTCGAAGGGAATCCCGTACTTTTTGAGAATCCTTTTCGACTGCCGGTTGATCGAGGCTTCGTTTAATTCTTTCACGGTCATTTTTTATACCCTCCAATAATCGGGGTAAATCGGCTACCGATTCGACTCTGCCCGTCAATACGGGCTCGGTGGTGCTTGCTGTTTTGTCTATAACCAGAATTTGGTTGTCAAAGGTGGTGCCATACTTCCCGTACTCTTTGCCGGATATGCCGATGTTTGCCCGAACGTTGTATTTCGCCTCAATTTCTTTCCACCACCTTGCAAATGTCGGCCGATCCGCCGCCATGCCCTGCCCTGCAATGGCAACCAGGCGCCCATTGTCTTGAAGTCGCTTTAAAGCCTGCTCGATGTGGCGCGCGCAGATCCCTGTGTCGCGCTCTCCCTGGAGACGGCCCGCCGATGCGGAAAACGGAGGATTCATTACAATAACTGTAGGAGAAACATCCGGAGGCAAAACATTATGCAGCTGCTCGGCGTTTTCTTTAAAGAGCCTTGCCTGCGGGAAAAGATTTGAGAGTAGCTCCCGCCGCCTTTCGGAAAGCTCGTTTAAAACCACTTTGGCCCCAGCCATTTTCGGCCAGATCGCCAGATCACCCGTCCCGGCGGATGGTTCCAGCACCACATCCCTTGGCATTATATTGGCTACCCAATTGGCAACAAACGCCAGGGCCGGAGGAGTACTGAACTGTTGAAACTCGTCCATCTCTTCGTCGCGTCTCGATTGCGTCGGAAGCTTTCCTATCCGCTCGGTCAAGTCCCTCGCCTTGTTTTGGGCCCATTCGGCATCCGTATTGTTCCAGGCGGGATTTTCCGTTTTAGCGATATGGAGGTTAAAGGCCACTTCCATGGCGTCGAAAGCGTCTTTCGGAGAATAGACGCCTTGACCTTGAGTGCCGCCGAAAACGCGGTTTGCTTCGGCGGTTAAAAATCTACTTGATATTTCACCATCTTTTTCGAGTTTTTCAGCCAGACTTTGCGCAAGAACAAAACGAGGCTCAAGGGATGTCGAACCATCCTTGTCTTTTACCGTAGGCGAGCTTTCGAACATGTTTAACTGTCGCGGGCCAGGACCTCGCTTCTGCCTGCTTCTTCTCGACTCAGGCTCCCATATCTCCGCAAGGCTTGAAACCTCGGTTCGCTGCGGCCCTTCCCTATGAACCTTTCTTTCGTAGTCTTCATGAATCAGACGATCCAGTCTTTCCAAAAAGTTCGAGCCGAGATCATGTACCGCCAGATCCGCTGAAGCCGCCGTATCGCGCATATCATTTTCAAAATACTCTGCCAGAGAATTGATCCGCCCGTACGTTTGCTCCAGACGCCCGTAAATTGTTTTCATCTCTTTTGTGGCGTAATCATGGGCGTCACGCTCCAAGGGTTGAAATCTGTAGGCGTAGTAATAACCTGGCCGCATGCGACGTGCGTCAATGTAAGCTGCAAAATTCTCTTTCCATTTCTGCACTTCGATTAGGTTCTCATGTACTGTATGTCCTCCTACGACGGCTAATTGAAACGCGTGCCTTCCTTCATGTATGATTGCCTTAACAGCTCCAAAAGCGGGAATATCCCCATACTGCGTATCCGATACAAAACGGCTGTTGACAATGATTTCTCCATCACCGAGCTTACCGTGAATATCCGGACCAAGATCCTTGTCATCCACCCAATAAGCCGCTCTACCTTGCATCCTTGCATAGTCTTCTTCAAGCTCCTGAAGGGCGATCATCCTGTCCTCAAATGGGGTAACCCGCCACAAGACAGGATGGAAGACGTTCATATACGATCTATGCAACTCCACGCTTATTTCCTTCCCTGGTGGAGATGCTCGAATGGAATGCCCTCCTTAAATCGCTTGCTAAAGTCCACCTTCCGATATTCAGCAATAAACCCGGGACTACGAAGACACGTGTTCATCGTCGAGAGCGCCCCGAGAAAACCACAGTTTTCCCTTTCCATAATCTCTTTGATGGATATGTCGTGAAACGTGTAATTCGTTTCCGTCCGGTCCTTAATCCATGCATCGAGAACCGGCTGGAGCCGGTCGTCCATATTCGTCAACGCTTCAATTGAGATGCTTGTGAGAAGACTGTCGAAGCCAAGTTCCTCGACCAGTATTCTTTTGACCACTTCCTGATCGAAATGCGCCATATCTAGAAAATCTCCGGTGGCTTGGGTGAAAAAAGACCGTTCCTGGAGGTTCACCAGGACCGCGGGAAGTACCTGGTGAGTTTTATCTCCAGGGATTTCCGTTCAATTGCTCTCATCAATAACGCTTTCCACGGCTTCCTCTTCGGTAAGGGCGTCCTCCACAAAAGCGCCCAACTCTTCCGCCTCATCCTGGTCCACTTCAATCACATGGCCGGGAATCTCGAAGTCGCGCATCTTTTCAAGTAGCGGGTCACTTTCGGGTTTCCGAGACATCGTTTTTCTCCTTTATGGGAAATGAAAGATCGACAGCGGTTGGAGCGGCATACGGCGAAGGATTTCGACTGAGTACCACCGCGCCGCCCCCTTTTTCATTTTTGGCGTCTTTTGGTTTCGGCTTTTTACCGCCGAAATAAAAATCTACGCTCGTGTTTGCTTCATATGGATTGCACGTGTCTTCGCTTTGCGCTTGGGGCCAAACGCCAAATGAGTTATGCAGGCCTCCCGCAAAGCTAAACCGGCAAGACTTCAGGCCGTGGAGGTATTTCCCCACATAGCCGTTGTAAAAACCGGATGTGAAGTTTCCGGTGTTATATGCAGATAGAGCCGCAAGAAGAGCTAGTTGGCCCGGGGCAAAGATGGATGCAGCAGTCGTATAGTCATCAGTCAGAATTTCTCCCCCGACTCGAACGTTCTTGCACGGATCGAAAAGATCCGCTGTTGTTATGCCGCCCGGTGATAGATGCTGCGAATTCACCTGCATCAATCCGCAGTCCACCGAATAGCCGGCCGCTATGAGCCGGTTTGCGATTCTGATCGCCTGCTCGCGGTTCCTGGGTTTGGGAAAGGGCACCCTGGCTTTCGAGTTCACGTGAATGGCCAAAGGATCTCCCCTCGATTCAACTCCGATGATCGCCTGAATCGTTTTCGGAGCAACTTCGGGAGCGCACGGCTCTATGACATAGTCCCCCGCAAGACACAAACCGGCAAAAGCAACGAGGCAGATACAGACGGTCGATGCCAAAAGAGAAATCTTCGTTACTGTGAGGCTAAATAGATTGTGAATCTTTTTCTTGGACATGCGGGTTTCCATTTACGAGTTTACGGCTGTAACAAGCCTCACACCGAAAAGACGCGCCCAAGACAAGCTCGCCGCCCTCTGGATTCGAGAAAGATTGGTGTTTTTGGCCCACCAGTCGTTTCCGATCGCTATCAACACTTGCGGACGCTCCCACATTGACTCGAGGACCGGCCAAACCAGGAACTGCTCATAGCAGATGAGGGCCGCCGCCCGAAGGCCGGCGCACCGAAACGTTGCCTCGCGAAACCAGTATGCATTGGCGCCGCTCGATTCCGACCACGGCCTCCACATAGTAACGGGGACCGGCATGCGCTGGCGGTAGAGGACCCGGTCTCCTGAAGACTTAAGAGAAACGAGGTCATTATCGTATTTGCCGCTCCCCCGGAGAACTTCAGCCCCGAAAAGGACGATTCCCGAAATCACCTTTCGCGTCTTTTCCCACACCATCCGCCCTGCAGCTCCCCATGATCCGCCTGCAGATTCCGGGAAAACCACAACCGACCCGGGAAGTCTCGCCAAGCTTTGGCTCACCGCGGTAAGCGCCGTGAGGCGCGCGTAGTCTTTTAGATAGTCCGGCTGCCCGGTCTCATCCGGGTAGTGCGTATCGTATCCGCACCAGCCGGGGGGAGCAGTCGGTAGCTTTGGAAAAAGAACGGCCACGGCCAGAACTGCCAGACCAACAACCGCCGCTTGCCATAGACACGCCTGCCAGAAGGATTTTTTGATCCCGATGGCAGAAAGTATCATCATGAACACAAAAGTTGCGAAAAGCCCCGCCCACTTCCATCCGGGAAAAAGGACCCCGGCCGCCGTGATCGGACTCCCCCACCCGACGATCCCGAACGGAGGGAGCGCTGTGACAAGAATCGCAACTGAGGCGAGGAGCATGCGCGCGGTAAACCCTGGCGCCCACAAAAGCGTCCAGGGTAGACTGATGATAAGGGTCCCGGCCAACCACACGAGGATTCCAACAACAAAGAGCGAATGAAAATATGTGGAGGCCCCGATAGCTACGCCGCGCGAGGCGGTCCCGTAGTAAGCGAGCGCTGTTAGCGCAGCATTCCGCCGATTTTTCGCACCGACCCAAAGGCAGGGGAAAAGAAGACTCGCGGGAATGGTCCACATGGACCCCGACCAGGCGAGAGCGCCTGAAAGGGCAGCCGCAACGGTTATGGCTACCATCTTAACTCCAGCTTTGCCGGCCCCAGGATTTGTTTTACGGAAATCGCTCCAAAATACCGACTGTCGAAACTCCTGGGGTTATAATCGGACATGAGCCAAACATAGCCTTGCGGCACAATGCCGGACTCAGCGCCCCGGGGAAGCGGGCGACCCGCCGAATCGGTACTTAAAACCCCGCTATTCTTTAACCGGATTCCGTTTACAAAAACGCCAGCTTTTGAAACAATCACATGATCGCCGGAAACGGCCACGATCCTTTTTATCATCGGCGCATACCAGCCCGGACACATGCCGCGCGGAAGATAGCGCCTTTTTTTTGCCATCCGGAATATGGGGGTATTCGGAGGGCAAAACATAACCAACATGCCCTTTTTCACAGGCCCACTTTCCAGTCTCCAGATTCCTTCGGGAAATGACGGCGTAACATTTACCCGGAATCCTTCCAGCCAAACGGCGGCTATCATCGAAACGAGTACCCCGCAGACGATTACGATCTTCTTTTTGCTCAAAGGTGTCCCCTCTACAAAAAACCTCAACCGATATCGAACCTCGTCTGCGGCGTTTCCGGGCCCGGCTGTGCTGCCTGCAGCACCTCTTTTTGCTCTCCGGATTGCCCAAGCTCTCTTGGCTTTATCCGATCGCTTTGCCCCGGAGGCGCAATCCGGGACCTCGCATCAAACGTCGGGTCTTGAAAGTAGAGGATTTGCCGCCCGTATATCGGAGCGGCTCCCGCGGCAAAGATCAACATGTCTCCCGGTTTTACGATTTTCCCCTCCGCGTCTTTTAACGGGCCGGGTATGCGCATGCACTCATCGGGGGTTAGAAGCGGACGCTGGTGTTCAACGAATTGATGGGAGACATGGGACATCACCGGCGACATGCGCTCTCCGGAAGTCGAGACGGAATCTTTTACGATTGTCTGAATACCTGTCATTTTGGACAGGTATTCGGCCGTTTCCGGCTTATTGGGGGCGAAGGCCACGCGCACGTGGCAATTCGACGTGATGGACTCCTCTCTTCCATAGCTGTTGTGGAGCTGCGCCAGGTCCTGGACTATCAGATACGCCTTAAGGCCGTAGCCGCCAATGTATGCCAGCGCTTCCTGGAAAATTTCAAGACGCCCAAGGCTTGGGAACTCGTCTATAAGCAAAAGAAGCCGGTGTTGATATTGCGGTTTTGCAGCCCCGTCTTCGTATTTCATTTGATCGCTTACCAAAATCCTTACGATTTGATTTACGACCAAGCGGAGCAGCGGCTTTAGCCGGTCCTTGTCCGCGGGGGATACCACCAGGTAGAGGCTAACGGGTTTATCGTGATGCATGAGGTCCCGGATCACGAAATCGCTTTGCGCAATGTTATTTTTAACGGTGGGGTCCCGGTACAAGGTCAAAAAGCTGATGCTTGTGCTAAGTACGCCTGAACGTTCGTTTTCGGCCTTGTTCAACATGTCCCGCGCGCATGCAGCGACGACCGCATTGGGACCCGAATCCGAATGCGGATACTCGAGCATCTCCTCAAGGACGTCTTTTATCGGACGTTTCGTATCCGATAGAAGGTCCAAAACACCGGCAAGAGTCGCCTGTTTTTTTTCTTTGGCGCACTTGTACAAAACGTGCAAGACCGCCCCGACCAGGAGTGCATGGCCTGTTTTCGCCCAGTGATCGTTTAGGCCGCGGCCGTCCGGATCTACAATCATTGTAACGAGGTTTTGGACGTCCGCCGTCTGGAACTCCGTCCCCATTCTTATGGCGTCAAGGGGGTTGAAGCGAGCGGAGATCCCGCCCGTTGAGGCCGGGTCGAATTTTAGCACTACGTTATTTGCATGCTCCCGTCTCCAGCCGGCCGTAAGCGCGTAGTTCTCACCCTTTATATCCAGGCACACCACACTGTCCGGCCAGGAAAGAAGTGTTGGGATGACGAGCCCGACCCCCTTTCCCGATCTTGACGGGGCAAATGCCATGACGTGTTCCGGACCGTTATGCCGAAGATATTGCATTCCGCCCTTCCCTACCCACCCGCCGACATAAACGCCCGCGTTATCCTTCCGGGTGGGCAGAAGTCCGGCCTGGCGAATTTCTTCGCGGTCCGCCCAGTGGGCCGTCCCGTACATATCCGTCATCGCCGAGGGTTTAAGGCCTCTTAGCCCGCCCGAAAAAAGTGCATACACGGCAAAAAGGACGGCAGTTCCCGATCCAGCTACTTCGTAAGCCTTGTTAAAGGTCGGTTGATAGCCAGCGTAGAACTTCATTGTCCATTCCACCCATTTCCAGGGGGCATACACTGTCGCAAACATTGGTTTTCCGAGGCCTCGCGAATAGCTGAAAAGATGGGCCAGGTATTGGGTTAGCCCAAGGCTTCCGATAGCGAGCATAAAAAAGATCACTCCGAGGCTTCCCGCCACCCCTTGCCGAGATCCCGTCTTTACCGCTCCCGCTCCGACCCTTGGCAAACCCATGTTTTTCACTCCTGGCCCGAGGCCGCCATCCGGGCATACGGCTGCAGGATGATGTCTTTATTTACGAGAACGGTGAATCGGTAGCCCGGCCTTATCTTGACGGTCGGCTGGATGTTCATATTGCGCTGCACCATCTGCATACCGAGCTCCCCCATCTGTTGCCCGAGTGACTGGGTAATCTGTTGAGAAGTGCTTGGATAACCAAGGACGCTCGACTGCTGAGGCTGGCTCAGCTCAATTCCGGCCGTAAAAGCGCTTATCAAAAGAGCTTGGCCGAATATCCGCCAGTAATGATGGTCCACCTGGTCGTGGAAGCCGGCATAACCGGCCTCATCGGTTCCGGGCATGGTTTCAAGATTTATGGTCGAGGCATCCGGAAAAACTATCCGCCTCCATACCACAAGGACCCGTTCCTGACCGTAGCTCACATGGCTGTCATATTCACCTACGAGCCGTGCCCCTTGCGGGATCAGCAAGTATCTGCCCGTCGCCGTGTCATAGACGTTTTGCGAGACCTGCCCGACGATGAGACCCGGAAGATCGGAATTGATTCCGGAGATCATGACCGCGGGTATTATCGTCCCGGTCTTTATTTCATAAGGTGAAAGAGGAGCTTCACGTTTATGGAGAAGATACCCCATACTCTTCCCCCTGTTCATAAAAGCAACCTTTTCGTTCTGGCCGTTCATATCACCGGCTCCCGCCCCCTGCAGGCGCCCCAGTGCGCTCTTTAGAGCATCCAGATCAACCCCATTCGGGCCTTTCGCCGGCGAAGCTTGCGGCTGAGAGACAGGGGCGCCATTTCCTATCGAGGAGGCCATGGAAATACTGGTCGGGGCCGTCACCGCTGATTCGAGCGCATCTTCTCGAAGCTCTCGAACACGCCTCTCATACTGCTCTTCCTGTTTTTGCTCCGGAGTCAATTTAGCCGTGCCAAGGGATGCATTCGGATCTCCCAAGGGCTTTTTACGCACCCTTTCGGGAACCGTTCCCGAAGTTTTTCCGCTTAAATCCGGAGGGCCGGCCTTTTGGCTTTGAGCGGCGCTAGTAGCTTTTACCCACGGTAAATTCGGGGCATTCTGCAAAACCGTATTCATGTCGCCAACACCTTCACGAACCTTGGGCTTTTCCATACCACTCCCTTGGCTATGCTGCTGGCGCTGATACACGGCAATCCCAAGAGTCATTAGAACGAGAGCCGTAACAGACAAAAGCG
The DNA here is from genome assembly GCA_049964955.1 of Syntrophobacteraceae bacterium. GTDB lineage: Bacteria > Desulfobacterota > Syntrophobacteria > Syntrophobacterales > Syntrophobacteraceae > SbD1. The sequence goes on from JBMFWU010000137.1 coordinate 12,634, forward strand.
CGATTAGAGGCCGCTTATTTAAGCGCCTTACGCCGCCCAAAGGCTTGGACGGGGACTCGGATGGATCCATTTTGATCGTCATGGCCCAACCTCCCTTACGGTCCAGGCCCCCTCACCTTCCACACTCCCTGACGGCATCAGATCATAGAGCCGCATGGCATAAAACGTCTCACCCACGCCAACGCCAACCACTATGCGGCCTGGATCGTAATTATCGGCAAGGTATGTCAAACGAGTTCCCGGCGCGGCCGAAGGCGCGGCAATGCTTACTCCGTAACCGGCGCTTCGAAGATCACCTCGAAGTTTTTCTCCGATAGGCCCGTTCTTTTTGGAAACGACAAAAACCGTTTGGCCCGGCCCATAGTCTTTCTTCAATAGCTTCACGATATCGCCCGCGATCTTGGAGGCCTCTTTCCTGTTCACCTGCACGGCCTCACCGCTTCCAACGGACGGAATTCGCGCGGCCTGTCGTCCGGGAAATGTTGCACAGCCGGAAAGCATTAAAGCTACCGTAACGACCACAAAGAGCCGCCTCATCACTTTCCCTCCCGGGTAATCGTGACCCTGGTCTGGCTCCGGCCCACTCCGGCAATCAACACGGCCTTATGGAAAATCTGGTCCACAATGTATCTGTCCCCGTGTATCCGGTAATTTACCATCTGCTTTTGATTGCCCGAGCCCACTACGAGCAGCGCCGGAGCCTCCGTTTGCGCCATTTGGCCGGGCATCTGGATATATGTTTTCACTCCGTCGTTATAGACACGAAGGGGTTTCCAGGGGGCATCTCCGGTCAGGCAATAATTAAAATCGAGGTCCGCGACATTCTGCCTGGTACCGGCCAGAGTGTTTCCGATTCTTTGCCTGGCTTCTTTTTGTAGTACGCTTGCCACCTGGCCTGTTCGTCTTCCGGATAGGTGAAACCGACGAAAGGCATCCAGTGTCTTTTGCTCGATACGAGTTTTATGTGGTAGGTGCGGCGATCCGTCGTTACGACCATTACGGTCGTGAGGCCTATCTGGCGGGGCTTAACGATTATATGCGTGGTCTCTTCTCCCGCGGGCCCGCTTAGAGCAGGAGACACAAGCCATCTCACCCTGTCTCCGATATTTACGTTTCTCACCTTTTCCCCTGGCTGGAGCGCTATATCGGATACATACAAAGGAGTGCAGATAACAGACGGTAGAGTCTCGCCGAAGTCGAAGACGATCTTGCCGGCTCTTTCCATTTCAGGCATGTCACGCCTTTCGATCCAGTTTCTCGCAAGGCGTGCTCCCCTTCTTTCTTTGGCGCTTAATACCGGTTCCCTGCCGCTCATAGGCGAAATCGGCGGATCATAGTTCTTAAGGCCCGGCGGCGGGCTCGTGTTCAATGCCGGCACAATCGGGCTATTGGCCAAGGCCAAACCGCTCAGACTCAAAACTCCCATCGCCATCAGTATGGCTATCCATCCCCGTCTCATGGCTACAGCTCCTTGGTCCAATCAATATTTTTGACATACAAACCTATCGGGTTTTGCCGGATGGTCTTTTCGTCTTGCACGGGCACGATCTCGATCGTTATCATCGCCTTCATGCGCTCTTTTCCGGTCACATCCCCCCGCCTGTTTCTGCTCGTCTCATTCCATTCCACCTGCCAGGTTTGCGGCGATACCTCGAGGACCCCGAGGACTTCGACGCCCACCAGCTCCTTTTCAGCCCTCGTAAAAGGATTGTGATCGGTAAAGTATCCGTTTATTTCCGCTTCGGCCGGATCGTTCTGGTTTAGATGCGCATAGACTTCCTGTATGGCGCTTTTTTCCAAATGCACATCCGGGGTCACGGTGCGAAGATCGACGATCCATCGGGCGAGGATCGCCTTAACGACACGATCCTGATCCTGGATCCCCCTACCCTCTTCTGCCGGCTGCACCGCTACTGCAACTCCCTCTTTATCGATCTGAACGATGTAGGGGATGATTTTGCTCTGCCCCCCGAGCCAGACGACACCGGCCACCGCAATTGCCGCAACCGCCAGCGCCGTAATTGCCGTTCGCCTCCAGGCCTTCTCTCTTGCGATATAATGTGAGTTTCCGGCAAGCCTGCATGAAATGAGATAGACAAGGGTCTATGATCGGCTGAAAATTCGTAATCGTTCAGCGGGGGTTGATCAGGACGCCCTGACGAGTGAAGGAAGAGG
>JBMFWU010000138.1:0-1146 GCA_049964955.1 Syntrophobacteraceae bacterium
GCTCCAGCATCGTCTCTTCATCCTCTACCAAAAGCACCGTTTCCGTTCCTTTGAGGTCCCGCTTCGAGGCTGTGGCAGCCTTTTCCGCAGCAGGTTCCTCCGTTCGCGGCAGGTAGATCTTGAAAGTCGTTCCATGGCCCGGCTCACTGTAGACATTGATGAAGCCGTTATTTTGCTTCACGATGCCGTACACGGTCGCCAATCCTAGGCCCGTACCCTTTCCAATTTCCTTCGTCGTAAAGAAGGGTTCGAATATGAGGCCGAGGTTTTCTTTATCTATGCCTGTTCCCGTATCGCTCACGGCGAGCATCACATAGCTTCCGCACACAAATCCAATGTGGCCGGCGCGCCAGGTTTCGTCGAACACCGCATTGGCCGTCTCGATGGTCAGGCTCCCGATGCCCGTCATGGCGTCCCGGGCGTTTACCGCGAGGTTGGCCAGTATCTGATCGATCTGGGAAGGATCCAGCTTCACCGGCCAAATGCCCACGCCCGGTTTCCAAACCAGGCTGATGTCTTCGCCGATGAGCCGTCGCAGCATTTTCAGAATGGCGGAGACGGTTTCGTTGAGATCCAGGACCTTGGGGCTTATCGTTTGTTTTCTCGCAAAAGCCAGCAACTGGCGTGTCAGGTCCGCCGAACGTTCGGCGGCTCGCTTCATTTCCAATAGATTGTGGCGCAGGGGGGTGTCCGCTCCCATTTCGTCGAGCACCATTTCCGCATGTCCGAGGATCACTCCGAGCATGTTGTTGAAATCATGCGCCACACCTCCGGCCAGCCTTCCCACCGCTTCCAGCTTTTGGGCCTGGTTCAGTTGTTCCTGAAGTCTTTCGCGTTCCTGCTCCGCCTTCTTCCTGTCACTGATATTGCGCATAAAGGCGAAAATATGGTTTTCGCTTCCGGGCAACCGCTGCGCTCCGATCTCCACGTAGAGGCTGGTTCCGTCTTTTCTGAAGTGAACCGTTTCAAACCGTGTCGCTTCGCCCTCCAGAATTTTACGGATACGCTCCTCGACCTCTTCTATTTTTTCCACCGCCTCCAGCTCAAAAACAGTCATCCCGCGCAATTCCTCACGGCTATACCCGCTCATTGCGCAATAGGAATCGTTGACATCGAGGATTTTTCCCGCCTGATCGACTATACAGA
>JBMFWU010000138.1:1246-14613 GCA_049964955.1 Syntrophobacteraceae bacterium
TTCGAAAAGGGCCACCACCCGCACGCCGATGATTTCCCGGATCTGGGAGGCAATGTGGACGGCGCACTTTCCGATGTCTTCGGAATGAGCCAGAATATTGAGAAGAAGGTCTTCGCGGAGCTGGGACAAAAGAAGCTCGGCATTCTCGTTGACATCTGTCCACAGAAGCATTTTCAGGGCCGATTCAATTTCCCCGCTAAGATTTTCCGAAGAAACGGAGAGCTTCTCCACAGGCATGCCGAAAAACGCGGAAATCTCGGAAAGTGTCGTCTCGGGAACCGGGGAGACACCGGTATCGAGATAGAGGAGTTTTTTTCTGGTTTCCTGCATGAATTCCCTGGCCAGGGACGGATCTGTAAACCCCAGCCGGGCCTCGAAGACCTCTTTCCAGCGCTTGCACCATTCGGGCAGGAAGAAAAAGGCCTCTTCTTTTTTGTGCCGTGTGTAGGCTTCTTTTCCGAGCAGAATTTCAGTGCAGTTCACACCTTTGGTCCGTGCGCAATAGGGAAGGCCCTCCATGGAAGACATGTAGGGATGGCAGTCGCCGTAGACAATCAGAAAAGAAGAGTCGGGCCTTTCGGCCATGACTTTTTCCATGGCCTGCTGAAGCCTTTCCGGATCCATGTGCAGCATCGAATCGATAAATACCGGCTCCACCTCCGGATGGTTCCGGCTAAGGAGTGCCTCAACCTCCTTTTGAAGAACGGAACAACAGATGACTGTCAGTTTTTGCCTCATGCGCATCTTTCCAGTGACTTCACCGTATCCGCGATTGCACGGATGGTCGATGGCGAGACGTTCCACGGGATATCTGCTGCGGAGGTGCAAAAAACGAAACCGGGATCGTCTTTTCTATCTTCGAGAATCCCTTTGGTTGCCTCCAGGACGCTTTCCACGGGAAGCGCTGAAAGAGTGGGGCCGTTCAGGTTTCCCAATAACAGTGGGCGGGGTCCGAGGACCTGGCGGGCCCTTTTGAACGAATCCCGGTGATCCAGAGCGTAGGCCGCCACGTTGGGTAACTCCCGATAATCCTGCAGGTAGGGCACAAGGGGGTTTCCCACGTGATGAAACACGATCGGGCCTTTCAATTCCTGCAATGCCCGGTGAAGCACCGGCAACATCAATCGGTCGATCAGGTCCCGGTAAAGAAAGCTCGGGTGGGTGAATACCGTGGGGAGAGCGATGAAATCGGCGCCGTCGGAGAAAAAGGCGTTGGAGAGCCGGATAAAGAAACCACTGATTTTCTCGAGGATGGCTTTCGCAAGCGCTTCCTGGCAAATGAGGGTTTCGATCCACATGTCGATGCCCATGACCAGGGCGGGAAGATCCACCGGAGCGGTTACAAGCGCGCAAACCGCCTTCTTGCCCTTGTGGCTGCGGGAGAGAAGACGGATGCTCTCACGAAGGTACAGCAAGCTCGGGTGCGAGTCGATATCCGGAAGGTCGAGTCGTTCGAAGTGTTCGGGATCCTTGAAAGCCGGTTTCCGGAGGTTGGGCGGATTGGTCGGCAGGAATGTCAGTTCGCTTCCGAATGCTTCGGCTTCCAGGGTCAGGGCAAAGGGCGCGAAGACAATGTCCGGATCGCAGAGCGAGACCACCGCGTCCTGGCCTTCAACGTATTTTTCGCAATCGCGGTAATATTCCGAGAGGGGGCATCCGGTAAGCCTGGCGCCGTAGAGACTGAGCGTCAGGGTGAAAGGCGGTCTTTCGAGAAATTCCCCGTGGAGAGCCTTGAGAATCCTTTCAAAGGATGTAGGGGTCATCCTGTTACCTCCAGAGACGTTCCATCAGTTCGGGAGCGCCAACCGCGTTCGCCGCCGTGCCGTCTCCGCCAACCTCGGCGACCAGTCCGGGCCTGATCTTGAAGACGGCGCCGCCTACCGCAAGCCTGATGCGGTCCGACAGGTCCCGCTTGTCGATTTCCCTGCGGATATTGATGATATTACCGGCCGTTGTGAACATCATGGAAGAAACGGCGATGATTTTGGAGCCGTTGGCAAGGGCGGAATCGACGAAATCGCTCGCTGCGACATCGTTTCCCAGATCCACGACACTCCAGCCCGCCGTTTTTAGAAAGATGCAGACCATCCGCCGCCCCAGCCCGTGGTAGTCATCCTCCACATTACCGATTACGACCGGGCCCCTGGTCTCCGGAACGGCATCCTCATGTTCATGGGCGTGCAGCAGGGTTTCCTCGGCGATCTTTCCTGCCAGGTACCCGGCGGCCAGGCTGATCTTTTCTCCCATCCACAAATTCCCTATATCTTCCAGGACAGGTTCGAGAATGTCTGAGACGGCCCTGCCGTAATTAAATCGTTTTGCCCATCCGTCAAGGATGTCGATGGCTTTTGTCCGGTTTCCCGACATGATGCATTCGAGTAAATTTTTTTTCGCGGTTTGCGCATTCATCTTTTCCGATATTCTCCCCCGCCGCAGGAAAACTCTTGACAACGTATCTTCGCATATTCTTTGGCGCAATCAAAGGTGAATTGCAGGGAGAAAAACGTGCGCAGCGACAGGTTGATACTCCGGGATGGTAACTCTTGAAGTTCTCAGGAGAACAGGCGTCGGTCCGTTTCGGGTAAACCGACGCCTGACGCTCTTGCTCTTCGTTGCATTGATACGGACTCCGACTTATTCTTGTTCATATTTGCTCTGTTTGATGCTCCCCCATTTCCTCATCATACAAGAAGGAGTCAATATGAAACTGAGTCAAAAACTTGCGGCTGAATTCATCGGAACTTTCTGGCTTGTCTTCGGTGGATGCGGGAGCGCGGTCCTTGCGGCCGCCTTCCCCAAACTCGGCATCGGCTTCGCCGGGGTGGCGCTGGCCTTCGGCCTTACGCTCCTCACCATGGCCTATGCAATCGGACATATTTCGGGTTGCCACATCAATCCGGCCGTTTCCATCGGTTTGTGGGCCGGGAAGCGCTTTCCCGCCTCAGACCTGTTGCCCTATATCATCGCCCAGGTGGCAGGGGCCATTGTAGCCTCTTCGGTCCTCTACGTGATCGCAAGCGGAGTACCGACTTTCCACCTGAGCAACGGGTTTGCGGCAAACGGCTACGGGGCCCATTCGCCGGGAGGATATCCTCTTTTGTCTTGCTTTGTCTCCGAGTTTGTTCTGACGTTCATGTTTCTCATCATCATTATGGGCTCGACCCATGGAAATGCGCCCAGAGGGTTCGCCCCCATCGCCATAGGGCTGGGCCTGACTCTTATCCACCTTATCGGGATCCCCGTGACCAACCTTTCGGTAAACCCCGCCCGCAGCACGGGGCCGGCTCTTTTTGTGGGAGGATGGACGCTTCAGCAGCTGTGGCTGTTCTGGGTCGCTCCGATTCTAGGCGGAGCAGTGGGCGGTATCGTCTACAGAATTCTGGCACCCGAGGTTGCCGCCGAACCCGACGTTGTGGGCGCATAGCGTCCACCTGCGGATGAATCATACCGGGAACTGCAACGGGCGATAACGGGCGACTGTGAAGTATGCGGAGAAGTCGGAATGGAGAGGTCACCGCCTGGTAGTCGCCAGGCGCGAAGGGGGAAAGCCGATCAACCGTACCTCCGGTTCGAGAAGAACGCCGAATTTTTCTCTTACCGCCCCCTGCACTTTTTCTGCAAACTCGACTATTTCCCGTGCAGTGGCCCCGCTGTGGGCGATAAGGATGAGCGCATGCCTGGGGGACAGGCCCACGTTGCCTTCCCGGTAGCCCGGGTAGAAACCGGCGTTTTGTATGAGAGCTGCCGCGGCAACCTTCACTTCGCCGGTATCCAGCGGCCAGGATGAGAAGGTGCAAACTCCCGCTTTTTTAATACATTGAGATGTTTCTTCGAAGCGTTCCGCGGATAAGACGGGGTTTTTAAAAAAGGAGCCGGCGCATCGGAAGTATTCGTAATCGGGGCGCATCAGGAGCCCTTTGGCTGCCCTGATGTCAATGACTCTATCCCGCACGTGTCGAACGGTCAACCCCGGGTCCCCCCCGAGTTGTCCTGCCGGGGCACTGCGGACATTGGCGGGCTTTCCGTTCCTTTTCAGCCTGAATGTCACGCCGGTTATCATGTACTTGCCTTCGGCCGTGGAATTGAAGATGCTCGTGCGGTATCCGAAGCGGCAGTCTTCGTTTTCGAGAAGAACCGCTTTTCCTGTTTTGATCTCCAGTGCCCTGATCGCGGCGATTGTTTCAGAAACCTCCTGGCCGTAAGCCCCGACATTCTGCACCGGACAGGCCCCGACGGCGCCTGGAATCCCTGAAAGGCATTCCAGTCCCTGCAGATCTTCCGAGACGCACCAGTCCACGAATTCCTGCCAGCATTCGCCTGAACATGCATGGATAAGGGAGTAGTCGCCTTCCGTCCGGGATGTGACGCCCTTTATGCCGTTTCTAATGACGAGGCCGGGGAAACCCTCGTCGTTTATGAGCACATTGCTCCCGCCGCCCAAAAGGAGAAGGGGGCAGCCACGCTTTTCGGCAAACTCCAAAGCTTCCAGGGCGTGGGCTTCCGAGTCGACCGACACATAATATTTCGCCGGCCCTCCCACCCCGAACGTAGTGAGCGGCCACAGCGGAAAATTCTCTTCGACCTTAAACGATCTCATCTCTTAGAACTCGACCGGAGGAATCGACAATGTTCACGTCGCATTGAATTCCCTTTTTATCGTTGTGTCAACCCCTTCGAGAAATCCCTTGACTGCTTCGGGAGTTGTCCAAGGTAATCCGTTGGCGTTCGGCCTTGCGGCGTTTAAGCCCGCCCGGGCGTGGCCGTATCGGTGGAAGTCGAGCCCTGGAGAGCGTGAAATTTCTTCTCCAGCATGATTTTTAAAATCGTGTGATCGGTTTCGATCATGCCCTGCGTGCTCAATTCTGCGACATTGCGCATCGTTTGCTCCGCAGATGCGCCGATGATGCCGTCGGTTGGCTGGACACGGACGCCGTGGATCGCGAAAAGCGCTGCCTGAACGGCTGTTCCCGCCGCCGTGGCGAGCTTCAGGGAACATCCCGGTTTGGCCCCGTCGCAGATGATGCCTGCAAGATCTTCCACGAGATTCATAACGGCGCTCGCCATGTGGTGCAGGTCTCCTCCCAGAAGATAGGCTATTCCCGCCGCAGCTCCCGCACCGGCTGCGATCGAGCAGCCGCAGACAGCCGAAAGTCTTCCGGTGTGCGCTTTTACGTAGGCCGTCAAAAGATGGCTCAACCCCACAGCCTCCAGCACCGTCTTGCGATCGCATGCGAGGTAGTCCTTTACCGCCCAGATGGGAAGGGTTGCCGTAAGGCCGTGATTGCCGCTGCCCGCAGAACTCATTGCGGGCAGGCTCACTCCGGCCATTCTCGCATCGGAGGCCGCCGAGGTGAGAATTCTCGCCGATACGACCATGTCGGCCTGAAGCAACTTCTGGCGCACCAGCCGCTGGAAAGTCTTTCCTACGCCCAAGCCGGAGCCGAATTTCAGCCCGTATTCGGCCAGGCGCAAATTGGTTTCGATCCCTTTTTCAAGAAATTCGAGGTCTTCGCTATCCAGATCGTCCAGGAATTCGAGGAGCCGCTGGAAGGAGAGCTGTCGCAGCCAGCTTTCCACTTCCTCCAGGTTCGCCTTCGGAGCGGTTCCCGCCTCGGGCGCCGGTAATGGATATTCGGCCGTCTCGACGCCGTTCAGTTTCAAGGACACGATATTATCATGGTGGCCGCGGATGACGCACTCCGCCTCGTCAGTGTGCGTCTTAACCACCGTGCGGATGAAGAGCCCCTTTCGGTCCCTTACGATATTTACCTCTACGGGCTTTTCTTCCAGGAAACGGTTCGCTTTGGCGACTCCGGTCTCCGTTAGCGATCGCAGCACTTCGAGGCGAAGATCGGCATCTCCCCCGAAGGCGCCAAGAGCGGCGGCGACATCCAGGCCGCTCAGGCCGTTGGCGCCCGGTATGAGAACGGCGATGCCGTTTTTGTAGATGTTGGGATCGACCCAGACGGCAATGGACTCAATTTCCCGGTCGGGCAGAAGCGACACTGCCGCAGCCGCCGACAGGGCGATCGCTACCGGCTCCGTGCAGCCGAAGGCGGGGGCGATCTCAACTGCCATGATGTCTTTTACCGAATAAGAAGTGGTTTCCGATCCCATTTTCGATTCCTTTTCTCGTTTGCCCGAGATCTGTATCGGGCCGGGTCTCCATGGATTTGTCCGCAGTAAAAATGCAGAGTGCATGCAGTATATCTCGCAGGATGCATTATAATCTGCATGCATGTCAAGGAAAGTTTTTATGCAGGCCGAGGCAGGAAAAAACGCCTCCACGCAGCCAAAAACAAATTGACAATTTCGCTCAGATGATGTTTTGCATACATCGCACATGCGCTGTGCATGCGTCATCCACTCCTACTGATCGGATTACGAGATGAAAACACAAGAAAATCGAGCGATGGACCCCGCGGAGATCTATGCGGATCTTAGAGAAAAAATCATCTGGCTGGATCTGGAGCCGGGATACACTCTCAATCTGGTTGAATTGGCGGAAGTCTATGGAGTCAGTCGAAATCCCGTGACCATAGCGATCACTCGCCTGCTCGCAGAAGAATGGGTGGAACGCAAAGGCTCCCAGTACGTAACGAGCCCGCTCACACTCACTCGCATCCGTGAGGTTACCGAGATCCGGTCGGTTCTCGAAACTCAGGCGAATTTATGGGCGATGCAGCGCATCACCCCCGAAGAGATCGGTCAACTGCGGGAGGTGGCAAGGGAGATGCGAAATCTTAGCGAGTCGGCGTCCAACAGGGACATAGTCGCACTGGACGTAAAGTTCCATTCGATTTTGTTCAAGGCCACCAGAAACAATCAGCTGGCGACTCTTCTGGACCGCATGCTTTGTCACTACCTTCGTTTCTGGCTCTCTTTTCCCAAACCGATCAGGAAAGCGCCCTTTTTCGGTCAGGCCCTGAAGGTGATCGATGCCATCGAGGCAAAGGACGCAACGCGCCTCCGAGACGCCAGCGCGGAACATATCGAGGCTTCCATCGGGGAAATAATGGGGCTCTGATCATGACGATCTTCGGAGTTTCTGTAATTCCTCCCAGAGTTCTTCAACCCTTTTTTCCGTAGTCGCGAGATCGCTCGTGTTGTCTACGAGAAAAGTTGCGTACGGCTTTTTGTCGTCGATGGGAAGCTGGGCTTTCAGGATGTTTTCGGCCTCTTCGATGGTGATGGAGTCGCGTTTTGCAAGTCGTTTTGCCTGTTCTTCCGCCGGGATGTAGACGACAACGACGGCATCGAAGAGATAGGTAAGGTTGAGCTCGATAAGAAGCGGCACGGCAACCTGGATGATGGCTTTGGGGTCTTTTTGCGTGATGGTCTCGACCTGGCGGAAAAATTCCTCGTAGATGGGGGGATGAGTGAAGCTCTCCAGTTTCTTTCGCTTTTCCACATCTTGGAAAACGATGTCGGAGAGGCGTTTTCGGTCCAGTCGCCCGTCGGGTTGGAGGACCTGTTTTCCGAAATAGTCGACGATTTTTGCCAGTCCGTCGGTACCCGGTTCCACTACCTGCCTGGCAATGAGGTCGAAGTCGATGAGCGGGGCGCCCAGCTTTTCGAGCATTGCGGAGATCGTCGTCTTGCCGCAGGCGATGCCTCCGGTAATGGCGACAAGAAGCGGTGCGCCTTTCCCCCGCACCTTCGCCATGACCTCTTCCAGCCCCTTGTAGGACGGCGGAAATTGGGCCGCCACATCGGTTTCCGCCCCCGCAAAGCTGATGGGATACCGGACGCCCCTGCGGTAGAGCGCCTCCATGCCGTGCAGGGCTTTTTCCATGAGATCCGCGGGAACGGCCATCACCAGGTCTTCATCCTGCACATGGCCGTAGCGCCGCTCCCCGTAGCAGGGAATGCCGAGCGAGGCTTTGCCGGTATTGAAGCATCGCGCGACCGCATCCGAACAGGACGATTCCCCCACGCAGAAGAACTGCATTACCTCGTAGCGGCTGAACTGCAGGGAATTGATGAGAAGCATCATCTGGGCCGGGTTGGCGTAGAAAAGAACCAGGTCGGGTTCAAAGGGGTTGTAGGCAAGAGGGGCCAGGGCGACCGCTTCGAACTTTCCCGTGGGAAGCCGGGGGATGGAGGCTTCCATCTTGCGGCCGTCCTCCCGGGTAGCCGTCCAGACGATGCTGCGAAAGGTCCCGTTTTTGTGGGTTTCCGGGACCTCGCAAAGACCGAGGATAGAGGGGCAGGAGGAAAACAGGAAATCCTCCGCATCGGCGCCAACCGTCCAGTCGAAACTGCGAACCTGGCCGATGAGCTGACAGAGGGTGACCTTGTGGGCAGGTCTTCTCAGAAACGGGACTTTTTCCAGCTCCGACCTGCTTTGAAGCATCTTTAACGCCACCGGAAAGTATTTGAGCCGCATGAGGCCTTCCATCCGGCGGATCAGTTTTCCCCATTCTTTTCGTTCTTCCATGAAGAGCTCTCCCAGGCATTCTAATGGTTGGCGGCTTCGAGCGCCTTTTCCCGGCGGAAGGAAACCGGAACATAGTTCCTGCTCGCAAGCGCCCGGATCAGTTCGGCTTCCGTATTGATTGCGGTGAAAAAGCGCGTTGCACGGCGTCCCACTTCACCGGCCAGGTGGGCGTCGCTGCCGCCCGTTCCCGGCAGCCGGAGCGTTTCGGCTACACTTGCGGCAAACCCGTTTTCCTTCTCGGTGACTTTTCCGTTCAGCACCTCCACTCCGTCGACCCACTGGAAAAGGGGCCTTTGGGCGGCTGCCTCCCGGGTGAGCCCGAGCTGGACAGTGCTGAAGGTCAAAAAGCCCCGGAAAGGGTGGGCGGCGATGATGAACCCACCAGCCGCGACAACTTCCTCCCGCAGTTCCTGAAGCGTGATGATTCCCTTGATGTTTTTTTCCAAACCGAACACCAGCATGTCTCCCTGGTCGGTCGTGATTTCGTTTCCGCGGAATACGGCAAAGGAATGGTTTTGTCTCAATTCTTGCACCCGCTCGACAGGCCAGACATGATTGTGGTCGGTAAGGCAAATGCCGTTCAACCCGATGCGTTTGGCTTCTTCGATCAGCTCGTCTACCGAGGAGCTGCTGCAGGGGGAAGCCGGAAAAGAGTGCGTGTGGAGGTCGATTACAAACCCTTCGCTCGAGTTTTGCCGAAGCGGCGCGGTCTGCCCGGCTCCCGGCCGACTCGTCTGCACCCGCGGCGGGGAAGGCGGCAAATTGCTCGATTCTCCTCCGGTTGAGTCTTCCGCCGGCATGCCGCCGCTTTCCCGGACTTCTCCCGCAATAAAGTTCTTAAAGCTAAGGTCCGGATTTGCGACTTTCGCCTCTTCCCACAGAACCACCCTCGCGGCTTCTGTCGCCGCATAGCAGCATTCGATCAAAAGATTTGCAAAATGGCGGCAGCCCCTTCGCCCGAGGTTTTTATCGATTCTTTGCGCTATCGTCTCGTCGATGCGCTCCCCCGTCATTTCCCGGATAAAATCGATGGCTCTGGGGCATTCGGGCGTGGTGAATCGGTTCCATTTGCCCGAAATGGCAAGGAGTTTGCGCTCTTTGAGACTTACGTCAAGGTCGATCTCCAAGCCGTAGATATCGTCGTCGAGTACCCCGTGAATCGAGAGCGTATCGTGGTCTTTTGCGGTCACGGAGACCAGCTTGTTGCGAGCGAATGTGAGCATATCGTGAAAACCTTTGTCTTCAAGACTCGGTTATTTGGCAGGTTCTATCCCCTCGACCAGCCGGCTTCCCGGGCCGAAGGCGGCGCAGCGGTTATAGAGCCGAATATTTTCCCGGACCATTTTAGAGAAAAATTCGAGTTTTCCTTCCTCGTCGTTTGCAGGCGCCTGCTCCAGGAAATCTTTGGTAAGGGAGATTATGACCGCATGGCAGCACTCTTCGACCATGTAGGCGATCTGGCGCACCTCTTCTTTTTCCCCGAACAGCCCCTTGATGATTTTGAGCATTCCCGGCCCTACGCGCACGCCGGTGAGCTTCCGGAGGACCTCGCCACTGTCGGGGGCCTCCAGCCACTCGTGGTGGAAATCGGCTCGGGCCGAAACGATCTCGAGATCGGGGAGGCGGGCGGTAATCTCAACAGATGCGCAGGTGAAATTGTCTCGAAGCCGGCAAACGGATCGCAAGGTGTTGTCTTCCAGGCGCTCCACACTGGTGCACCGGTTCAGAGAGAATTTGAGAATATTTTCCGACATGGTGCTCTTGCTCCTCATTGCGGGGAAGGCTGGTTCCATTTTCCTGCTCTCACTTTATATCTTTTCCCGGCGCGAGTAGACAGAAAACTTTGGGCCGGGCGGGTATGAAGCCCCTTTTGATATCAGAAAGCATTCGGGACTGTAAACCGAAGTGCTTCAAAAACGCGGCGAATGTAGGCGGGCTTCTGCCTGTGGCGAACCTCTATCTTTGAAATCATCGTCTTCTCCTTGGATGGTTGTGTGGGATTCCAGGAATGATTCAAGCATGTTGGCTACGAGATAGGCTGCCTGGGCGATATCGAAATGGATACCGGAACAACACTCCATGGGCCAGCCTCCTGAAGACTCGAGAATTTTCTATAAAATCGAGACCTCTTGCCGCATCAACTCAACAGCTTCTCTAGGAACCTGCCGGTAAGGGGGTAAACATGGATGTCTTTGGGCCTAAGACCTTCGGCGAGTAGCCGACAGGTCGATGCTCAAGCTCATCCGACTCTGGCTTGAAGGCGAATTGGTGGAAACGGACCTTCTCCGTAATTCCGGCATTCGCTTGCGTAGTTCCTCCAGATCGAGAAGGTTTTCCTGATAGGCGTCCAGCAGTTTCTCAATGGACTTCCGAGTGCGAGTGATCTCTTTGAGCAGGACTTCCTTTCTCCTTCTGGTAGGGTATGAATCCTGAATCTGTTTAGCCGACGCTGGATTTCGGTGCGGACGAGGTCTGGCTCTTCAAGTAACTGAATCACCTCTTTCCAGACCATTCCATCCGGGTAGTTCTGCCTGATCGGCCGGCTATGGCATACTCGTCCGTTGGGGTAGCGACAATCATCGGGCGAGCCATTCCTCTCTTGGCCGTTCACGATTCGAACTGCACTTGGCAGAAAAACTCCCTTTGCTTCGCAAGGGACGTGTTATCCTTTGCCGCTCTGCCCGTTCCGTTTTCCCAAAACATGCCGTACCTTTGTGAGCGGGATTCCGCAACATGCTCCATTCCGTTGTCCGCTCTCAGGGCGATATTCCGGGTCGGAATCCGATGATCATTAAGCCACCGCGCCACCTGATTAATGCTCAGGCCGTCCTCGATATATAATCTGAAACGTTGCGCACGACTTCCGCTTCCTTGTCGATGACTTCCTAATAGGCCGAGGAATTCTGCCGCTGCGCGGCTCTTGTGGGAAACGATCCCGGTCATCCAGAAATTTGATCCCTGCAAATCTCTGCGCCACGGCCTTCACCAGTCTCCTGTCCGGAGTCCCATCAGTCTGGCATGAAGGCTTTCGCGAAAAATTTCAATTCTTTCGGATGATAACTTCCCGGCCTCCCCGGATGGCCCTCTTTGGCGCTGACTCTTTTCCCATGCCGTTTCCTTCCACGGAAGCCTTTTGCGCTACGCGGAGCGCAGGTCGCGGTAGCGTTCGCCCCATCGGTGCATCTCGTCCAAAATGGGTTTGAGACTCCTTCCGGTTTCAGTAACCGAGTATTCGACCCGGGGAGGCACCTCCGCATAGACTTTGCGTTCGACAAGGTCGTCCTCCTCCATTTGCCTGAGTTGCTGGGTCAGCATCTTCTGGCTTATTCCGGAAATCCCGTGAGCATCGCGAAAGACCGCCTGTGCCCGCCGGGCTTCCTCTTCGCGCTCGAGCGGCCTCTCCCGCGGGTCCTGGATACTCAGTGCCGCGCCGATAATCATCAGTTCTTCGAGCGCCCTCTCTGTTTTCGCCTCGATCAGCATCCTCGCGATGCGCGGGTCAAGAGGCAGCCGGGCCATCATCGAGCCGGCCCGGGTGAGCTTGTGATGCTCGTCGATCGCGCCCAGTTCGCGCAACGCGGCCAGGCCGTCCTTTATGGCCGTCGGGGAGGGAGGGTCGAGAAAGGGGAAGTCCTGTATCCTTCCAAGCTTTAGAAAAAGCATGCGAAGGATCACCTCGGCGAGGTTCGAACGCTGGATTTCAGGCGGGGTGTAGAGAGGCCGGTCGAGATACTCCTGTTCGGAGTAGAGCCGTACGCACACGCCCGCAGCGGCCTTTCCTCTGGTCGGCGCTTGCCCTCGATACGGGCGCCACGGGGAGGCTTCTGGTCTTGGAGCGACGCATTGTAGAGGGCCGTTCGGGCAAGCCCTGTGTCGATCACGTACCGGATTCCCGGAATCGTGATGGAGGTCTCGGCGATGTTTGTGGCGACAATGATCTTTTGCTGCGAGGTCCAACTGAAAATCCTCTGCTGGTCGGAGGCGGCCATTCTGCCGAAAAGAGGGATTACGACAACTCCCGGGAAGGATTTGCCCTCGAGCCGCTGGACGGTCTCCAGTATGTCACTTGCCGTAGGCATGAAGAGGAGAATGTCGCCCCGCTCGCGCCGGCCGGATTTTAGAAGCTCGACCGCATCCACCGCCTGGTCGATGTAGGCGACATCCCCAGGCTCCTCGGGTTCGCCGCGCTCTGCGGGAAGGTAGAGCACTTCGACCGGATACATTCGGCCCGAGACTTCGATGATCGGCGCCCCGCCGAAAGCGGTGGAAAATTTCATCGGGTCGATGGTGGCCGAGGTGATGATCACCTTGAGATCGGGCCTTCTTGCGAGCGCCTGTTTGATGATCCCGAGCAGAAAATCGATATTGAGGCTTCTCTCATGCGCCTCATCGACGATGAGGGTGTCGTAGGCGCGGAAGTTTTTATCCCTCTGCGCTTCGGCGAGCAGAATGCCGTCGGTCATGAATTTGATTCTGGTCGTGCGGGCGGTGCGGTCCTGAAAGCGGATCTTATGGCCGACAAGTTCGGGGCCGAGCGGGTCCAGTTCTTCGGATACGCGCGCAGCAAGGCTGATTGCGGCTATGCGGCGCGGCTGCGTGCACCCGATAATCCCCGAGACGCCCCTGCCGGCCTCGAGGCAAAAACGGGGAATTCGGGTGCTCTTGCCCGAGCCGGTCTCCCCTGTGATGACGAGCACCTGGTTGTCCCGAACGGCCGCAATGATTTTATCCCGCCATTCCATGATCGGCAGATCGCCGGGGCAGGAAGCCGTAAGTTTCTCCGAAATATCGGGTCCTGTATCGGTAATAGAAAGATTCATCATTTTAACTATAACTTGGTTCCTTCCGGAAAGCGCCCTTTTCAGCTCGTACGTGCTACGTCCCACAATATTTGACTCCGGTAATCTCAGTCTAATTGGTCCCGATT
>JBMFWU010000139.1:0-2214 GCA_049964955.1 Syntrophobacteraceae bacterium
GTGTGCGAGGTTATCCGCGGGTTCTTTTAAAAGCTTTTTCACCGCAGAGGCGCAGAGAGCGCTGAGGAGGATAGAGTTTTGGCAGACCGCCCACCGCAAGAGCCGGTGAGCGGCCTGCCAAAACTCACCAGCAGCTTCGCCCCGGGCCTCAAGGAATAACTCCAGCTTTTCCTCTGCGCCCTCTGCGTCTCTGCGGTGAACCCGTTCTTCGTCTTTGGTGAAAATGCCTACAGGCTCCCTGAACCCCCTGACCACTCCCGGCTGGGACGATCTGGTCCTCACCGCCGGCGAGTACAGCTTCTTTCACTCGTCCGCCTGGATACGGGTGCTTTGCGAGTCCTACGGCTACAAACCGGTCTTTTTCGCCGTCTACAAAAACGGGGGCCTCTCTTCGGTCCTCCCGCTTCTCGAGGTGAACAGCTTTCTTACAGGACGCCGGGCCGTGTCGCTTCCTTTCAGCGACTACTGCGAACCGCTCCTTTTCGGCGATGCGTCGCTCACCGCCATTCCCGACGGCCTGATCGACTTCTCTCGCAACTGGAAGCACATCGATTTCAGGGCCCAAACACTCTTTACTCCCGACGTCCCGGTCTATTCCCGGTACGTGCGCCACACTCTGAAGCTTTCCACCCCGGAGCAGCTTCTTTCGGGCCTGCACAAAAACACGGCCCGAAACCTTAAAAAAGCGCGCGCCTCCGGCCTCCAAATCGAGGTCTCCGGCTCCTTCGAGGCGACCCGGGAGTATTACAAACTGCACTGCCTCACGAGAAAAAGGCAGGCCACACCGCCCCAGCCCTTCTCGTTTTTTCGCAAAATTTACGAACACGTCTTTTTGCCTGACAAGGGCCGCGTAATCCTTGCCTACCACGAACATAAGCCCATCGCGGGCGCGGTCTTTTTCCACCTGGGCAAAAAGGCCATGTACAAGTTCGGGGCCTCGGATCTCGCCTACTCCGCCCTGGGGGGAAACGCCGCGATCATGTGGGAGGCGATAAGCCGCTACGCTCTGGAAGGTTTCGACACCTTCTGCTTCGGCCGAACCGACCTCGATAACGAAGGCCTCAGGCGCTTTAAAGCAAGCTTCGGCGCAACCGAAGAGCCGCTGTGCTATTACAGGTACGACCCGAAAAGCGCCAAATTCCTGGCAGGCCGCCCCGACACCGGCCCGCATCAGTTCCTGCGCCGCCTTCCAATGCCGCTCCTCCGCCTCGCCGGGGAATTGCTGTATCGGCACGTGGGTTAAAGACCTGTTCACCGCAGAGGCGCAGAGGGCGCAGAGGAAAAGCTTGAGTTGGCAGTGCGCTCTTCGGCGGGGCCAAAGAGCGCACTGCCGAGCCATCGGCCCGGTGCGCCGCGCCAGGCCGATACATCAGATGGGCCTGAAGAAATAATTTTATCGGCCTGGCGCAAGGCGCCAGGCCGATGGCTCGGCCGCCCGCTTCCCGGCCCCGCCGGGGAGCGAGCGGCCAAACCTCCAGTTCTTCCTCTGCGCCCTCTGCGCCTCTGCGGTGAATCGTCCTTAGCCCTTGCCTTTAGCCTGAAATGGAAATAAACGACCTGACCAAACAAATCATCGGCGCGGCCATGGCCGTTCATCGCGAACTGGGACCCGGTCTCCTCGAATCGACCTATGAGCAATGTCTGTGCCGCGAATTGGAACTGCGCAACATCAGTTTCGAGAGGCAGCTGGAACTGCCGATCCAATACAAAGGGGCCGTGCTGGACTGCGGCTACCGCCTCGACCTGGTCGTCTCCAAACTCGTGGTCGTGGAGATCAAATCGGTAGAAACGCTCCTTCCGATCCATTCCGCCCAGCTTCTCACTTATCTGAAACTCGGCGGCTGGAACCTGGGACTTCTCATAAATTTCAATCTCCCCGTTCTCCGGGACGGAATAAAAAGAATAGCCCTGGGCCTGAAGGAATAACTGTATCGGCCTGGCGCAGCGCCGGGCCGATGGCTCGGCCTCCCGCTTCCCGGCCCTGCCGAGGAGCGGGAGGCCAATCTCCAGCTCTTCCTCTGCGCCCTCTGCGCCTCTGCGGTGAACCCGCTTTGGAGTCTTTGCCTTGAACCTGCGAGACATCTACTACGACGTGAAGCCGCTTGTCCCGCGCCCGCTCCAGGTAGCCCTTCGCCGCCGGTTCGCCTCGGCGAGGCGCAGATACGCCGCCGCCCGGTGGCCGATCGACCCCGCCTCCGCCGCTCCCCCTCCCGG
>JBMFWU010000139.1:2314-14595 GCA_049964955.1 Syntrophobacteraceae bacterium
GCCCCCAAGATAAACCGCTACCTCAAAGAATGGCAGGCCGTAGGCTTTCGCGCCCCCGCCACCTACTGCAAATTCGACTGGCTGCACGAACTCGATATCGAGTACGATTCGTCTACCTTCGATACGGACCCCTTCGAACTCGGATCCGCGGCCTCCCGCACCATATTTCCCTACTTCGTCCGGCAGGGCCTAAACGGAAACGGCTTCGTCGAGCTTCCCTACACGCTCCCGCAGGATTTCACCCTGTTTGTGATCATGAAAGAGAAAAACCTCGATGTCTGGAAGAAAAAACTCGATTGGATCGCCGAACACGGCGGTATGGCGCTCATGCTGACCCATCCCGATTACATGAATTTCAACGGCCACCGGAACCGCCTGGACGAATACCCGGCGGGTCTGTACGAGCAGTTTCTGGACTACGTAAAATCGAAGTACGACGGCCAGTTCTGGAACCCGCTGCCAAGGGAGGTTGCCGATTTTTGCAAGAAGAGCAAATCCCCCGGAAGTTATCCCGCTCCGACTCGAAAACCCCTCCGGGTCTGCATGCTCTCCTATTCGTTCTACCAGTCGGATAACCGGGTGATCCGCTACGCCGAGACCCTTGCCAGGCGGGGCGACCACGTCGATGTGATCGCGCTTCGAAGACACGGCATGCCCGATACGGAGATGGTGAACGGCGTTCGCGTCTTCATGGTGCAGGAAAGGGTCAAAGACGAGAAGAAAAAACTCGACTACCTCAAAAGGCTGCTCGGCTTTTTCTACCGCTCCGCGGCGCTCGTCTCGAAGCTCCATTTTGAAAACCCCTACGATCTCATCCACGTCCACTCGGTGCCAGATTTCGAAGTCTTTGCAGCACTTCTTCCAAAACTTTCCGGCGCCAAGGTCATCCTGGACATCCACGATATCGTGCCCGAGCTTTTCGCGAGCAAATTCGGAGGCGGCGCCTCCATGTTGTTCAAGCTCCTGACGCTCATGGAAAAGGCCTCCATCAAATTTTCAAATCATGTGATCATAGCCAACCACCTGTGGCGCGACACTCTCATCGAGCGTTCCGTCGAGCCCGATAAATGCACGGCCGTTCTCAACTACCCGGACCCCGACATCTTCTATCCCCGCAGCAGAGAAGCCAACGGAAACAAAACGGTCATCATGTATCCCGGGACCCTCAACTGGCACCAGGGGCTCGATATCGCCATAAAAGCCTTCGCCCTCATAAAGGACAAGTTTCCTTCCGCCGAACTCCACATTTACGGGGAAGGCCCGTCCAAGGAGGCGCTGGCCCGCCTCATCGACGATCTGCGCCTGAACGACCGAGTCTTTCTAAAGGGGCTCCTTCCAATTCGAGACATCGCCCCGGTCATGGCCGGCGCCGATATCGGAATCGTGCCCAAACGAAACGACGGCTTCGGAAACGAGGCCTTCAGCACGAAAATCCTGGAGTTCATGTCGCTTGGCGTCCCGGTAGTCGTCGCCTCGACAAAGGTCGATCGCTACTACTTCAACGACTCGGTCGCCAGGTTCTTTACATCCGGAAGCGTCGAAGACCTTGCCGCCTCTCTAGAAGAAGTGCTGCAGGACAAAACCCGCCGGGAAAAGCTCGCCCGAAGCGGCTTTGATTTCTCCCGCAAATTCAGCTGGGAATGCAAAAAGGGCGTCTACCTGAACCTCGTCGAATCCATCCTGAGCTAAGAACATATCTCACCGCAGAGACGCAGAGCACGCAGAGTTTCCCAATTTTATCGGCCTGGCGCAGCGCGCCAGACCGATGGCTCGGCAGCCCGCTCGCCGGCCCTGCCGGTGAGCGGGCTGCCAAACCTCCAGCTCTTCCTCTGCGCCTCTGCGGTGAACCACAGCTCTTCAAGGAGCACTACATTGAACGGCCATAAAACATCATTCAGGCTGGACCGCTTCCTCACCCTCCACCTCTTTCGCGTCCTCATGCGGCCCGACCGTGAAAAAGCCGCCATCCTGATGTACCACAGCATCTCGGACGTACACGAAAATGGCCAGTCCTATTTCCGGACAGTCACCTCGCTCTCCGTTTTCTCCGAACAGATGCAGTTTCTGGACGAAAGCGGCTACAACGTGGTTGATCTCATGACCCTGGTACAGGCCGTGAAAGCCGGCCGTGACCTTCCCCCCCGCTCCGTTGCGCTCACCTTCGACGACGGCTTCCGCGACTTTTACACCGACGCCTTCCCCGTTCTCCAGCGCCACGACTTTCCGGCAACCGTTTTCCTCGTAACCGGCCGCATCGACAGGGACGCGCCTCTAAACGGCAAAAGCTGCCTCACCTGGGGCCAGGTCCGGGAGCTTGACCGCGCCGGCATCACTTTTGGCTCCCACACGGTCAATCACCCGACGCTCAGCGTCCTCTCGGAAAAGGACCTGGAATTCGAACTCATCCATTCGAAGGAGCGTATAGAATCCGAACTGGGAAAATCGATCGATTCCTTCTGCTATCCTTTCGGATTCCCCGAGCATGACCGCCCGTTCCTCGGGAAATTGTTTGCGATCCTCGCCTCCAACGATTATAAATGCTGCCTCACGACCCGGATCGGCACGGCCGCAGCAGGAGACGACCCCTTTCGCCTGAGAAGGCTCCCGGTCAATTCGATGGACGACAGCCCTCTCCTGGAAGCGAAGATGGCAGGCGCCTACGACTGGCTCCAGACCTGCCAGACCGTCTATAAGCGCTTTGTGCCGCCGCAGGTGAAGGTCATTTAAAGGCAGCCATGACAGAATTGAAATACGCAGTCATCACCCCGGTCCGCGATGAGGCCGACCATATCTCCGCCACTATCGAGTCCATGGCCGCGCAGACCCTGCTTCCTCAAAAGTGGGTCGTCGTCGACGACGGGTCCAGCGATGGGACCCCCGATATACTTGACGCCGCCTCGGCGAAGTATCCCTGGCTTGAAGTGATTCATCGCCCCAATCGCGGTTTTCGCAAATCGGGCGGAGGGGTGATCGAGGCCTTCTACGATGGCTATCGCAGCCTCAACGGTACGAAATGGGAATTCCTCGTTAAACTGGACGGCGATCTTTCCTTTGCCGCCGATTACTTCGAGAAGTGCTTTGCTCATTTTTCCGCCGACAGTCGCTTGGGAATTGGCGGCGGAATGGTCTGTGTTCCCGCAGACGGCAGCCTTGTGGAGGACGCACCAGGAGACCCACCCTTTCACGTTCGGGGCGCGACAAAGGTATACTCTCGAGCCTGCTGGGAACAGATAAGTCCGCTCGTAAGAGCGCCCGGCTGGGACACTATAGACGAGGTGAAGGCTAACATGCTCGGATGTACGACACGGACATTCCGGGATCTCAAGCTCATCCAGCACAAAGCAACCGGGGCCGGGGACGGCGAGTGGCGAAACTGGTTCAAAAATGGCTTGGCAAACTATGTAACCGGCTACCATCCGGCTTTCATGATCGCCAAATGCTTAAAAAGAGCCGCTCACCATCCAGGTTCCCTAGAGTGGTTAGCTTTATTGACTGGCTTCTGCTCGGGGTATCTGAAAAAGATTCCCCGTGTTGACGACATCCGCCTCATTCGGTACCTCAGGCAGCAGCAGGTGAGGCGCCTTTCGGGCCGTCCGAGTATCTACGGGTAGAGAAGCCGGCCCCCACGATGAGCCAACCTGACCTTTCCATCATAATAGTCAATTACAACTCGGCCGACTATGTGGCGGCCTGCCTCCGCTCAATCGCGAAGCAAACTTCAGCGGTAAGCTATGAAACTATTCTAGTGGACAATGCAACCTATGACGGTTGCGAGCAAATGCTTGCCCGCGATTATCCGGACGCGGTCTACATTCAAAGCGATCAAAACCTCGGGTTTGCACGGGCCAACAATCTCGGCGCCTATCATGCCAATGGAGACACCCTGCTTTTCTTGAACCCGGACACGGAAGTAAAGGACAGGGCCATCGAGCGCCTCCACACGGCAATTCAGAATCTCGAAAGCCCGGGAGCAGTTGGTTGCCGCCTCCTAAACACAGACGGAACCCTCCAGACAAGCTGTGTTCAATCCTTCCCTACGGTGCTGAACCAACTGCTCGATGCCGATCTGCTGAGACGCTGGTTCCCAAGCTCGCGGCTATGGGGCGTTGTCGCCCTAAACAGCACTGATGTCACCCCTGCCGAGGTAGAAGCTGTCTCCGGCGCTTGCATTATGCTGCGCCGCAAGGTGTTCGAACAAGTCGGCGGTTTCGACCCCGATTTCTTCATGTATGGAGAAGACCTGCACCTCTGCCTGAAAGCGCGCCGGGCCGGATTTCACAATTACTACGTCGGGACCGCTGAAGTCATGCACCACGGCGGCGGAAGTTCCACGAAGGAGCAAAGCAATTTTTCCACGATCATGATGCGCGATTCAGTCAGTCGCTTGCTCGAAAAATCGCGAGGTCTATCCTATAGCCGCCGATATCGGCAGACCCAGGCAGCCGCAGCCGTCTTCCGCCTTCTACTGCTAAGATTTCTCCGCCCGGCCTATCATGCTCGCGCCAATATGGTCGAATGGCGATCGACATTCAGTAAGTGGAAGGCCGTGCTTCGCTGGGGGCTGGGATTAAAGAATGTAGGGATTTTGGAATTGGAGGCCAGGGACAATCTGAAATGAAATTCTTGGTCCGGAGATGCGTATGAAGAAGCTTATGCTTATAGTCGTGTTTTGCTCGATTCCATCCCTTGCCTTTGCCGGAATGGAGGTTAATGTTCTTTCTGCCGACTTTTCGGCTACTGTCTGGGTCTACTCGGACCTGAATCAGCCTTATTCGATGTCAAAAGGGGTTCCGTTTGACTATTCAATGTTTGGAGTGGATTCTTGGGGGAGGCCCGATGGGGGGGCTGCATCCTTAGGCTATTTCTCCTCCTCAGTTCTCTCAGGAGTGAGTGGCGATGTCGCAGCCAGTGAGGACATCACATTTCAACCTCTTTCAGCTGGCACCATGTCGGTTATCCCAGTCGCTTCGAGTTGGGCTGGATATAAGGTATCCCTTCAAGACCTGACCACAAACGACATCATCTGGAGCGTAAGCACTGGTGACCCTGCCGAGGCTGGCACTGGTTTCTCGGGTTGGGGACTTGTCCCGACTGATTCATATTGGGGAACGTGGCCCGGAGGACCTATTGCTTATCATTGGTTTTCGTCCCCTAATCCTTCAGCGCCGGTGCCTGAGGGGACGCCCTACATTTTTGATCCAACGAATGTCTATGAACTGACTATCGATATGGAGGCCTCGGGTGGCGGAGACGGCCTTTGGGGGACCTCATTTTCAACCGATGCCATCGTTCCAGAGCCGGGTACGGTAGCTCTTGTCGGTCTTGGCTTTTTAGGGCTGGTGGCGTTCAGGAAAAAACGGAATTGGTCAACTGGTCAACTGTAAGTTGAACTCTTTACAATATCGCAAAAATACAGCCAACTGTCGCATCCAAATGACTGCTGGGTCTGCCCTGCGGTGGTTGCTATGGTGTTCTCCACGTTACCAACTGCTTTGCCATGGATCCAATCCAATATAATTCTATGAATCAATAATAAGCGGCTGCGGCATGCCGACAAAAGTATAGCGAATGAAAATGCGGGCCGAGGTAAATTCCTCAATCCCTAAATGATTCTTAATTCCCAAGTTAAGCCCTTAAATCATGTGCGGAATCTGTGGAAAACTCAATTTTGATCGCCACGAACCTGTCGATCTCGATCTGATCGGCAGGATGACTGACACGATCATTCATCGCGGCCCGGACGGTGGAGGCCAACATGTCTTCGGCCCGGTGGGTCTCGGCCATCGCCGCCTGAGCATAATCGATCTCAACACGGGCGCGCAGCCGATGTCGAATGAAGACGGTTCGGTATGGATCGTGTTTAACGGAGAGATTTATAATTTCCAGGAATTGCGGCCCAATCTGGAAGCTCGAGGCCACAAGTTTAAATCCGCAACCGACACCGAAGTCATAATCCACCTGTACGAGGAATATGGCCCCGAGTCGATAACAAAGCTGCAAGGCATGTTCGCCTTCGCGCTTTGGGATGAGAAAAAGCAGCTTCTCCTGCTTGCGCGCGATCGTGTCGGCATAAAACCGCTTTACTACATCAATACCGGCAAATCACTGTTGTTCGGTTCGGAGATAAAGTCGATTATCGCCGACTCGGGCGTTCCCAGAGACATAAACCCCCGTGCCATTGATCGTTTCTTCACCTACGGATATTTGCCGGGAAGGGAAACGCTTCTTAAAGGCATATATAAGCTTGAGCCCGGACATTATCTCACAGCCTGTGAAGGAAAGATCGTAGACCGGGAGTATTGGGACCTGCGCTTCCAGGTCGATCCGGGCCGCACCAATTTCAATGACGTGGTCGAAGAGCTTCGCGATCTCCTGCGCAAGACTGTCAAGTCCCACATGATCAGCGACGTGCCGGTTGGCGTGCTTCTGAGCGGCGGTGTCGATTCTTCCGGTATCCTGCGCTACGCCGTCGAGCAGACCGACAAGCCCATTCATACTTTCACGGTCGGCTTTGCGGGCGAGGAATTTGCCGACGAAAGGCCCTATGCCCGTTTGGCTGCAAAGCGCTTCGGGACCGAGCACCATGAGATAACGATGAGCGCGGAGAACTTTCTCGATTTTCTCCCAAAATACGCGTGGCATATGGAGGAACCCGTCTTCGAGCCGCCTGCGGTCGCCCTCTACTACGTGTCACGTCTCGCACGCGATTCGGGCGTGAAGGTGCTTCTCTCGGGCGAGGGGGGAGACGAAGCCTTCGGCGGGTATCCGAATTATCGGAATCTCCTGCTGTTGGAGCGCCTCAAGACCCTATTCGGCCCGGCAAAAGATCTGCTCCGACTTGGTTTGCGAACACTTGGGGGTGCTGGCTGGTACCGCTTCGGAAAATATGCGGGGCTCGTTGATCGTCCCCTGTCAGCATACTATCTAAGCCGCACGGCGACGCCCGACTCGGAACTGATCCGCCTGAAGAGCAGCCTCTACACTTCAGAATTTGCCGAGACACTCAGCACCGAAAGATCGGACCAGCCTACCCACAGCCTGTTTTCGAAGCTCGACAATTCTTCTCATCTCGACGCCATGCTCTATCTCGACACGAAAACTTGGCTTCCCGATGACCTGCTCATCAAGGCAGACAAGATGACGATGGCGACCTCGGTCGAACTCCGCGTGCCGCTTCTGGACTTCCAGGTGCTCGAGTTTGCGGCATCGCTTCCCACCGATTTCAAGGTTCGCGGCTGGGAGACAAAGCGCATTCTCAAATACGCACTGAGGAATTCGATCCCCCATGAAATCGTTAATAGAAAGAAAACCGGTTTTCCGGTCCCTTATGACAGATGGCTGAGGACACGAGGCGAAAGTCTGCTTTCTGAGGCCCTGCTCGCTCGGAACGCGTTGATAAACTCCTATTTCTCCAGCAATAAGACGGCGGAATTTCTGAGGCCCGGAGGGCTGGCAAAGGTTCATCCAAAAGCGGTATTCTGCCTACTAATGCTTGAATTCCTATTCCGCACGTTTAATGTCAGAGCCAGATAGCCCCCAATAGCGGAAAGCACCCCATGAAAGTTGGGAGGATAACGAAGGGTATCTGCCATGTCAGGTGAAAATAAGAAGTGTAACAACCAGCTATGTCACGTGCCTGAGGCTGATAGGAAGGTCGCCGCTGACCCACAGCGGGCGCGACCTCTTTCGATCTGTCTCATTGGAGCATCCTTTCAAACTGGTAATCTGGGAGTGTCAGCGCTGGCGTCAGGGGCAATCAGGGCTTTACTTCACGCCGACCCGAGTTCTCGAGTGTTCTTCCTAGATTATGAGTTAAAAGCCATTTCGAGGGATGAACAATGTGAGGGCGAACAAGTCCGGATCGAGCTAGTAAACATTCGCTTCAATAAGAATGTCCTACTTGCAAACAATATTGCCCGATTAATCATAAGCGGTCTGCTCATGAGGTTAATTCGGTCACGGCTTGGAGGGGCGCTGGAATTTGAGAGCAATACTACTCTGCGAGCCATCAATCAGGCCGATATTGTCGCAGCCATTTCCGGTGGAGACAGTTTCAGCGATCTTTATGGACTCAGGCGTCTTGTCTACGTTGCACTGCCCCAGATCCTGACCCTAACCCTCGGCAAACCTCTCACCCTCCTACCGCAGACATACGGCCCCTTTAAAAGCCAAGTCGCCAGAAAGATTGCCCGCTTCATACTTGGCCGAGCCGAAACTGTTTATTCTCGCGATAGGGAAGGCCTGGAAACCGTCCGGAAGCTCCTTGGGCACAGAGGCCTCAATGCTAGATTCTGCTATGATGTTGGTTTCGTGCTTGAACCGGGCATCAGCGAAGAGCGGACACCAGCCTGGCTAGTAGAAAGAAGCAAGGTTAAGCCGTTGATTGGACTGAATGTCAGTGGCCTTCTTTGGACGGGGGGGTATTCACGCGATAACATGTTCAAACTCAAGTGTAATTATCGACAGTTAGTTGGGAGTCTTATCAGCTACTTCGTCCAAGAACATGGCTCTGACGTTATGCTCGTTCCCCACGTCGTTTCGGGGGCCGGTAGCGAAAGCGATGCCACAGCATGCAAGGAGGTGTACGACAGAGCCTCGGAGGCGATCCGTAAGAACCTCTGCCTGCTGGACCCCGTGTATGACCAGCATGAAATTAAGGGTTTAATCGGTAAATGCAATTTCTTTCTCGGTTCCAGGATGCACGCCTGCATAGCGGCACTTTCGCAGTGTGTGCCCGCCGTTGGGCTAGCATATAGCGTAAAGTTTAAAGGCGTATTCGAATCCATAGATATGGATGAATCTGTGATCGACCTCAGAGAACACGATATTGAGCAGGTAGTTGACACCGTAGCTGGGTTATATGAATTCCGTGGCAAGCTCCAGTCCACACTTGAGGTCAAAATGCCCGCAGTGCGCAAGCATGTTCTGGATCTATTCAAAGCAATGAATAGCCACCCAGATCACTGATTTAAAAGGGCAGCCCACTGACCCCACATCCCCTACTACAGTATCAGAAAAGTCCCTTGCTGCATGAACCCCTTGAGCCTTTCCATCCTGTTATCACTTGTCCTGGTTGTGTTGTTCGCGCCACGGCGCTGGGCACTCCTTGGGATGATTGCGGGTACAATGTACCTTACGCAGAACGTTTCGGTAAACCTTGCCGGGCTGAACATGTTCGCCGTGAGGTTCCTTGAAATAGCTGGTTTTGTCCGCGTCATGGCGCATCGCGAATTCAGTTTTTCCAATCTTAATGACATTGATCGTGCCTTCCTGCTGTTTTACAGCTATACCACAATCATATTTTTACTCCGTTCGAATGAGGGGCAAGCCTATCAAATAGGTTTGGCGGTTGATGCGGTCTTCTGTTATTTCACTTTCCGTGGTCTCGTCAGAGACCTCCAGGATCTCACCTGGTTCCTCGGTGCCTTTGTCATACTCCTCGTGCCATACGTGGCCCTTCTTTTTATTGAGATGCGGACTTCCCACAATCCTTTCTCAATACTTGGCGGTGCCCCTATCGTAGAGCACTTCAGAAACGGGCGCGTGAGATGCGTTGGCAGCTTCAGAGAATACAGCCTCCTTGGTTCCCTGGGCGCGAGCTTCCTTCCCTTATACATCGGATTTAGTTTTCCAAAATCAGGCCGAATAAAGGGGGTAACGGGAGGAGTTCTGTGTCTGGCAATCGTAGGCTTCTCCAACTCAGGTTCGCCCTTGGCCTTTGCATGCCTTGCGGTCCTCGGCTGGATGTTTTGGCCCTTCCGTCGTAGGATGCGTACAGTGAGGCGTGCCGGAGTGGTTGGATTGATAGCAACTGCCATACTGATGAAGGCTCCTATATGGTATCTGCCGACACATTTGACATTTGGCGGGGATGCATGGCACCGCTCATATCTCATAAGTGTTACCATGGGTCACATACGCGAATGGTGGCTGTGGGGAATGCCATTAAGTAAAACAACGCATTGGTTTCCATATGTGGACACAATCACGGGCACCGCTGACATCACCAATCAGTATATATCCTTTGGTCTTGCCGCTGGCTTGGTAGCCATCGCGCTTTTCTTGCTGCCTTTAATAAGGGCGTTTCGAAATCTGGGCGTAAAGCTGGCCGAAGCCAGAACCGGGCTGCCCTGCCCGCCCGAAACAGAATACCTGCTTTGGGGTCTCGGGGTGATGCTCGCAGCGCACATGGCCAATTTTTTCTCCATAACCTATTTCGACCAATTTTATGTTATATGGTTCCTGCAGTTGGCCACTATATCGAGCCTTACTTGTGGCTATGGGTTCGTGCATGTTCCGGTCGAGCTCACGCCGCACGGTGCACTGAGCTGTGGGCAAGCTTTTACACCTTCGCTCTACAGGCATCAGAGTAATGGACATTAATGTGAATCGTCCGGTTTTGCATACTCAGCGTATCCAAATGAATCCACCCAGCACACTAGCCCAGCTGATCACTGCACGCGCACGGTTTCCTTTAATTACGTATTTGAAATCAAATTGGTCCAATTACTGCGTAAAATTGTGTTTAGAAGCATTCCGTGGCAACGTTAGCAGAGGATCAGAAGCGTGATAAACGCTGGCATATATCTTGCAGCCTCCATGCTCAAAAAGTAAACCACAATGCGAGTATAATGAGGAGACGCAGATGCATTCATTAAAAAGAATTGTCCTCTTTGCAGCGATACTTGCTGCCATTTCACTGGTGCCCTCCTATCTATTTGCCGCCGACTTCTATATCGCACAGTCAGCGTCTGGGACCGCCGATGGCTCCTCATGTGCCAATGCCTCTGCCTGTGCATGGTTCAATAATGCGAGCAATTGGGCGAATCCAAAGCAGATTGGGAAAATCGGCCCGGGAGACACAGTTCACATTTGCGGCACAGTAACGAACCCGAATGACATGACCGATCCGCTTTTGGTCGCCAGGGGAAACGGATGGCCTGGTGCACCGATAACAATTTTATGGGAGGCTGGGGCCAAACTGACCCAGCCCGCAGGGCCACTCTTTGACAGTGCCGATCATAATTACCTGACGCTGGATGGCGGCATGGGCGGGATTGTTGAAAATACACAGAACGGCGATCAGCTCGAGTACCAGTTCCCTACAAAGGCCATCACCATGTCTGGAATAGGGAATGAGGTAAGGAATCTTATCATACAGAACATATATATTCACGTCAGCCCTAATAACAAGCCCGCGGGCTGGAACACCTCGCCAATGGGAGTATACGCCTATCCGATGAGTGGCGGCCTTTCAATTGACCATTGTGTATTTTCGAACGTAGCATTCGCCATAGATGTGGCACCATCTCCAGGCGCGTCAGGGCTGTATATCCATGACAACAGCTTCACCAAATACGACCACGGGGTGGCTTTTGGAGGGGCTAATCCGCCAGGTTTTTCCGGCATCGAAATATACAATAATATTTTTGGTTCAACAGCCAACTGGGACACAGCGCAAAACAATTGGCATCACGATGGTATTCATTTATTTCAGGCACCGGGTGCGACGATATCGAATATAAGAATTTTCAATAATACATTTGATGGTAATTGGGGAGCAAACAACACTTCTCACATATATTTAGAATGTAACTATACACATCCAGTACCTGATGAGTCATGCAGCGATATACAAATATATAATAATGTGCATATCCAGTATCCAGGGGACAAATTGACAAACGGTTTCCTTCAGGAAATGAATGTAGTAGGGGTGAAAGCTTATAACAACACATACCTAGGTTCAGGCAACGTCGTTGGTAGCACGGCCGTATTTCTATCCAGTCAGTCCCCAACTTTCGTGAACAACTACATCGCGGGTGTCTCTACCTTCGTGGCGGTCCAACCAAGTGGTACGATAACGTCAGGTGCAATAAACGATAATGTGTACGCAAATCTTGTAGCCTCCGGAAATTATCCATTTAGTATTGCAGGGGGGCCCCATTATACGTCACTCTCCGCTTGGCAAGGTGCGACGGGGCAGGATGCAAATTCGAATTCAGCTTCCAACTGTTCGCCGTCTGCTAATGGATTTTGCACGAATCTCGGTCTGAACGGCGACGGTACGCTTCAGTCGAACTCACCGGGATTGTCCATTGGTGCAGATCTTACCAGTTTGGGGATGACCACCCTCGATAGCGACAGAATTGGTAATGCCCGCCCCCCAGCGTCCGCATGGGATGTCGGGGCATATGAGCACGTGGATGCCTCGTTGCCACCACCTACAGGCCTTTGCCTCAAGTAAGGCAACTATTATCGTGCGTTCATACAAAGTGATT
>JBMFWU010000140.1:0-14520 GCA_049964955.1 Syntrophobacteraceae bacterium
TTCGGATCTGGAACAGGATTTACAGGATTGGGTTTCGGGGAAAGATTTGCTCTTAAATCCTGTCAATCCTGTAATCCTGTCCGAGTCTTTTGCCTTTGCCGCAGGGATGGACAAAACTTTGGACAGGATTACAGGATTTAGTAACTGTGTTTCTCAACAGGATTTGCTTTTAGTGCAGTCGATCCTGTTCATCCTGTCAGGTGGCTCACCTGCAGAAGTAGCGCAGAAAATGGAAGAGGTGCTCAAAGGATTGGGTGGCCAACCCGCCCCACAGAGTCATCGTCATGCCGAAAAACAGGATGCCGATGGTAATTGTCAAAGGGAAGCTGGTTGCAAGGATATTCATCTGAGGGGCGAATTTGGCCATAAGCCCCAAGCCGACCTGTGTGAGCATGAGCACGGACAGGATCGGGGCAGCGAGCTTTAACGCCAAAACGAACAACAGCCCCGAGAGCCGGAGCATTCTTGTAAATATCTCCGTATTCAGGGCAAAAGAGCCCACGGGAATGGTTTTAAAACTTTCCACCAGGACCCGGATGACGATCAGGTGTCCGTTGATGGACAGAAAGATCATGATGGCGAGCAGTTGAGCAAACGAAGCAAGCACCGAGGAGCGGCCATTCCCCTGTGGGGCAGCGGTTTGCGCAAAACCAAAACCTATCATGAAGTCGATCAGTTCGCCCGCCAGTTGGAAAGCACTCAGAAGGAGAAGTATCGAAAGGGAGAAGAGCACCCCGAAAATCAACTCGCTGATCACGAGGGAAGCCAGTGGGGCCGGATCGAAGGGAAGTGGGGGGGTAACCTTGCGGACAATCGGAAAGAGCATTACGGAAAGCGAGACTACGATCAGGGCTTTGACCGGGGCGGAAACATTCCTGGAATTGAAAATCGGGAGCATGAAAAGAACGATCCCCAGTCGGACGATAATCGCCAGCAGGATGGCAATCTCGGCTATATTTATGTTCAACGTGATCATAGCGCTCACCCCGTAATAGTCGGGATGCTCACAATGATATGATGCAAAAGGGAGGTGAGTTTGGAAAGCATCCAGGAACCGAAGAGGAGCAGCGCCAAAAAGGTCACGACGATTTTGGGCACAAATGTTATGGTCATTTCCTGGATTTGAGTTACCGATTGGAATACGCTTATGATAAGTCCAACGACCATGCTGAAGCCAAGCACGGGCAGACTGACCAGCAGCATCGTCTCAATGGCGTTCTTTCCAAGCGAGATTACAAATGCATAACTCATGTTTGTCCTTAATGGAAACTCTTTACAAGAGAGCCGATCAGCAGCGCCCAGCCATCGACCATGATGAAAAGCATGAGTTTAAACGGCATGGAAATCATCACCGGCGGCAGCATCATCATGCCCATGGAAAGCAGGATGCTCGCCACCACCATGTCCACGATTATGAACGGGATGTAGAGCATAAAGCCTATCTGGAAAGCGATCTTCAGTTCGCTAATCACGAAGGCTGGAATGACCGTCCAGACAGAAAGCGACTGGGCGTTTTTCGGCCTTGTGTTTCGGGACATAGAGACGAACAGGGCAAGGTCGCGCTCATCGGTCTGCCGGAGCATGAAGTCCTTAAGAGGCGCTATCCCGCGATCGATGAACTGCTGGCCTGAAATCGTGTGCTGTTCGTAGGGCATCAACGCCTGCTGGTTGATTTTCTGCCACACCGGCTTCATCACAAAGAAGGTTAAAAACAGGGCCAGGCCGATTATCACCTGATTGGGAGGGGCCTGCTGCGTCCCGAGAGCTGTTCTCAAAAAGGAAAGCACCACCGCAAAACGCGTAAAACTGGTCATAAGGATGAGAAGCGCCGGTGCGAGCGAGAGGACCGTCAAAAGGAAAATGATCTGCAGGGCCCCTGAGACCTGGGCGGGACCTTTGTCGCCCTCCAGGTTCAAATGAACGGCGGGGATGTCGATCCCTCCGGCGAACGAACAGGGCGGGTGGATGCAGAAGATACCAAGCGCCCCGAAGCACAGGAACGCGACCAACAGGGGCCGGATTTGCGGCCGCCGGACTCTTTTCTCACCAGATGGATTCATAGATTTTCGCCCACGTCCCGGGAAGGATTCGCTTCCTGCGCGCCCGCGCCTCCGCTCACGTAAAGAAGGCTCATGTTCTGTGGCGAAATTCCCACCAGGACATTACGCTCCCCGCAGATCTTGACCATGATCAGGTGATGGCGCGGTCCGAACGATTGCCTGCCCAGGACTTCCATTGTCTGCGACGTTTGCCTCCCGGAGAGGTTTCCCCATCGCTTGAGCGCATAGATAATCGTAAGAAAGAGGCCCAAAACCACTGCCAGGGCGCCCGCCGTCTTCAAAAACAGCAATCCCGTTGTCATGTGAGCCCTACGTATTTATCCCAGTTGCTTCACGCGTTCGGTGGGGCTGATTATATCCGTTATGCGCACACCGAATTTTTCGTTGACCACCACCGCTTCCCCTCTTGCTATGAGTTTCTGGTTGATCAGAATCTCGAGGGGCTCGCCGGCAAGTTTGGTAAGTTCGACCACCGACCCCTGTCCGAGCTGAAGCAAATCATTTACCAGTATCTTGGTACGGCCCAGTTCGACCGAAATCTCCAGAGGAATGTCCAACAGGAAATCCAGGTCTTTCATGCTCTTTTGTCCCTGCCCTTTTTCGAACGTTGGAAATTGAGCCTGTTCATTCTCCATTGTGCTGTTTCCTCATAAGTCCGTTTGATTGGTTACACACTTGTCCTTGCCCAACAGTCGATCACTCCGGGTTTTCCAGGTCCCTTTGTACCTGGAACGCCATTTTCCCATGGCAGATCCCCGCCGTTGCCGTATACTTCGGAACCCCTTCCACCTTGACAAATAGCGGACTTTCCACGTCATTATCGAGCACAATCACATCGCCCACATCCATCCCTCGTAAGTCTTCCCCTTTTAAGCAGGCGGTGCCAAGTTCGACACTGATTTCCACCGGCACATCGCGAATCAGTTTTTTAAGGCGCAAGATCCATCCCTCATCGACTTCCAGCTGATCGCTTTGAAAGCTCGCATACAACTTCGATCGGATCGGTTCGATGGTCGAGTAGGGCAAAACGAGGGCCATGCGCCCCATCATGCGGTCCATTTCCAGTTCGAACCGCACGACGATCACAACATCGGTCGGTGGGATAATCGTTGCAAACTGCGGATTGACTTCGGATCGCACAAAGGCGAAGGAAACGTCTATAATCGGCTGCCAGGCCTGTTCGAGATCCACCAGGACCTGCTTTACAACCTTGTTTATCACCCGGTACTCTATCGAGGTAAAGTCACGGCCCTCTATTTTGTAGCTGCCCTTCCCCGTACCCCCGAAAAAGCAGTCCACCAGGTTAAAAATCAAACGGCTTTCGATCATGAACAGAGCATGACCTCTCAGCGGCTCCATCTTCAGGATGTGCAGACTGGTCGGCACAGGCAGCGTCCGGATGAATTCGCCGAATTTGACCATTTCGGCCTGGCATACGTTTATGTCCAGCATTCTCCGCAGGGAACCGGAAAGCGCAATGCGATGGATCTTGGCAAACCTGTCGTTGATGATGTCGAGCGTGGGCATTCGGCCACGCACGATTCGATCCTGGTTTGCCAGATCGAACATGCGAACGTTATCCGGCGGAGCGGAAGTTTCGTCGCTCCCTTCAATTTCTCCGTCGGATAATCCCTTGAGCAGGGCATCGACTTCATCCTGGGAAAGTATCTTTTCCATCAGCGCGCTGATTGCCTCTACTGAATGAGAAAATCGGTAAAATAGATATCAAGGACCTTACCCCGGGTAAGAATATGATTGAGAGATTTTATCAGCTCTTTTTTCAAACGAAGCTTATCGTCCGAGGTGACAATCTGGTCGGATTCCTGGCTGCTCAGCAATGTCAAAACGTCATCTCTCAGTTGGAAATCCTGCGCCTTGCACTCATCGGCCGCCTCTTTCGAGTCGACCTTCAACTCCATCGTGACTTTGAGGAACCGTTTCGCTCCGGGGTCGGCCAGGTTGACCAGAAAGGTGTTCATCGGGTAGAAGACCGGCTGTTCTATCGGCTTGGACGCGGCTTTTCCAGCCGGCTTTTTGAGGAACATGAAGTAGGCGCCCGCACCCCCTGCGCCCAACAGAACTACTATCAGAATTATGATCAACAAATTCGAACCGGACTTCTTTGCGACTTCTTTTGATTCTTCTTCGGCCATTTTCTCAGAACCTTCCCGCAATGAGTTGATCTCTATAAACGCGCGCCATTTCTTCGGGCACGCCTTTCGTGTTGTTTGCCGCGTCCAGTGCGACCAAATGAGCAATGAGCATGCCAGTCCCGCAACAGTGTGGGAGGAACAGATCCAGCTCCGGGAAAACGCATTCCGTACTCGCGGCCCGACACCTTCCCTCCCGCCCGCTTCTCCTGCTTCAGCCTTGCTCCGCTCACTCCGAAGCCGATCTCTTCCCGGGGCAAAGTCCGTCTGCGCATCGAACCCGAACCTGTCACTTCCTGGATTTTGAGGTCAAGCTTTTGACGGAATTTAATCGCAAGCCCAAAAAATCAACTCGGAGGAAAAATGTGCAGTCCGCTAGGAAAAATTTCCCGGATTTTTGGGACCACTCACCTGCGGTAAAAATATATCCGATTGAATTTACACGCTTTCTAAAACGGACTTCTGCTGGCCCGACTATTGCTCAACCCAGCGGTGACGGAAAAAACCATTGACGGGCTTTTCGCGGAGAACATCTAAACCGGCGAGGCCCCCGGGAGATAGCGATGTCTACAGCAACCAACACCGTTCAGTCGATGCCGGGTATCGGCGCCAATTATCTCACCTCGGCGGGTTCGAGCTCCTCTTCGGCACCATCAAACTCGCTCAACCAGCAGGACTTTCTGACGCTTTTCACCGCCCAACTGCAGAACCAGGACCCGACCAACCCGATGCAGTCCTACGAACTGGCCTCCCAGCTTGCGCAGTTTACGACGGTGGAACAGCTGACCCAGGCCACCTCGCAACTGAACGGCATCGAGCAGTATTCGGGCGCCATAAACAATGGGGAAATGGCTTCTCTCGTGGGAAAAACCGTCACGGCCCAGGACAGCACGATAAACGTCGCCTCGGGAAGCCTTTCCGATAATCTCAACTATACGCTTTCCACCCCGTCTACGGTCACCTACACCATACAAAACTCAGCCGGCACTACGGTGTACTCGGGAAGCCTCGGCTCCCAGGCTTCGGGCACCTACACCCTTCCCTGGACCGGAAAGGACGCAAGCGGAAACACGGTTTCCGACGGCGCCTACACCTGCACGGTGACTGCGACCCCCACAGATGGCTCTTCTGCAGCCGCAGCGGTCCAGACCACCATCAAGGGGCAGGTCTATTCGTGTAACCTCAACGGCAACCCTCCCACATACCTGTTGAACAGCGCGAACGGAATAACGATTCCCGTTTCCAGCGTGTGCGGAGTTAGCTCCAACTAGGATGGCGCGCTCAAACCGGGGGGCGGCAGGGAGGCTGCCCATTTCCCGGTTCCGGGCAACGCTTGAAAATAGACGAACCGATTTGCACATATTCGATAAACGGCAAAGGAGAAGCAGATGGCAGCCAACATGATGTACACGGCAATTTCAGGCCTCAACACCTTCAACCAGGCGCTCTCGGTGGTGAGCAACAATATCGCCAACGCCAACACGACGGCCTACAAGTCGCAATCGGTCGATTTCGGAAACCTCGTTAGCGGGTACATGCCCACCGTATACAGCAGCGACACGGCTCAAGGCGTAGGTTCGGCAATTCTCAGCACGTCCGCGGACCAGGGCACCGGAACCGAGATGCAGACAAATTTATGGTCGAATCTGATGGTTCAGGGCTCGGGATTTTTCGAGGTCAAGGACAGCGCGGGCGCCGATCACTATACCCGGGATGGAGCATTCCAGATCGACACTAAAGGATATCTCACGGATGCGAACGACGATCAAGTTCTCGACAATGGTTCCGCCCCCATCAGCATGACGAACTCATCAACTGGAGCATTGTATGCCAGTTATTCGATCGACAAAAACGGCGTTGTCTGGGGGACCGATTCAACCGGCACACAAACATCGATCGCCACCATAGGAATTACTACCTTCGCCAACCCCAACGGACTTGTCTCACAGGGAAACAATTTATTCACTACAGGCCCTGACTCCGGAACGGGCACACTGGGGGCGCCGGGGGACACCACCGGGGCGGGCACTCTCATTTCAGGCGCGCTCGAAGGCTCAAACGTCGATCTCACCTCGCAGATGGTCAACCTGATCAACTACCAGGCCGACTACCAGGCGAACTCCAAATCCATAGTCACCGGCAATAACCTGCTTCAGACGGTTGTGAACCTGATTTCAGGGTAATTTGTAAAGGCAAATGCAAAATAAGGCAAAAGCGAGGACTCCTTGCTTTTGCCTTTTTACTTTTTAGTTCCCGCGAATCGTTCGAGAAGCATTCTTTTCGCCTGCCCGATGGTAAGAGGAGAGGTTGGAAACCGGCAGTCGCCGTCTCGTTCCAGGAGCTCGGCGAGGTGGGCCACTCGCGGAAGCCTCAGATTGTGGGCTCGAATCAGATCCTTTCTGGAAAAAACCTCCTCAGTGGAACCCGACATGACAATTCTGCCCTTATCCATCACATAAACTCTATCGGCCATGAGGGGCACGCAATCGACGTCGTGGGTCGCAAAAACCAGGGTTATGCCCAGTTCCCGGTTGATGCAGTTAAGAAGCGCTATGATTTTTGCCGTGCCGATCGGGTCCAGGGCGCCGGTAGGTTCGTCGAGCACCAGCACCCGGGGTTTCATCGCCAGTACACTGGCAAGGGCCACCCGTTTTTTCTCCCCGCCGCTCAGATGGAACGGGCTCTTGTTTTCGAAACCCGGTAGTCCCACCACCTCGAGCGCCCACGCGATGACCTCCTCCATGCGCTCGCCCGAAAGCCCCAGGTTGAGCAGGCCGTAAGAGATCTCCTGACGTACCGTTGCGGAAAAAAGTTGATCGTCGGGGTCCTGGAAAACCATGCCGATCATCCGGCGCACTTCTTTGAGGTAGGCCTTTTCGATAGGCCGGCCCTCGACGGCCACCGTTCCGCAGGCAGGCAGCAGAAGGCCGTTAAACAGTTGGAAAAGAGTCGACTTTCCCGCACCGTTGGGTCCAAGAACGGCCACCCTCTCGCCGGCTCCCACGGATAGCTCTATATCGGCCAGGGCCCGTGTGCCGTCCGGGTAGACGTAGTCGACTCGGGAGAGTTCTATCAGATTCACTGGTGTTACCAGCCCTTTCATGCGAAGTTGCAAACGAGCACGGCGACAAGGACAAGACCGCAAAGGACCCCGGCCAGGATATCCTTCGACGGAATGGGACGCGTAAAGTAAGGCTGAGCTTTCGCTTCTTCGTCATAGCCCCTGGCAAGCATGGCTTTATAGATCCTCACGCTACGCTCGAAACTCTTTATCAGAAGATTTCCCGCAACGCTGCCCATGTCCCTGGCCTGTTTGTGCCACGGCAACCCTTCCCCGCCCCGGGACCGTTGCGCTTTGCGCATGGTCGCGCCCACCTCGCCAAGAGACATCGCGTACCGGTAGATCATATCCGCCAGATCGACGATCAGACCCGGCATCTTCATCAGGCGAAGCGTTGCCAGGACCTCGACGATCGGCGTCGAAAAAGAGAGCAGCATCGCCAGGGAGACCGCCGCTAGAATGCGCAGCATGATCAGAAAGCCCAGCGCCATGCCTTCCCGGTAGATCTCCAGTTTGAAATGGACCAGCGTGATGGTGGCAAAAACCGTGTGCCCGGTGGTAAATATCAGGCTGAGCATCACCAGCCATGCCACGCCGAAGGGCAGGCACATACGCCACAACACTTTTTTTAGCGGCAGGCGAAGAGTGAACAGCAGTACGAGAGCGGTTACCAAGACCCCGGCAGCCGGCAGCCATCCGGTCACAACGCTCACGGTCACTATGGCGGCCAGCAGCACGCAGGTCTTGATTCGTCCGTCAAGCCGGCGAAGATAGGGCGCATCCCCCGACAAATCATTCGTAAAAAGTTCCATGATCGGACGACTCCTTCCCTGCCCCTATTGTTTGGGCTCTTCGAAAAGCCTCTTCCAGTGGTGTCCCACTATCATGCCGGCGAAAAAATTCGCCACTGAAAACGCCCCGACCTGGGCGTCGCCGGGCAGTTCTATGAAGGGATGAGCCTTGGCATGGGCCACCCGGGAAGCCATGGCGTTCACCACATCATCGGTACCCCCGCCAAGCATGTGATGCATGTCCATGATCTTGGCGGCAATGAAAATGGCGGTCAGCAGGACCAACATTATCAGCAACATCCAACGGGTGAATGGATCGAACCAGGAAACCGCTTCCGTCGTATTCTCTTGAGAGTTGCTCACGGCCGTTCTCCCTCCACATAATTCCAACGCGCTCCGCCCCCAAAAAAAAATCCCTAGAGCTAATTCGCCCTAAGGATTGCACCCTGACTCGCTTGGTCCTTACGGAGGCTGCCCGAATTTTCCGCGTACGGGCTCACCAATCGGCGCCGGGCAGGTGTTCTGACTCACGGATCTATCTACTCTCCGAGCCTTCCCGTCCCGCTCGCGCGAGAAAGTGGCTCTAGCCGGATTTCGTCCCCGTTTACAGCGGCGGGACCGCTCCCGATTTTCACGGGATTCCCTTTTAAACTGACTCAGTACCTGGCGCTTCCAACTTCCCTGTACTCACCTTCTGCTACAAACGCTCCTCTTTGTCAATCAGATTAATCTTTACGTTGACTGCGCGCAAGCGGGATGCTATCTGATAAGGACTCGGACGGGAGCCCGATGCTTTTTGAGCGCGCACGGAGGAATAAACCGGCTACGAAGGCCGCAAACCGTCGCGGGCTGCACCGCCCCGAGAGCAGCTTTTCGAATATTTGAGGCCACGAAGGTCTTTTGTCTTCCACCCGGGTGGAACAGAGGAGCTTTGTGGCCTTTTTTCGTGGCGAGGGAAGAATTGGCGATGCACATACCCGAGAGCGATCCGAGCCCTGCGAAGGGAGCACTGAATCGATGTCCGAAATGAGCTCCATTCCACAGTGGCTCCGGGAGAAGCCGCCCGAGCCCGGCCCCGTGTCTTCGCGCACGGGCCGTTCCGGGAGCGGATTTGTCGA
This sequence comes from Syntrophobacteraceae bacterium, assembly GCA_049964955.1. Classification (GTDB taxonomy): domain Bacteria; phylum Desulfobacterota; class Syntrophobacteria; order Syntrophobacterales; family Syntrophobacteraceae; genus SbD1. Next base: position 9,181 of record JBMFWU010000140.1, read on the forward strand.
AAAGACTCTGCACGCCATCGCGGAGGTGATGAAAAACGAGCTTTATTCCGAAACGCTCGCAAGCCGCCGTGGTCTGTTGCAGGATTTGGACCCCCGCGCAAAACTGGTGAGCATTCTGCTCCTCATCGGCACGGCCGGGCTGTTTCACCATATCTTCCCCCTGGTGATTTTCAATTTATGGCTCTTCTGGCTGGCAAAAAGTTCCCGGGTCCCCTTGGGCATCTTCGTCAAAAGAGTATGGATCGTTGTGCCGCTCTTTACGGCCGTATTGGTCTTCCCGGCGCTCTTTAACATCGTCCGGCCCGGAACGCCTCTCGTGGTGCTTTTCCATCTGAGCGGCCCGGTGAAACTCGGCTATTTTACTATCCCGGCCGAAGTGGCGATAACCCGGCAGGGGACGGCCTCAGCGGCGCTGTTGCTCCTGCGGGTAGGCGCCTCCGTTTCCCTGGCCGTGCTGCTCACCCTTACCACCCGGTGGAATGCACTGCTAAAGGCGCTCGGCGCCCTGCGCATCCCCTCGGTTTTTCTTTCCGTGCTGGAGATGACCTACCGCTATATTTTCCTTCTGCTGGGCGCGAGCAGCGACATGTTCCTGGCCCGCAGGAGCAGGTTTGTGGGCCGGGCCGCCCCCCGGGAAGAACGCAAGTTCGTCACCTCGGCGATGGGAAACCTTTGGTGCAAAACTGCGGCTTTGAGTGAAGAGGTGCACGGGGCCATGGTTTCACGCGGCTACGTTGGAGTGCCCCGCTCCATTGTACGCTTTGAGATGAAGCGTAGCGACTGGGCATGGATTTTTCTGGTGCTCGTCGTGGCCGCCCTATTTCTGGGAGGTGATCGTGTCCTTGGCTGAAACTTCCGCCGCCCCCGTCTTTTTGCTGCAGGGAGTGACCTACCGCTATCCCGACGGGGAGATCGGCGTGCATGACCTGGATCTCACCATTTGCGAGCAGGAACGAATCGTTCTTCTGGGCGCAAACGGGTCGGGCAAATCGACGCTTCTGCGTATTCTTGACGGATTGATTTTCCCAAGCGACGGGGTTGTCCGTGTCTTCGGCAAGGAGCTCAGCGAAAAGAGCCTTACCGAAGAACAGTTCAGCCACCAGTTCCGCAGGCGGGTCGGCTTTGTTTTTCAAAACTCGGATACACAGCTATTTTCTTCCACTGTGTGGGATGAAATCGCCTTCGGTCCCCTGCACATGGGGATGAGCGAACCGGAAATACGGCAACGGGTCTCAGAGGTGCTCGAACTCTTCGGTATCGAGGCAATCAGGGACCGCCCGCCCTTTAAACTCAGTGGGGGGGAGAAAAAGAAGGTCGCCCTTGCCGCCGTGATGGCCACCAACCCGGATGTTCTTCTGCTCGACGAACCTACCGCGGCACTGGACCCACGAACCGAACGATGGCTGATCGATATGCTGATTCAGCTCGCAAAATTTGGCAAAACAATCATCACGGCCACCCATAACCTCGATATAGTCGAAGAGATCTCGGACCGCGTGCTGATTTTCGGCGAGAACCACCGAGTGGCGGCAAGCGGCCCTCCCTCCGAACTGCTTTCCGAAAAAGATCTGCTGTTACGGGTAAACCTGATCGATCCGCGCTTTCACAAGCATTCTCATAACGGCGATCACCGGCACTATCATATCCACGACTGACACTGCCCGGCGCTCAAACGTCGCCCCACTGCGCCGCTAGGCGAAAAGGCTTATCTGCGACCGAGCTGTCCTGACTGAAGTCCGCCGGACCGGGGCTGCCGCTGTTTTGACGGCCCCGCCTCTTGTCCCCCCGGACGTTCCCCTGCCCTGAGCGCCGGATTGATAGGCCTGAGAACCGGTTTCTCCCCCCTGCCTGCTGCCTCCGTTCACGTCAACCGTGAACTTCTCCAGCACAAGCCCCTGGTCTCTCAGGTCCTGGCGCAGTTCCACCGAATGGTTCACAAGGGCCTGCCGTGCGGGCTCGCTTTGCGTAAGCGCCTCTACCGTGATTTCATCCTTTCTGGCCCCGACCTTCAGGTTTATCTTTCCAAGCCCGTCCGAATCCATCTCGAGCACGAGCCGCCCCCCGCTTCCCATCTGCTCGCGCATGCTGCTCACCAGCTCCGCTGCCCGGTAGGGATCATACATGCTAAAGCCGTTCTGCCCCGAATTATCGGCCGTCGCCACATTTATCGCCTGCAGATTGGATGCGGAAGTCTGTGCAAAGGCAAGCGCGGGAGAAGAATCTTTGCCTGAAGCCGGTTCTTCGATCCGCTTGGCGACCGTGCCGCCATCCTGTCGTACGAACATCGCCTGTTCGATTGCCGCGATCGTTTCCGTCCCGTTCGCCGCGGATACGCTCCGGGATGCAGAACTGTCTGAAGAGGAAAGCGAACTTTGGCCCCCGCCGGATTGCGCACTCTGGTCGGTAAGACCGGCAGGCATGCTCAGCGCCTCCTGTTGGGAAAGCACCCCGGAGTAAGCCGATGCGGCAGAGGCCCCATTTCCGCCACCACTGGTCCCTCCCTGGGCGATTGCTCCCGACACACTGGTGCTGACCGACACAGCTTTTTCCGAAACCGTCCCAGATTTTGCGACGTTCGAAGCATCTTTTACCGGGTTATCACCGAGAACCGTCGTCTTCGCAGCCTCTACCCCCGCCTTTTGACTGCCTGAACCGTTCAAAATACCTGCGGTTTGCACACCCGGGGCAATATTGAAACTGAGGCCGCCAGGAGTCGTAGCAGACGCTCCGACTTCCTTTTCCCCGCTCGCCTTCTGACTGCTCGAATCGTTCAAACTCCCTTCCGCCCCGGCGCTTTGCTCACTCGCGGCCATATAGGAGCTGATAACGGGCGCGATATCCTCGCCCCCGGAAGACGCCGCAGTCGCTCCCGTCCCCTTTTCTCCGCTCGCCTTCGAACTGCTCGGGCCGTTCACAGCGACTGCCGCCCCGGCGCTTTGCTCACTCGCGGCCGTATAGGAGCTGATAACGCGCGCTACATCCTCGCCCCCGGCAGTCGCCACTGTCGCTCCCGCACCCTTTTCGCCGCTCGCCTTCGAGCTGCTCGGGGCGTTCACGGCGACTGCCGCCCCGGCGCTTTGCTCACTCGCGGCCGTATAGGAGCCGATAACGCGCACGATATCCTCGCCCCCGGGAGTCGCCACAGTCGCTCCCGCACCCTTTTCGCCGCTCGCCTTCGCGCTGCTCGGGCCGTTCACAACGACTGCCGCCCCGGCGCTTTGCTCACTCGCGGCCGTATAGGAGCTGATAACGCCCGCGATATCCTCGCCCCCGGCAGTCGCCACTGTCGCTCCCGCACCCTTTTCTCCACCAGCCTTGGCAAAAAGTTCGGCCTCTGCGTTTTTATCGTAAAAAAGAGAGCCGTCCCCACCCGAATTATTCATTTGCTGCAGCGTAACCAGTTTGTCCTCGGACTTGATCTCCGAAGTCTGTGAAATTACCGTTTCCGAGGGCTGCTCCTTTCCCCCCGCAAGCTTTTCCACTGATTTTCCGAACATTGCCACATCCTGTCCGCCCTGGTTCGCGCTGCTTTCCACCTCTTTTGGAGAAACGCCGCCGCTCGTCCCCCCCGAAGCCCCCGATCCGCTCTGGGGCAAAACTCCGCCGCCTTTCATCGCATAAGCCAGGTCGGCCGCAGCGGCAAATCGGTCGAAAACCGAATCAGCCTGCTTCTCCTGCACCGGGGTCGTGTTAGATGTCTCTGACGCCTTGGGTGCTCCATCTTCCCCCTTTTGCAGGATCGCTTCCAAACCCTGCACCATTCTAAGGCCGACGCCCGAAGACGAACCGGACTGGTTTAGATCGCCTCCCTGCGGGGCGTTCGCCCCAGCGGGTGCGCCGCTTGCCGGATTTGCCTGCGAATCCGAAACCGTTGGACTGTTTTTTTGCCGGTTGGCCACCGTGTCGGTCGCAGGCTGGGCGAGGATCTTTTGCGACGAAACCTTGGATTCCCCGGATAGAAACGTAGGAAGTGCGCTCGAAACAAGTTCTATGGCCTGCCCGATCCTCTGGCCTCCTTCCGTTAGCGTTGGGGCGGCAATCGCAGTCGAGGAGGAAGGGACCAGGGTTTGTGTCTGCTTTGGTTGTGAAGACTGCACGATCTTTTTCAAAAGATCGCGAAGTTCGTCGCGAGTGTACGAGCCTTCCGGCTTTACCCCGATCGATGCCATGAGGCCTGCTCCAATCGCAGCAGTCTTACCTCCACCATTCTCGGAAGCCTTTACGATCGATTCCATGAGGCTGCGAACCGTTGCCGCCGGAACTTCCGCAGGGCCCCCCGCCTTCGTATCCGGCTGCGTGCTCAGAATTGACTTCAGGTCCTGGAACGTTATGTGGCCCTGTTTGTTCAATAGCGCCTGGCATTGATCCCTTACCTGCGCCGGGTAGTGAAGGTTGGCCAATATGGTCTCTACTACCGCCGGATTTGAGACCGAAAGGCTCTTTTCCGCCTTCTCCTTTACTTCTATATCCCGTACCTTCGCGCTCGAAGCCGTAAGGCCCTTGTCCTGAACCACGGCAGATGAACCGGTGCCGGATTGTGCCGACGTTCCTGTTGCAGCACCGGATTGCACGCCCGAGGGATCCGTTTTTGCTGATCCCGCTTTGGCAGGATCCACCCCAAGGGTCTTTGCCTGATTTGGCAGGTGTTTTTCGAGTTCCCCGGAAAAATCGTTTTTCACTATTTTCTGCCCGAGCTTCTCTTTGACGTTTCCAATAAAGGCTGCCAACATCTGTGAGGCGTTAATCTGTCCTGATAGCATCTTATGTCCCGATTCAGACTGAAAGAGGCAATTTGCGGGAAAATCCCACGTTTCCCCACACCCTTTACGCTTTGCCGGACAGGAAAAGCAAGCTCGATGCCAAAGGAGTTCGCAACACAAATTCCAATATACTCAACTGGTTGACGTTTTACTCAGTGAAACGGCCACCCACCCGGCGAGATCTTTTTTCCGGGTACCCACGCAAAATTTGCCGCGCACTCGACAGGATGTACAGGAATGTGGAAAAAACTCCGGACAGGATTACAGGATTTACAGGATTTTAAAAATACAGGATGAAAAATGATTCTAATCAGTTGTCTTAATCCTGTTAATCCTGTAATCCTGTCTGCTCTTTGCTTTTCAGCCGGCGCGAGACAAACTGGGAGACAAGACAAAAACTTTGGACAGGATTACAGGATTTACAGGATTGAAAACATGCAGGATAACAAACTATTTTAATCAGTTGCTTAATCCTGTTAATCCTGTAATCCTGTCTGCTCTTTGCCTTTCCGACGGCGCGGATAAAACGGGAGCATTACCCGTTTATAACAACCCCCGACTACTCCATAAAAAGAGCTGG
>JBMFWU010000141.1:0-14316 GCA_049964955.1 Syntrophobacteraceae bacterium
CGCTCAAGCAACCAGCGAAAACGGCGGAATCCAACCGAATTTTGTGATCATAGGGAATTTCTGCGAAAAGCAGCGGCCATGTTCCGGGAAATGGGGATGGATTACTGGCTAAAGAAAACGAAGGACTTATTGGCGAAACTGTGAAGTGTCCCATTCTTCGCAATCCGTTAAAAGAAAAATACAAGAATCCGGATTCAACCATTTCTTTCCTCCAACATTGTTAGCGCGCTCCTTTCCGTTTTTTCAAACGCGATTTGCATGTAATCGTTGTGAAACAGGTATTTGATAAAAAGGCTTCCAAACTGTAAGAGCCGGTTTGTTTGTTGAGGAGTAAACGAAGGTTCTCTGCTTCAACAGAAGAAGGAAGGCTCCACGGTTCAAGGGGAATATGAGGCCCGCCCGAGACAGAAGAATCGTGCAGTTTCGTTTGGCTCTCTGGACGGAGAAAAGTCGATCCTTGGAAAGGAGAAATTAATGAAAACGATCATGAGTACCTTGTTGGTGCTGGTGATGGCGTTTGCGTCGGCGTCCATCTGCGCCAGCGGCAACGGGTGCGGGTCCTGCGTGCGTTTCGACGCCTGCTTAGACTCATCAGGTCAGTGTTTACGAGGTTCCTTGTCCTGTGGGCGGAAATGTCCTCATAACGCCAAATCCGATGGGCGCCTGGCAAATATGGCGCCAGCTCGTCAACTGGGGCGTACATGAAGGCCTCGATGGCCCCTTGGGTGGCCTCGACCTGATCCGCGGGAGGCTGTAAGAAGGGAGCAATACACAGCCTCCGGCGGAACATATTGTTCCATGAAAAACATACGGTATCGTGGCCCGAAAGAGTTGATTTTGAAATAGCGATGACCTCAGGCGCCCTCCTGATGGGAGCTCTGATCATGAAAGGAACTGCATGTCAAACCCGAAGAGTATTCTCATCGCAGTGGACGGCTCTTCACGCTCGTTGGATGTTCTTAGTACTGTCGCGTCTCAATGCCGCCGCTTTGAGACCAGGGTGAACCTTCTTCATGTGCTTCCGATGGCCTCAGACGAGTTGGTCTGTCGGATCGATGTGAATGGAGAGCTAGAGCTTAAACGATCTATCGAGAGAAAATACCACGAATTCAATCGGCAATGTGAGCGCCTGACGCAGGATTCCATGGATCGAATGAAAAATATGCTCGCCGAACCCGGAATGACGCCGAAATACATAACCGGACTCCCCCAGATGTGGCGATCGAGGATAGCCCGGGACATTCTTCAACAAGCCCGGAAGGGTTACGATGCTGTGGTCGTCGGTCCCAGAGGGAGCCGGATCAAGGCCATTTTGCTCGGAAGCGTGTCTGCCAAGGTCGTCCATGGAAGCAATAAAACGCCAGTATGGGTTGTCGGAAGCAACTCGGCTTCCCGTGAGGGAGCCTCGAAGATGCTTTTGGCAGTGGATGCTTCGGCAAACTCCCGTAAAGCCGTGGAATACTGCGCCGAATTTGCCGCCGCAAATGACGCTGAAGTAACCCTGTGTCACGTGATGCGGCGTCTGATCCCGGGAACCGCCACCCCGGCCATGGAGCTGACGGAAAAGAAGATCGAGAAGCAACTTCATGAGCGAATGAATCTCAAAATCGATCAGATGTTCGAAACTTATCGAAGTGTCCTGGTGAATGCTGGCGTGGCGCCGGACAAAATCGCCATTGTATGCAGAACGGGAAGTTACCGCCGTGCCGCAGAGATCCTCGAGATAGCGAAAACGGGCGGTTTCGACACTCTGGTTATGGGAAGACGTGGGATATCGGTGGTACGCGAATTCTTTATGGGAAGGGTGACAAGCAAGGTTCTAAACGGCGCGGATAATCTGTCGGTCTGGATCGTACCCTGAGAATACGTTGGTAGGCACGCGATCGGGCAGTCTCAAAAAGTCAACACACCTCTCCTTTCTCGATTGGGGGGATGTCCGCCCCCCCCATTCCTCTTCGGACAGATTTTCCACCGGGTCATAGTCGATCCTGATATTGCTCAATATTGGATGATGCTGCAACCGATTACGATGCCGGTACGGAACGAGCTCGGCCACCGGTTTCCCGTTGCGGCAGATAACGAACGCCTCGCCTTTTTCCTCGATTTCGGCGAGTACAGAGGACAGATTCGTCTTGGCTTCGTGAATGTTCAGTGTTCTCAAAGGCATGATCCTTCCCATTCCTATTAGTCCGCTTAGTCTAGTCTACAGAACCTCGATTGTCTAGACGCCTGTGGTCCCCCGACTGATCGATATCCTGGAATCGCCGTCTGCTCGTGTGGCCTTGCGGCCCCCCGGCTTTTCCCCGGTTGATGTCATTATTGTTATCTCGATAAGTTTTTGCCCGAAAGCGGCCCTTGAATTTTGCGCCAATCAATTATACTTACCCAATTAAAGGATAAACTGATATGGATACAGTTATATTGGCGTGCAATACGATCAAGGATGAAATCGAACTGGCCGCGAAAAAAACTCAATGCGGGCATCCCATTATCTGGATCGAATCCGGGCTGCACCTGGTTCCCGCTTCCCTTCGCAGCAGGATACAGGAAGAGTTGGACAAAATCGACGGCCCCCGCAGGGTGATCTTGGCCTTCGGTTTTTGTGGAAACTCCGTCGTCGGGATCAAAACCGGAAATTTTGAACTGGTGCTCCCCAAGGTTGACGACTGCATCACGCTTCTTCTGGGTTCGAAGGACGAAAGAGCGCGCTCCGGTAAGAACGGAGGCACCTATTATCTGACCAAGGGCTGGCTGGAAGGAGAGGTAAACATCTGGGAAGAATACCGTTCCGTTCTGGCTCGTTTCGGCCCGGAAAGAACGGCGCGGATATACAAAGTGATGCTCGCCCATTACAAGTACCTGGGGCTGATAGACACCGGCGCCTATGATCTGCCCGGCCTCATGCCCTACGCCCGGGAGATCTCCTCGACCCTGAAACTCGAACTGAAGGTCCTCCCGGGAACGGATCTCTACCTGAAAAGGTTGCTCACCGGTCCGTGGGACGATGATTCTTTCCTGAGAATCCCCCCTTTCACCACTATGGACCTGGCAAATCTCGGGATTTGTTCGGACTTGCCTTCGGTCCCCGGCCAGCTCGGCCTGAAAGGCTAGCCCCTCACTGCAGCAAGAGTTTCCCGGCCAACCGGGATAGGGTGAGAAGAGAGGACAGGGTCGGACCACTCGGGATAAGCGCTGCGAACAGGAATCAATGAGGCGGGAGCGACTTGAGTGAGGCTATTCGGATTTTTCCTTCAATTCCCTGGCCAGCCTCTGGCAGATGGAGATCCCCGACAAAGCGTCTTCGGCCCAGAAATCGGCGCCGGTTAACTGGAAAACCCTCTCGTCCACCTGGCCCCCTCCAATCAGGATAACAGGCCGTCTTTCCGGACGCTCGTGGACCGTTTGATCAAACATCTCGACCAGTTCTCGAAGGTGGTGGAAACTTTCCGTGACCAGTGCCGAGGCCGCCACCAGGCAAGGTCGAAACTTGGCCTCCGCCGCGATGAAATTGCCGGCGGCACGTCCACGCCCAAATCCATCACTGAAAAACCGTGGCACTCCAAAAGGTCCCGGAAAAGGTTCTTTCCGATATCGTGGATGTCTCCCTCGATGGTTCCCAGGAGCACCCTCCCCGTATTTTTCCCGATGCCGGCCTTTATCAGGACCGGCTTTAAAAGCTCGATCGCCTGGCGCATGATCTCTCCCGCCATGATCAGCCCGGCGATGAAATACCTGCCTTCCTCGTGCATGGCGCCCACCATGCGCATTCCCTTTTGACAGGCGTGCAGAATTTCGATCGGAGAAGCAGCTCCCGAACGCAAATCCGCCTCGATGGCCTCCAAAACCTCCTGCTCCTTAAGGGCCGCCACAAGGCTGGAGAGCTCGGCCATCCGGTGGGCGCTGGTTATCTTGCTTTTATCCGGCACTCAGTGTCTCCTCATTTTTTACGAATTCCGTATCAGGAGTTCCCCCAAATACCGAGCTTCGCCTTAAGGGACAGGGTCGCGGGCGCAGCCGTAAAGTACCCCCAACCAAACGGAGCGTCCAGGAAATCATACACCAGATATTCCAGGCGAAAAACGGGGGCGCCGATCGGCTGGTCGAAAAGGCCCGCTTCCTCGGCGTCCAGGACCGCCGGCAGGATCGCCAACTCAGCCTTCTTGGCAAGGCTTCCGTCTTGTCCGCTGAATAAATCCGAAAGCGGTCCCACATTGAGTTCCGCCTCCACCACCGGACGGGTTGGATCGCAACGAATGCGTCCCTCGTGATACAGTACCGGCCGGTTTTCCCGAAGCAACAGCCGGGTGATCCGGATCACCCGCTCGCCTTCCTGGAGGCGGAGTATCTGGGCCGTTTTCGCGTCGGCCCTGGCCAGGGCCATCCGCAAAACCTTCACCCGGGTGTTTTCGCGGTCCTCAAAGATGTCTTTTATGCTGCCCAAATCGAACCGGGAGCCGGTCAGATCGACCGGCTTCACAAACGTTCCGGAACCCTGAATACGCTCGAGAAGACCTTCTGTGATCAGGAGCCCGATCGCCTGCCGAACGGTCATGACCGAAAGGCGATATTTGCTGCTGATGGAAGACTCCGAAGGGATTTTGCCGAAGGGAGGATAGACGCCCAGCGCAATCTCCTGCCGAAGAATAGCCGCCAACTGTGCGTAGGCAGGTTCAGTGCTCGCTTTGTCAATCCGTTTGTGGGGCATAGAAATCGTCTTGAGGCCGAATTGAGCGCGTTATCAAAACACCGGGCCAGCCAGACTCGATACGCTCAATTCGGCCTCATTTCCTTTTCGTTAGTCGGTGACCCAATTGGTGGCGATCTTCACGCCGGTCACGGCGTCCGTGACCCAGGCGTCGGCTCCCACAAACTTGCACGCATGGTCGTCCACCTGACCGCCGCCGATGATGATCTTGACCTTGTCCCTCAGTCCCGCTTCTTTAAACGCATCCACCACCTGTTTCATCGAATCGTAGGAAAGGGTGAGAAGCCCGCTCATGCCGACCACGGAAGGGTTAAACGACTTGGCCGCATCTACGAAAGCCTTCGGCGAGACGTCCACCCCCAGGTCTTTTACCTCGAACCCGTTGATGTCCATCAGCATTCCCACCATGTCCTTGCCGATGTCGTGGATGTCGCCCTCCACAGTGCCCAGAAGGAATCTGCCTATTTTCCCCTTGCCATTGCCCTCTTCCCCGGAGACCAGCGGCTTGATAATATCGGAAGCGGCCTTCATCATTTCTCCGGCAAGAATCAATTCGGGCACGAAATAGCGGCCTTCCTCGAAACGCTTTCCAACCTCGGCCAGGGCCGCCTTGTAGGTATCTATGATCTCCAGGACGGGCCTGCCGGCTTCCATATATTTCCTGGTGAGCGCCAAGGCTTCATCTTCCATCATTTCGACTACCGCATTCTTAAGATCTTCCATCGGTTCTCCTCTGTGATCGGAGGGCGAACACTCCCCTGGACTTATACCAGAAAAGCGCGCCCACGCGCTCCGTTTTATGATAGCCTAGTATTTTCCGTACTCTTTTCCGACCCTGATGAGGGCTTTCAGCGTGTCTTCCCTGGCGTTGTCCATGGCGCATCCCACGCTGAGGATGTAGCCTCCGTCGCCTGCGGCGTCGTCGAGCAGTCGTTTGGTTCTCTCTTCGACTTCCTCCACACCGGCGGTAAGGATCAGGGAAACCGGAAACCCGCCGCCTATGCAGGATTTTCCGCCCAATATCTTCCGGGCGCGGGCCATGTCCGTTTTATCGAACATGTATATGCACTGCCCCCGGGGGATCTCGGTCAGGTACTCCAGCCTCTCGTTGTAGGCCCCTTCCACAAAGCAGCAGGGCACGCATCCGTTTTCGATCAACCCGAGCATCACTTTCTTGAGAGTCGGCCAGTAGAATTTTTCGAATTGCTTGTTGGACATGAAGCTGTCGGCGCCCTTGTGCAGAGGAATGAACACCAGGGGATTGCCATTGGCCACGGCGCCGCCCACTCCCATGCCGACCATGAGCGGCACGATCCTCTCCACGGCTTCGAGCACCTTCTCAGGCCTGCGGTACATGTCCATCATCAGGTTCGTCGTTCCCCGGAACGAATCGCCCAGTAAATCGAAGGGCGCTTTGGTCGCGCTGCCGGCCATGATCGGGTAGCCCATTCCGAGCGTCTGCCCGATGTAGGGGCCAAGGGTCTGAATCCACTCAAAACTGAGCCTGCCCGCTTCGAGCAGGGCCTTCCAGGCTTCCTGGATGGGAGGGGCCCCCAGCGTGCACAGCCAGGGTCCGGCCATCGGCAGTTCGCTTGTTCCGTACACCGGGAGCATTTGGGCCAGCGGCTTGAGGGCGCCGTGAGTACGCGGCATCCAGACCCGATACCAGTAATCGGTCGGGTCCGTGATGAAATGGTCGTATTCGTCGGCCTTCATGTACTCCTTTTCGATGAACTGGTAGCCCTGCGTGTCTTTTAAACCGCCGCCGGGCCATTTGTAGAGTTCGTAGCCCAGCGCTTCCAAAACCGGACCATGCATCACCATGGGCGCAATAAACGTCGCGTCCACATCGTAGTCTCTGGAGTAGTCCACCAGGACCTTTCCCAGAATGTGAGGATCGTGCATCGCCTGCTTCGGCGTATACCCGCAAAGCTCTACGGGCCCAAAAATCTGTAGGGGGATTACCGGGACCCGATCCGGGCTTTTTTTGAGCTGAATTGCCTCTTTGATCAGTCCGGTTCGATACTGGTAGGCGGCTTTCGCCGCATCGTCCGCAAACGGAATCCCTTCCCCCGAACTCCATTTGGTTAAGAAATCATCCTGTTTTTGACCCGGCGTCATTTTTTCCAAACCATCCGTCATGGCCACACTCCTTGTCTGCTCGTTAGTTTCCCAAACTCGTCTTCGTTGCTTCCGGCGAATCAGCTTTGTGAAGCCTCAAAACGTCCGATTCGCCCTATTCCGGTTTTGGCCCGATCTTTCCCGACCGGAAAGCCCGGTTGAAGTTGAGGCAGTGACGATCTTTTCCAAGGACCGTATCCGCCGCCATCATTATCCCCCTCAGTTCTCTCTCTTCGGGGTTGATTATTGCGCTGTCCATGCCCGCCTCCATCGCCAGGACCAGGAACGCCTGGTTTAGGAGCAATCGCAGCGGCATGCCGAAGGATATGTTGGATAAACCGCAGGTGAGATGGACCTCGGGAAATTCCGCCCTGATCTTGCGGCAGGTATCCAGCGTGATATTGCCGTTTTCGACTCCCGTGGCGATCGCCATCACCAGGGGATCGACATAGAGTTTTTCATCGGGGAGCCCGCCCCTGCGGGTCATCTCCAACAACCGCCTGACAACCGCAAGCCTTGCCTCGCTGGTTTTGGGAATCCCGTTGTCGTCGATGGGCAAAATCACCAACTCTGTTCCGAACTCGCACGCAAGGGGCAAAACCCCTTCCACGCGGAACGATTCCGCGCTGAGCGAATTCAGCATCGGGGTCTTCGATGCCCTTTCAATTCCTACCCGCAATGCCTTGTGATTCGGGCTGTCCAGACACAACACCGCCTCGGGAACGACGCTTTGAACCGTATCCACCAGCCAGGCCATGTCGTCTACTTCGTGCTCGGGAAGTCCACCCGCGTTGATGTCGATGTAAGAGGCCCCTGCCTCATACTGGCGCCGGGCCAGATCGCCGATAAAACCCGCGTCGCGCTTCCGGATCGCTTCTCCAACCTGTTTTCTGGTGCCGTTTATTTTTTCTCCAATGACAATCATTGTGACTCCTCGGGATGTGGGGGCGCTACCTATCTAGTCATCTAGATGACTTTTTCTAACCCGCCCGCAAACCCGTTGTCAAGCGAAAAAACCGCCGCGGCAGAAAGCCGAACCAGCAGACCTCTCCGCCCACGCGCAACCGGGAACGAGGAGATTGAATCCCGGCCGGTCGGCCTCCTTATGTTGCGTCCCTTAAGTTGCACAATATTGCGATGGGCCAAAAATGTGGGCACAGTCCTTTGTGCCCACCGAGCATCATCGAATTTACGGCTAGGGTTACGTCCCTCAAATTCCTTGATATATAATCTGATCGGAACTGTAGGTTGGGCTGAGAACTGTAGGTTGGGCTGAGCGCAAGCGATGCCCAACATGAACTTGGAATCTCATAGAATTTACGGGACGCGACACCTGGCTGATTTCCGCGGAGGCCTTTTCGAATTGAGGCCCCGCGGCAGGGCGCCCGCCGGAGATTTGAGAATCGCCCGAAGAAGAATGAAGGAGGTGCAAAATGGCTGAGAAATCGGAATTGAAATATGAACCCGTTGCGCACGACCACGATGCGTTCCTGAGAGAGGCCCGGAAGCGGAAGGGGTTCAGTGAAAAATATGAGGAACTGCAAGATGAATATGATCTTATCGGGCAAATGATTTCCGCTCGCGCCAGGGCCGGCCTCACGCAGGAAGCCGTGGCCGAATCGATGGGAACGACAAAAAGCGCGGTCTCCCGGCTTGAGTCCGGCGGGAAGCATACGCCTTCTCTCGCCAGCCTGAAGAAGTACGCACACGCCGTAGGCTGTCGATTGGAGATCAGGCTGGTCGAAGAGACTGATTCCCCCCGTCCGGCTTGAGATAAGAAGCGGAAGTCGTCGTCCACGGCATGCCGCCGTCTATTCATAAATTGGTCAAATGATTTCAGGAAAAAGAATTGATCGAGAAGTGCGAGCGACTCGCCGGACTCAGAGTGACAGCGCTCTGAGTGAAGCTTCAGTCAAAACGTCCGGATCTTTTCCGGGCTAACTCCTGGCCCGAAAATATTTAAACACTTCGAGTTTGGACCTCATTCAGGAAACCTCCAACGTGAGCGCAAGTCACGCAATACGCCGTGGACAAATCCGTGCTCGCGGTTTCCAGCCCAACCGGCAACCCGTACGCCCCCTCCACCGTGGTCCCCGGGCCACGCGGTATCCTTCAGGGGTTGTAGTGTAGAAACAGGCGCCTGCGGCATCTCCGGTGGTTTGGGCGGTTTCGGGGCACTGTTCACTGCATTTTTATGTTATAAATTAAGCTGAATAAGTCGGAGTGGACAAGGAGGAAACAGGGTGCCCATAATCTCCATGTTTTATGGGATTCTCATTCGGATGTTTTTTATAGACGTAGAGAAACATCATGTCCCGCACATACATGCCGATTACCAGGGGCAAGTTGCCGTGTACTCAATTTCCGACGGAACACTTCTCGCCGGCGCACTGCCTCCCAACAAACACAAGTTGGTCGTCGCATGGATCGAAATCCATCAAGAGGACTTGATTGCCGACTGGAGTCTGGCTGTAAATGGCAAGAAACCATTTCCAATCAGAGGGCTGGATCAATGAGGATGGTTAAGATCTCACCACAACCCGACTGGGTATTGTCCATCGTTGTGGACGATGGTCGCTTGGGCAATTTTGATGTCAGGCCCTATTTGGAGTATGAGGCGTTTGCCCCCCTTAGAGACCTCTCCGAATTTGAAAAGGTTTTCAACGGGGGATATTTCGTTGAATGGGATTGCGGAGCCGATTTATCTATCGATACCATTGAAGCGCGGTGGCAGATCGTTGGCAGGGTTGAGCCGGCAATAGCCGAAAACAGTTGACGATCAGAGAAATGCGGTACGGGGGATACTCGGTGCTCCTGGACCATGGAGGATGCCTCGGGCGGGATATCATCATGCAAGACCTCTGACCCCGTGATTGCGCGAGGGACATCCCAAGTGGCTAAAAACAGCGTTTTAAGGCCTAAAAGCGGAATTTTATTTGGCTTAAATCCGCGCCACTTATGCATCTGCCTCGGTTCGAACCCTGACTCCCCTGACTACAGTTCCCTCCTGGGATCGCCCTTCAAGATAAACGAAACGACATTCGTGTCGAGCAGGATAGTTCTCATGAGTTCCTCAGACGATCTTCCTGCCGCTACTTGTAGATGTAGTCAATAAAGGCATCACTTGACTCATTCTCCGGCCAGAAGTCGCCTGCGAGTTCCGACAGGTCTGAAACAGGAGGCATTCCGCGTGCCTGCGTGATTTCATCGATGGATTTGGGCGTTAAGAAATCGGCAAACTGGTCCTGACCGCACGAAATATCCGGAAGCTCTGTAACCACCCTGATCAAGAACTCTAAACCCGAGAGGGAAACGCCCTTCCGGTTTTCGGCGCCCAAAGTCTGAATCCTCTTCTTTTTTGAACTGAAATTCGCCCTGCCTGGCGCTTGTGATTTTCACAAGCTTGATAGATCCATTAGCGAATGGACTTCGGGTTGGGGATCTCGGATTTACTACCTGAAGCGGTATGTGGTATGAACTATTGATTTAAGTCGGGCAAAAATATAGTATCATCGCAGGAACATCGATAGAAGAGTCCAATTCAATTGACTCTACTAAAAAGTCGGGTGCGACGGTCCCGCTGGCTATTGTCCTTCTTCAGGTTGGGAATTGCATGGCAAAAGTGGAATACGTGAAGGTAAATGAGGAGGAGGTTCAGAAATTGCTCGCTTGTTCAGAAGGGCACTTCCTAGACCTAAAATCCAAGAACATTCAACCCTCCAAGCTTTCCAGAACCCTCGCTGCCTTCGCAAATGCGGAGGGCGGTGAACTCTTCATAGGAATGTCAGAAGACAAATCACGTGGTATTTTCATCTGGGACGGCTTCAGCAATGAGGAAGCTGCAAATGGCCACGTGCAACTTTTTGAGCAGCTTTTTCCGCTCGGGCCTGATTCAGCTTTGGCATTCCTCCACTCTGATGTTAGGAACGGTCTAATTCTGAAGGTGGAAATTCCGAAAAGCAGGGCAATAAAACTGGCATCTGACGGAAAGGTCTATATCAGACGCGGTGCACAGAACTTACCCGTGGACTCTAACGAGCGCATGGAAGTCCTGCGCAGAGATAAGGGGCTGTCGTCGTTCGAAAGCGAAATAATTAATACCGACCCTAATGCCATAACTAATTCAGAGGTCATAATCGCCTTTATGCTCGAGGTGGTGCCAGCTTGCGAGCCGGAGCCATGGTTGAGGAAGCAGCAAGTGCTTGTAAACGATAAGCCGACGGTTGCTGGGTTGCTGCTGTTCGCCGATGAACCGCAGGCCATGTTACCCAAGAGGTGCGGCTTAAAGGTTTACCGTTACAAAAGTACTGACGCTGAGGGGACACGTGATACTCTCGACTTCGATCCTGTCTCTATTGAAGGCTGTGCGTATGAACAAATCAAGGAGGCTGTAGATACAACAACTGACATTATCGAATCAGTTCGAATCCGCACGACAGAGGGCCTTTTTTCAGTTGCATATCCCGTTGAAGCAATACATGAGATCATTACAAATGCAGTCCTTCATCGCGACTATTCCACAGCAGACGACATTCACATCAAGATTTTCGACAATCGCGTGGAAATACTCAGTCCAGGAACACTGCCTGGGCATATTACACCCGAAAATATCCTAAAGGAGAGGTTTGCAAGAAATGGAATGATCGTACGGCTTATCAATAAATTCCCTAACCCACCAAATAAAGACGTTGAAGAAGGTTTAAATACAGCATTTCAGGCCATGAGAAATATGAAGCTTAAAGACCCAATTGTTTCACAGGATGGAGGTTATGTTAAGGTAATACTAAAACATGAAGCTCTGGCATCACCTGAGGAAATGATTTTGGAATATCTGGAATCACACCCACAGATAGTTAATAGACAAGCCCGAGAAATTACATTTATCGGATCTGAGAACAAAATGAAGACAATATTACAACGCATGGTCAAACAGGGCTTGATTGAATTGGTACCAGGCACAACACGTTACAATGCTGCCTACCGGAGGGGGTCGCAGAACACTTAGCTTTTCCCAATCCTTACGTCTGTATAGTTGTATCTATCCAAATTAGTAGATCAACAAAGTAAAATTATGGCTATAATCTGCACATAGGCGTTCGTTATTATGTGTATGTATACAATATTAGCATATGAAATCCCAGAGCATTTGAACGCCTATTTAAGGATACCGAATAATGAGAAGCATTAAGCTATTTGCAATTTTAGCTATTCTCGTCCTACTAATATTCGTTGTCTTCTTAGTAAAACAGAATGTTTACTACCAAGGCTGTGATTTCTACTCAGGCATAATGGGGTCGATCCTCGGCGCTTTCTTCGCGGCTTTCCTCGTCTTTGTGGCTTGGGAAGAACTGGGGAACCTCGGTAAAACATCTTCCGCCGATTTTATTCACAGATTGAAAGCTGATTTTTTCCAACCGCAAACTAGAACCGTCACCGCACTTTTGGAGTGCGACGCGTTGGAATTCAAGGCCAACTCCGAAGGACAAAGTGATCCTTTTCCTTATTTTGAAATTAAAGAAAGCGTGATAGAAGAAACTGACCTTCCCGAACCAATTAAAAAATCTCTCACTGACAAAAAATATTACTCGTGTTGGGAGATAGATGAACTAATTTTAGGGCACTTCGAAGACATTGGCATGTTTGAGCAGAGAGGTATTCTTGATTTTCAAATGGTGTACGATGAATTCAGCTGGTATTTGGAGATCGCCTGGAATAATGATCAAATCAGAAAATACATTAATAGAGCCCGCGACGAATATAAAGCTAAACGTATCGAGAATGCATTCTATTACTATTTTCAGTACATTGCAATAAAATGCAACGAATACGAGGACCTTTATCCCGGGTTTTGCCTAAAATGGTGGAAATTTAAGAGGCGCTTTTTCTGCGGACCTAAGCTGGAAATGAATGATTTGAAATAATTGCATAAGAAAGCTTAATACCTCTCCCCCTGATAGAAAGGCGGGATCACCCATTAAAATGGAAAGCAGCGGAACTGCAATCGGCTTGAGGGCACAACGGAACCGTAACGAGCGTCGAACAGCGATTTTGGGAGGAGGCGTTTGCCATCCAGAATTCCAACCGGCCGCAGCTGTATGATCCCGATAATCCTATTTTAAGGACCGACTCCATGTTCTCACATGAATTCTATTGAGTTCGTCGTCCCTGTCATGATGGTCGGGGACTGGTTAACACTATCTGGCTGCTCCGCCGCCTAGATGCCATTGAAATGGTGGCAGAGTGCCAATGACAGGATTGCCCCATGCCGGAGATTTCCAGGTTTTTCGGTATTATCATAAGAATGTTCTTCGACGAACACGATCCACCCCACTTCCATGCTGAGTACCAGGGGAGAAAGGCGGTCTTTGACTTCAGAGGCAACATTTTGAAAGGAAACCTGGAGTCAAGGACCGCAACAAAACTGGTGAGAGAGTGGGTAGACCTGCGTCTTGCCCAATTGGAAGAAGACTGGGATTTGGCAAGAGCCGGAAAGGAAGTTAACAGGATTGAACCCTTGGAATGAGGCTAACCATGTGGGATATGAACGACGTCGTAGAAATCAGGTATAAGGAAGGCTTTATCTACCATGTTGTCTTCGATGACGGCAAAAGGGGAGACATAGATTTTTCGGAATATATCGGGAAGGGTCCCGTTTTTGAACCTCTTCGAGACAAGAAGCTTTTCAAGAACGCAACCATAGAAGGGGGGACCATCGCTTGGCCAAATGGCGCCGATATCGCTCCTGAAACGCTATACGAGAAGATAAGCTGCCAACAGGCCGCTACACTGGATCGGCAGGAAAATTCGGGGCAATGAGCAATCATACAAGAATACTCGTACCCGTAAACACCCGAAATCATTAACCCGGTATCCTACCGACGGCTGGCCCGAGCGGCTGATTTTCTTCCCCCTTTTTAAACGGGGATCGAGGGGGATTCCGAACGTTTAGGCGGGTACAGAGAACTAAAATCCCCCCTTGTCCCCTTTTGCAAACTTACAATTACCCACACCTGCGCCCGCGGTGTGGAAACATCCGTTTCAGTCCTTATTCCTTCGCGCCATAGCTTTTTTCAGGGCCTTAATGCCTGCTTGATCGCGCCCGGTCCCTTGTTTATCCGTGTTTATCACTGTTCATCCGTGTCACCTGTTCTTTAAAAGCCCTCAGACACGGATAAACACGGATAGACACGGATAAAAGCCAGAGCTGATCGGTCGGGTTCTACACCACTTTCCGGTGTTTAGATCCGGCGCTGCCTGTCGGCCCCTTCGGCCGGACAATGACTGAGCCGCCGTCCGTGTCGCACTTTTCGGTTTTGCGAGCCAATTCGGGGAATCACATGGACGGATGGACACGGATTACTACCCACGGGGTTAAGTGTGGGGAACTGTGAGTTTTGCAAAGGGGGGAAATACAATCGCGTCCGTGACTGCTTTGGGTGCTACGTCCCACAATATTTGACTCCGGTAATCTCAGTCTAATTGGTCCCGAT
>JBMFWU010000142.1:0-14112 GCA_049964955.1 Syntrophobacteraceae bacterium
GCAACAAAAATTGTGAAAAAATCGATCCCTTGCCCTAAAGTCAACGCCATTGGAGTGCACCTCCCGTCTCCCGCAAGTACCTGATCTTACAACCACGCACGTCAATCTCTTCGTTCCCGGTGTATGCCCAATAAATGAAATTCCGGGTTTTCTGATCAATAATGGCTGTGGTATCTTTATCTTAGTTAAGGTGCTTTTATTTTGAGATTCTAACGGCGAAGGAATGAGCATGAAAATCAAAATCCTCGTCCACGAAGCGGAGGAAGGCGGGTTTTGGGCCGAAGCTCCGTCCATCCCCGGCTGCGCCACACAGGGCGAAACGTTGGAAGAACTCTCGAAAAATTTATATGAAGCCGTTAGGGGGTGTCTGGAAAGCGATGTGGTGAATCCTGCTTGACCGCGAACCGTCTGTGGCGCAGACTTCTATACGTTCAAGAAATCTGATAAGAAGCTTGGGAGCAGTGAAATGCAAAATACAACACAGGATGATCTAAAAAAACTGATCAAGGAAAGTGTCCGAGAAGTGCTTCGGGAGGAACGGTTGGGATTGTGTGAAATCATGATTCCCAGGGTCTCGAAAAAGGAGATGAGCGAGCTTCACTCCAAACTCGGTTCGCCAGCAGATTACAGGACAGATGACTTCACCGACATGACGGATTGGGTGAAGGGATGAGGGTCAGGTTTCACAACCGTGCGGTCAAGTTTCTCGATAAGATCGATGGAAAGGATAAAGAGCGATTACGGCTCAAGATCGGGTTGCTGGTCGGCGCGATCGAAGAGCAGGGCGTAATCCCCTTTAAGGAACTTGATATAAAACGGCTGGAAGGTGAATGGGAAGGCTTTTTACGAATGCGGTTTGGGAAAATGAGGGTCATTTTCCGAATTGACAAAGAAGAAAATGTTCTGATTGTTTACGATATCAATTACCGGGGCGATGTTTACAAGTAGACGAGAACTCCGCACCCTCGCTAAGCAGGATTCCCAAAAAGCTTGTAAGCGGCTTTCATCGCCAGCCCGTGTGGTACTCAGTTGCGGAATAACGGGCTGACGATGTCGGTCGGAAAAACCTTGCAGGTTTTTATCGAAGAATGGCGGTGCAGGGTTTCGAACCCCGGACGCTACGGATATGAGCCGTATGCTCTACCACCTGAGCTACACCGCCTTGGAGAAAGCAATACTTAACTGAAATCGGATTGCGAGTCAATAGAATTGGCGACAAATTTGCGGGGCCGTTTGGGGGGCGGATAGAGTTTGACAAAATTCGGCCCTTTGGTTATCTCTTTTGCGGCCCGAAAGGGGCCGGGGCCGGTTTTTGCGGGGAGTGAAAAGACAGGGCGAAAAGGAGATTTTTTCGTGGAGCAGGGTTTTTTTGAACTGAAAGTGATCAGCAGTTTTGCCGCAGCCCATAATCTCAGGGAGTTTCGCGGAAAGTGCGAAAATCTTCACGGTCATAACTGGAAGGTGGAAGTGGTTCTGCGAGGAAAGACCCTCCAAAAAAACGGCATTCTCCTTGATTTCGGGGAAATCAAGGCGGAGATCAGGCAGACCCTGGAAGAGCTGGATCACAGGTATCTGAATGAGCTGCCCTACTTTTCCACCAACAATCCCTCTTCAGAAAACATCGCCCGCTATCTTTTCGAAAAACTCTCGGCCAAATTCAACGCCGGCGACAACCGCATGTACAGCGTGACCGCGTGGGAATCCGACGACGCCTGCGCAACATATATTGGATAAAATTCCTCGTTTACTTCGCTAAAGAGCTGCTTCTCTGAAGCAACTCTTTAGCGTGCTCACGGGCCTTACTGGATATGGAGAGGCCGCCGAGCATGCGGGCGAGTTCTTCGGCCCGCTCCGATTCTGTCAGCATACGGATGGAGCTGTGGGTCTGGTCTGCTTCCGCCTGTTTTCGGACCACGTAGTGGTATTTGCCGTAGCAGGCGATTTGCGGAAGGTGGGTGATGCAGATGACCTGGTGGTGCAGGGCGAGCCTGCTCAGTTGAATTCCCACCAGTTCGGCGGCCCTGCCCCCGATGCCGGCGTCGACCTCGTCGAAGATAAGCGTTTCGGCTTCCCCGTTTCTGCTGAGAAGGCCCTTTATGGCCAGAAGCACCCGGGAGAGCTCTCCTCCCGAGGCGACCCTGGCGAGCGGCTTCAAGTCTTCTCCCGGGTTTGCCGAGAAAAGAAAATCGACCCTGTCGATGCCCGTGGGGGAGAAGAGGGGCTCGCCTGTGGTTTCCTCGCTAAAATGTGCGCAGAAGCGGGCACGAGGCATATCGAGCTCGGCAAGGTTGGAGGCGACTTCGCTGCCAAGCCTTTCGGCCGCCTCGCGACGCTGCAGCGAAAGAGCGGTTGATCTCTCCAGATAGGCGGTGCGGAGCGAAGCGATCTTTTTTTCCAGTTCCTCTTCGCGAATCCCCGACTCCTCGCCCTCGCCGGCCGCCTTGCGCAGTTCTTCGAGTTTTTGGAGCATCTGGTTTGCCCCCGAACCGTATTTTTTGCCAAGTTTTGCCAGAAGCGCCAGCCGTTCCTCCACTGCGGCAAGCCTGGAGGGGTCGAACACTATCCGGTCTCCATAGGATCGGAGCGCATGCACCAGTTCTTCGAGGTTGATGCGGGCCTGTTGCAGATATTCGCCAAGGCCGCTCTGCGAGGGATCGAAACCCTGGATCGTGCCGAGGTCCTTTTCGACCTCGGAGAACCGCTCCAAAACGGCGCCCTTTTCCGCATAGAGGGTGTGCAGCGCCCGCTGCGACGCCTGGCTGAGAGCGGCACTGTTTTTCAGGACCCCACGTTCTCGTTCGAGTTCCAAATCTTCATCGGGCAAAAGCTTTGCCGATTCGAGTTCCTGGATCTGGAGCCCGACCAGTTCCATCCGGGAGGCCCTCTGCTCCCGTGCGCGCTTCATCTGCGCGAGCCTTTCACGCTCTTCGCGAAAGGATTCGTAGAGAGTGCGCACCGCGGAGCACTCTACATCAAGATTTGCGAACGCGTCGAGAAAGCCCAGGTGCGTTTCGGGATCGAGGAGATACTGGTTTTCGTGCTGTCCCGAAATAGAGATGAGAAGCGGGGAAAGCTGCTGGAGCTGCTGCACCGAAGAGGCCTGGTCGTTTATGAATACCCTGTTTCTGCCGCTTTTGGTGATACTCCTGCGAATGACCAGTTCCCCGTCGCACTCGATGCCCCACTCTTCGAGATGGCGAGCGCCGGGAGATCCGGCCGGCAGCTGCATGACCGCTTCCACCCCCGCCTCGACCGCCCCCGTTCGGATCATTTCACTGGAAGCGCGAGCGCCCAGAATCAGGTTTACAGCGCCTATCAGAATGGACTTGCCTGCCCCCGTCTCGCCCGACAGGACATTGAAGCCCGGATGAAAGCCTATTTCAATATCACGGATTATGGCGTAATTATGGATGGCCAGGCTGGTCAGCAATCGTCGCTCGTCCTTTCTTTCGGGGCTTTGAGTGTATCGGCGGGATTCTATCAGCAAAAGTACAAAAGGGCCATCGGCCTGAGGGACAAAAATGTCTTGACGGAGTTCTTTTCCGTGGTAGAACCGGGCTGAGGTTTCAAAGGAATCGCGGCGCAGTGTCGCAATTTTTCAAAATATTGCACTCAAAACCCCGTACAGGAGGATTTTATGGGCCTAGAAAGCATTTACAGGGACCTGATGACTGTAAGCGTTATGGAGGACGATGAAAAAAAGGGCGTCGCATCCGAGGCCGTATTCACCCGGCTGAATCAGATGGAAATTCCTGCACATTTTAACTGGGCCTCGGAAATCCTCGAAGGGATTCACGTAAAGGAACGAGGCGACCAATTGGCGCTCCTTTGGGCGGACTTGAATTCGGGCGAGGAACGTCGCTTTACCTATGCCCAACTCGCGGGCGAATCCAACCGGTGCCTCAATTTTTTGCGGTCCCGCGGCCTGGCGCAGGGGGACTCCCTCTACATGATGGCCCCGTCGGTCCCGGAGACCTGGTTTTCCAACATCGCGGTCGTAAAAGGCGGCTTTGTGGCCGTACCCACGGCGGACACCATGACTGTTCGAGAGCTCGAATACCGATTCGAGAGCTACCCGCCGCAGGCGATTCTGGCCGATGTGAAATCGGCCGCACTCATCGATGAGGCACTGAAAAACATTGGCGCGACCCCGAAGGTCAAGATCGTTCTGGGAGAGATGCCGGGGTGGGTCAGCTACAGCGAAGTCAATACGGAAAAGACCACGGCCGAGCCGGCCAATACGAAGAGCAGCGATATCATCCTGTGCTTTTTCACCTCCGGTACAACCGGGCTGGCCAAACGGGTGGCCCATACGGCGGCGTCCTACCCGGTAGGCCATCTTTCGACGGCAAACATCATCGGCCTCCGGCCGGGCGACATTCACAACAACCTGAGCCAGCCCGGGTGGGCCAAATGGGCGTGGAGCTGTCTTTTCGCGCCCCTCAACATGGGGGCGACTTCCACGGGGTTTTACTACGGGGCCAAATTCGACACCGATAAGTACCTCGGGGCGGTAGCCAAATACAAGGTAAACACCTTCTGCGCGCCTCCCACCGCCTGGCGAGCCTTCATGCTGCTCGACCTGGCAAAGTACGACTTCGGGGCGCTTCGTGAGTCGATAAGCGCCGGCGAGCCGCTGAACCCGGAGATCATCCAGAACTGGAAAAAGTTTACGAACAACGAAATCAGGGATTTCTACGGGCAAACCGAATCCACGGCCATGATAGGAAACCCCCCGTGGTACAAGGGCAAAGTCGTTCCGGGCTCCTTTGGCAGGCCCCATTTTCTCTATGACATCGGGCTCGCCGATGACCAGGGCAATGAGATCACCAAGGCCGATGAAGTGGGCCACATCGTGGTAAAACTCGACAAGTGGCGCGCTCTGGGTCTTTTTGACAGCTACGTGGGCGATGAGGAAAAGATGAAGTCCGTCTTCGTCAACAACTGGTACTATACCGGCGACAGGGCTTCTTTCGATGAAAAAGGCTACTGGTGGTTCGTAGGACGTGCCGACGACGTGATAAAGTCCTCGGATTACCGCGTCGGTCCCTTCGAGGTGGAAAGCGCCCTGGTCGAGCACCATGCGGTTGTCGAGGCCGCGGTCGTCGGCAGTCCCGACCCGCAACGGTGGCAACTGGTAAAAGGCTTCGTGATCCTTCGACCCGGTATCGAACCTTCCCGGGAACTGGCTCTCGAAATTTTCCAGCATTGCATAGAAGTGCTTGCCAAGTTCAAAATTCCGCGCATCATCGAATTCGTGCCCGAACTTCCCAAGACCATCAGCGGCAAGATCCGGCGGGTCGAGCTGAGGGCGACCGAGCAGCAAAAGAAGGAAAAACAGGAAAAGGGCTCCCAGGAATATTTCTACCAGGATTTCCCCGAACTCAGCTCGTCTGTTAAGAAAAAATAGTGTCCCGTCTAATTGTTACCGGAGATCGGAAGGATTTGCCTTCCGATCTCCAGGAGAGATGTAACGTATGCGCAAGTCCGTAATAGTCAGTTTGTTCCTCATTGTGTTGATCCTGGTTGCAGCCTTTCAAATCCTTCGACCTCTGCCCTTCCTGCGGATGCAAGCCGTGGCGAGTACAAATTACCATGTGCCGGGTTCGGTCAACATCCAGTGGCCTGCCCAGGGGGCAGCCGCCATCCAGGTGAACGGGGTCCTCATGGGGTCGTGGAACGGCGATCAGCCGCTGGCCCTGGCCAGCGTGGCCAAGCTGATGACGGCCTATCTCACCCTCCGCAAACACCCGCTGGCAACCGGCGCTGACGGCCCGGTCCTGACCATTTCCGCCGACGATGTTGCGACCTATAAGGCCGATGTTGCCGACCAAAATTCGGTGGCCAAGGTGGCGCTCGGGGAAAAAATCACGGAGCGGCAACTGCTCGAAGCGCTGCTCATCCCGTCCGGGGATAACATCGCAACGCTTCTGGCGAAGTGGGATGCCGGATCGGTCGCTCAGTTCGTGCAGGAGATGAACCGGACAGCCGTCAAACTGGGTATGACCCATACCCACTATGCCGATCCCGCAGGCGTCAGCCTGGAGACGGTGGGCAGCGCTCTCGACCAGTTGAAAATCGCGCAGGCCGATATGGCCATTCCGGCATTCCGGCATATCGTCCGGATGAAACAGGCCAAACTGCCGTTTGGTCCCACAGTCTACAACACCGACTACGTTCTGGGCAAAAACGGCATCATCGGCATCAAAACGGGGAGTATGCCCGAGGCGGGCGGAAATTTCGTGTTCGGGACCCAACCCTGGGTGAACGGGCAGAAGTCTCTTGTGATTGGCTGCGTCATGGCCCAGCAGGGTGGAAAACCCCTTATGAACGCGCTGCAGGAGGGGGCCTCCCTTGCTCAACAGGCATCCGCAAATCTGCAGGAGGTGTCTCTCGTAAAAACCGGCGCCAAAGTCGCCGAGATCACATCGGCCTGGGGACAGACGGCTCCCGTCGATGCGACAAAAGATCTCTCCATGATCGTATGGCCGGGGCTGAGCGTGAAAGAATCTCTCCATCCGACCCCCCTCGGCCGGACCGTCGAGGCGAAAGCCGCGGTGGGCCAATGGATCGTCACCGCAGGCAATCAGTCCTTTTCCATCCCCGTACAAACCTCAGAAAGCATCACGAATCCGACGCTCCTCTGGAAACTGAAACGAATTCGCTAGGCCTGCCCATTACCCATAAATTCGGACCCGTATGTAAAAATGCAGTAGAGTCTCATTCAAGCCCTGAAAGGGCGCCAAACCATAGCCCGGGGCAACGCCCCGGGACAGGGGGTGTTCCAACAGAACGAAAGCCCTGAAAGGGCGGGATAACCAATCCTGATTCCGTTTGATATCCCGCCCTTTCAGGGCTCGTATTGAGGGTTTTTTTGTCTCACCGCCCGGGGCGTTGCCCTGGGCTAAGATATTACACCCCTTCGGGGTCTGGCAGTTGATAAGGTCTGCACTCTTTGTTCAATCTCCCTCTCAGTGAATAAAGATATTGGTAAAGGGCAGCGCCGGGCGGGCGGGCGGCGTGTCGCCGCGGACGGGTTGCCCCGCTGGCTTCGCCGGCGGGGCAGGGCGGGAGCGGGGTTCTGTGCGTTCTGCTCTGAACAATGTTTAACGTGATATATTGTGCTCAGAACGATAAATGAAATATTGACTTTTAAAGACGTTTTGCCATACTGTTGCCGGGAAGTCCGGGGCTCGGGCCCATGCCAACTGAGCCGCGCAGCGGCGTGGGGGTGCAGGGGGCGAAAGCCCCCGCGTTTTTAAGGCTCTTTTGTTTTACAGCAGCATAATCTTCCCCCGATTTGATATACGAAAAGAGGAGGCTCCAGAGTGATGAAAAGACTATTCGAATCCGTCTCGATCGGCTCCATGACGCTTGCCAACCGGGTTGTCATGCCGGCAATGGATCTCAACTATGCCCATAAAGGCGAAGTTACCGATCAGCTCGTCAATTTCTACGCGGAGCGGGCCAGAGGCGGGGCCGGGCTTATCATCGTGGGAGGGGCGGCAATAGATGCGCAGGCATCGGGGATGGATTGCTTTTTGTCGATCGAGGACGATCGGTTCCTTCCCGGGCTCTCCCGGCTGACGGATACCATTCACCGGGAAGGCTCCCGGGTGGCCGTGCAGCTCTACATGGCGGGTGCCTATTCGATTTGCGGCATGAGGGGTCTGCCTATCCCCTCTCCGTCCGAGACCGTAAGCCTTTTCACGCGCCAGAAGACCACCCCGATGACCCTGGAAGATATCGAGCGAATTCAAAACGATTTTGTCGCGGCGGCGATTCGCGCCAAAAAGAGCGGGTTCGATGCGGTCGAGGTGCTTGCCTCGGCGGGGTATCTTATCTGCCAGTTTCTTTCTCCCAAAACCAACAAACGAGAGGACGAATACGGTGGATCACTCGAGAATCGCATGCGCTTCGGCCTCGAGACCATACGCCGGGTGCGGGAGGCGATCGGTCCGGAGATGGCTCTGATCGTTCGGGTAGCCGGAAACGATTTCGTGCCGGGGAGCCACACGAACAAGGAATCGCGTGTGTTTGCGAAAGCGGCCCGGGAGGCGGGTGCTGACTGCATCAACGTAACAGGCGGATGGCACGAGAGCAAGGTGCCTCAGATCACCTACGATCTGCCGCAGGCCGGATACGCCTATCTGGCCCGGGGGATCAAGGAGGTCGTGGACGTTCCGGTGATCGGGTGCAACAGGATAAACGACCCGTATGTTGCCGAGGAGATTCTTGCCGAAGGGATAGCTGATCTCGTGGGAGTCGCGAGGGGATTCATCGCCGACCCGGAGTTTGTCCGGAAGGCGCGGGAGGGAAGAGCCGGCGAGATACGGAGATGCGTTGCGTGCAACCAGCGCTGCTTTGACAATGTATTCCGGAACATGCCCGTTGGGTGCGCGGTGAACCCTCGGGCGGGCAGGGAAGAACAGACGAAAATCCTGCCGGCGAAGGAGCCGAAAAAGATCCTGGTGGCGGGGGCGGGTCCTGCAGGGTGCGAACTGGCACTCACCGCGGCGATGAGAGGACACAAGGTGATCCTGTGCGAGAAGCGGGATCAGATCGGGGGGCAGGTGCGCTGGGGCGGGCCTGCCACGGGAAAACGGGATTTTCGCTATATTTTTGACTACTACGCGGTAATGCTCCCAAAACATGGGGTCGAGCTGCGAACGGGGGTCGAGGTGGATGCGGATCTGGTGCAAAGAGAAAAGCCCGACGTGGTGGTTGTGGCGACCGGTGCGGCTCCGTTCAAGCCTCCGATCGACGCGGTGGAGGCACCGAACGTTCACCAGGCCTGGGACATTCTGCAGGGTGAGGTGGCAGCAGGCCCCGAGGTAGTCGTTGTGGGCGGCGGGGCGGTCGGCCTGGAAACAGCGGTTTCTCTTGCGGCAAAAGGAACGATATCTCCCGAGCAGCTCTATTTTCTGGCGCTCCACGGGGCGGAATCCCCCGAGGTGCTTCGTGAACTGATGGTGAAGGGGACGAGGAAGGTAACCGTGATAGAAATGGTTGCGCGTATGGCCGGGGACATGGGGCCCTCCACCCGGTGGGTTCTCCTGAAAGAGGCGGCGATGCGCGGGGTGACACTCATAACGGGAGCCAAATTGAAAGACATCGGTCCCGGATCGATCGTCTACACGGATGCTGACGGCGCCGACACGACAATTCCGGCCGATTCGGTTGTTCTGGCCATGGGTTCGCGGCCGGTAAACTCGCTGGCAAAATCGTTGGAAGCCGCAACCATTGCGAATGTGCGCACGATCGGAGATGCAAACGCAATCGGCCGCATAGGCGATGCGGTGGATGCGGGCTTTGCCCTCGGGTGCGAGCTGTAGGCATAACACCATGGCTCGAAAGATCCTTTTCAAAGACCTCAAGGAAAACGAAAAGAGGATTCGCAGGGACCTGATCATGGACGCTGCGGAACGGGTATTCGCCAAGACCGCCTTCGACAGGGTCCAGATCCGGCAGATAGCTTCGGAAGTAGGATTGACGCCCGGGGCCATCTACACCTATTTTCCGGATCTGGAAACCCTGTTTCTGGAAACCGCCATTCGGGGGGCCGAGAGAATACGGAACAGTCTGGATGAGGTGTTGGAAACCGGGCAAAAAGATCTTGGCTCCGTTGCGGTCCGGTACATCGAGTTTATCATGGACCATCTCGAGTACCTGCGGATGAGCCAGCACTGCCTGCTCTACAGCAGAATCACTTCCGCCGAAATCCTGGAGCGGGTAAACGAGACCTCCCGCTCCCTTTTCGAACGCTTCGACCAGGTTTTGTCGAGCCATGTCGCGGGAAAAGAGGTGAGGCTTTACACCCACCTTCTTTTTTCCGCTTTGAACGGCATCCTGTTCACCTTCGGTCGCTACCCCAACCGCAGCCGGGAGGAGGCTATGGCTCATGCCAAAAATCTGGCGAGGTTATTGGTCGATCTGATCGAAAAGCGGGGCGAAGCTGGACATGAGAGTGATCGGTCCGCGGGCGTTGTCGATCCGAACAGCGCCTGATTACCCGTCGATCGGGCCGGGTCCGCGTTCGGGACCTCAAAAACGGTTGCGATGATGGTGCTCTGCCTGGCCGATCACCGGGGACCCTCCTGCAGAGCACGCCGTACACCTTCGGGGTCACGCGCGATCACCGTAAGGTACGCCCTGGCCGGCTGATCCGGTTCCGAACGCCCTTGTTCCCAGTCCCGCAGTGTGCCGAGCGGGATATGATAACGGGCCGCAAACTCCTGTTGTGTAAGGTTCAGGATGCGGCGCAAGGATTTTGTGCGCGGTACGCGTCGCGCGGCTTGCCATTCTTCTGACGTCATGGGCCTGGCGTCAGGATCGGCCATAGCCGCGGCATGGATTTCTTCTTCCGTCATGGGGCGCATAGGGGTTTCAGGAAAAGGACGTTCTTTGCCGTTTTCCAACACCTCAACTACTGTGCCGTCCGGTCGCATTTTCGCGGTAATAACGGTCTTGCTCATGTTTTTCTGCCCGTCGCGCCGAAATGATCCAGATCACTTCGTCGCGCTCTGTGTAGGTCACGTGGAGAAGGACGCCGTCACACATGCCAAGCAGGTTAATACGTTCTTCTCCGTAGTCTTCACGCTCATCAAACCGTTCAACAAAGAAGTGATCCTTAAGCGCTTTGACGGCCTGCTGGAAAGTGACGCCATGATCGCGCCGGTTCGTCGCAGCTTTTCGCTCCAAACATACTTTTGCTCTCGCTCTTTGAGAGAGTACTGGCTACCAGTATCGAAGTCAACTGTCCAATCATTTTTTCGCGCCGAACGGTCCGTGTTCCCGGCCGGTTCACCGGCTACCTTCGCTTCGAGTTTACATAACGGGACAACCCGGACCCAATCGCGGGTCCCGGTCCCGGTTTCGGGCGGTTTCGACCCGTTTCCGGCAATTTCAATATCCCGGAAAAGCCCTGATAATCCGGCGGACCGATCTTTTAAAACTGAGCGATTGCGTTGATTTTCAGCCTTCGACATCTCGTCCAGTTATCGAGGTCGCGGCCAGCTCGCAAACCCTTGCTAGGCCTTTATCTGATACCATCTATGTAAGAGAGCAATGCATCCCGCTTTGAAACCAACTCTTCCTGGGACACGCCTTCGCAGACATTCAAATAGTCTATTAGTTTTTCGTGTGCAACTGAATCTAGTTTCTTAATTTCATCAAATAGTTCAGATAAAGGCATGAAATCAAAGGCTTTTACACCAAGTTTTTTGGCGACATTCCTGGCAGCGAACCTACGAAAAGAGTAAACAGCTTCTTGATGATCATCGGACACCGGTATTCTCCCTATTGTATGTGGTTAGTAAACAGCCTTTATAGCTTGAGGCTTTCAAACAACTATGATTCTAACTCAAAACGATGGTTTCGGCTGGAACAGCCCCTTAATAACTTTTATTAAAAGATACAGAAAGAGAATCGGTAGAATTATTGATTGTATAGTTATTACTATAATAAGACTAATTATATAATCAACTGTTCTAAACGCTATATCTTTAAACGTTTCAATTTTACCTTTAATATTATTGAATGCACGTTTAATAGATGCAAATATGCCACTATTTTTTTCTTTCTGATCCGAATTACCGCTACCGCCAGCAATACCAGCTTTTATATCCTGGACCATACAAAAAGCATGTTGATACTCGCTAGTCAAAAATTTATCAGATACAATCTGAACAGTACATAAAACAAGCGGAAAACCAACTTTAATAATAAATGAAAATATTAGAATATCGATCCCAAATCGCATGAAATCAACAGTTCCTATACGAGGTAAAAACATTCCCATGAAAATAAATATTAATGAAACACCTAAAAATATCTTAAATCCCAGCCAATCACCAAGTTCTATAAATATTTTCTGTATACCCAGTGACACAGAACTAATTAGCATTACCGTTGATGCTTGCTCAATTAAATCTTCATATGGTTGAAATGCCTCTCCTTCAGCTACAGATTCACCACCAGAAGCACCTATCCCACCAGGCTCAGCATTGACGTTTACATTTGTTCTACTATCTTTAATTGTAGAAATAACGGAATTTAAACCCCTTAGAATAGTAAATATTTCAAGTGTGCGTTTTGTTGTTCCATTAATGTATTCATTTGCACCTTTTATAATACTTGCAGTAATTGGAATCTCATTGAATACAGCATCAAAAAAAGATGTAAATGCTAGGAATGAAAGAAATAACAAAATGCATCCAAAAAACACACGTTTAAAAATGATTTTTATGCTACTAGATTTGCCAACTGTTTTTGATTCCTCAGAACTCATTCCATCCTCCTAAGAACCTATGTAATCTTCTCCCACAACCTCCATTTCAGACATTTCGTGGCTGCACTGATCTTGCGGTCCGAATAAGCAATGCAATTGTAACTGCCAGCTTCTGCGTGGATGTAATATGGCTTGTTGGCCCTAAATTCTATATGGCGATTTCCGTTCCAATACGAACATGTAGCACATTTTTTCTCTGTTATTCGGTAGGTCCCGTAGGTAGACAATTATCGTCTCCATCAAACATGGCGTCCTAAGCACGAATCCCCTACATGTTTTAGCTGTTTTAGCGCTCAAGTTTTCTTTGTGGACACTTTACAACAAACTGTCCCGTTTTTTTGTAAAAAGCGCACGGCCTCGGGGTTTTAGTACCCCTTGATTACCATGTAGATCGGGCGTCCGTCGCCATAGCTAAATTTCCCTGCTTTCGTATCGACCTGGACGCACAATCTCCCGGAACCGCAACTGTTGAGCTTTGCCTTCCCGCCATGTTTGTTCAGCTCTGCGACAGTGGCCCGCTCCTGTACGATCTGCGCATGGAGCTGCGCGGCCTCGGCGGATAGATCGTTCACCTGGTGCCGCTCCAGGGCGACCAAACCCCACGCGGCCAGGCCGACGACAATGATGTAGGCCACGGCAACGGCCACAGACTTGGCACCGAACCACCTGGCGGCGCTCCTCACCCTGTTGGCCGCCTCGCTTGCCTTGTCGGCGACGTCCTCCACCTTCAGCGTGAACGGCTCCGCTGCCTTCGAAAAAGCCGCTACAGCCGTTTGAGACGCGCCGGCAAGGGATTGCCTCGCAGCGTCCGCCACGGCCTCGCCTGCGGCCTTCTGGATTCCTTGTACGGCCCGCGCGAGCGCCGCCCGTTCAGCCGCAAGACCATCGATCGCAGTCTTGGCGGCCCTCTGGTGTTCCTCGGCTGCGGCGATCAGCCCCAAAATTGTGTCCTCTTCGGTCATCGCGACATACCTCGTTCATTTTCCAGTTCGTACTCCTTCGCCGTCTCCCGTGCGATTTTTGCGACTCTCGGGTCTTTGGCGCCTCGTAGCGACTCCCCTTTTTCGATCAGCTGGGGTAACCCCAACGTTCGTGCGACCAGCCGCAAATTGGAGAACAACTGCGGGATGGTCAAAAACCCCCTAAGAAAACCATCCTGCAAACTGAGGGTGAGCGCGGGTTTCAGGAGGCGCGGTAACTGTGTTCAAAAACAACTGCTTTTGGTTATCTGCCCCACAGCTCTCCTCGATCTCGTGGTGAGACGCATTATTTATGTAATAAATGCAGCCACATGCGATGGACTTGGGGCTGGTCGCACGAATGTTGGGGTTAGGCCGTTTCGACGTGTAACCGAAAGCCAAGCGCCCGCATCACCTTCAACACTGTGGCGAACTCCGGATTTCCCTCGGGCGATAGCGCCTTGTATAGGCTTTCGCGCCCGAGTCCCGCTTCCCGCGCAATTTGCGTCATTCCCCTGGCGCGGGCGATGTCTCCCAGGGCCGCAGCAATCAGCGCCGGATCTCCGTCCTCAAAGGCGGCTTCCAGGTATGCGGCCATGTCTTCGCCAGTTTCCAGATAGTCTACAGCATCCCAAGGTTTCGTCCGAATCTTTGCCATGACAACCCCCTATAGTTCACGCGCAAGTTTCAGCGCGTTTTCGATGTCCGCGCTCTGCGTGCGCTTGTCTCCCCCGGCGAGCAGAATCACCAGCGTTTGACCGGATTGCGCGAAATACACCCGATAGCCCGGACCGTAGTCGATGCGCATCTCTGCTACGTCCCACAATATTTGATTTGAACAGTCCCGAGTAATTTGATCCCGCC
>JBMFWU010000143.1:0-14031 GCA_049964955.1 Syntrophobacteraceae bacterium
AGCACGGTTGGGAGCTATTCCCAGATGTTTCTGTTCGATTTTTTCAGATCGATGTAGCCGATCCGACCACTTTCGTTGACAAAAGAGCTGAGCAGCCAGCTCACAAGGCTTATCACCAGGGAGCCGAAAACCGCGCCCCAGAAGCCGTAGACATAGAACCCGCGGACCACGTCCGAGACCATCAGGAGGAGCAGCGCGTTGATCACGAAGGTAAAAAGGCCCAGGGTGAGGATATTGATCGGCAGGGTGAGAACGAGCAGTATCGGCCGGAACAGGGCGTTTAGAACGCCGAGAACCATTGCGGCGAAAAAGGCGGCAAAAAATCCGCTCACATGAATCCCCACTCCGAAAAAGGAGGTGAGCATAATCGCAAGAGTCAGCAGGAGCCACCGAACCAGAAGACCTCTCATTTTCCATTCTCCTTTCTTCTATTGGAGCGCCATGGCCTTTTCCGGGCACATTTCCTGACAGCAGAAGCAACTGATGCAGACGTCGCGGTCCACCACGGGAAGGGCCTGCCTCATGGTGAGGGCCGAAACCGGGCACTGTTCGACGCACGTACCGCAGCCGGTGCAGAGCTCGGGGTCGGCCCGTGGGCGCAGGACGACGCGGCTCTCGATCAACTGCTGCACATGCGGGTTATCGGCAGTAGCCTCCCCGCCCAGAGGCGGGAGCTTAAAGCCGGGAATGGGTTTCAGCTCTCCGATCACCTCGATGGTTGCAGGATCGAAATCCCCAAGGCCCAGTTCGCGGGCCTTCTGCAGGAAACGAAGCCGGCCGGGGTCGCAGCCCATCAGGGTCGCAACTACCGAGTCCATCGCTATGCCGTTATCGGAGGCGAGGATCAGGCCGATGTCGCGCAGTTCGGTTGAAGCCGGCCCGTTTCCCTCCATCCCGACGACGGCGTCCATAATAAAAAGATCCGGCACCCGCAGCCGATAGACTTCGGCGATCAGTTCGTGAAAACGCGCCGGAGTCCCGGCAGCTTTGTGGAGCATGGCTTTTTGCGCTCCGGGCAGATACCCGTAGCAGTTTTTGACCGCCCCCGTGACAACGGTCAGCCCGTGGGTTTTGAATTTGGGCAGGCTGATGACGACGTCGGCCTCCAGTATATCCCGCGACACACTCACCGCCGGCATGAAATCGGGGTCGAAATCGACCTTGATGGAATCGAGCCCGATATTTCGATATCTGCCTGAAGCCGCTTCCATGAGACCGGTTTTTTGGAAGCTTTCCTCGTTGGCCCCGTAGCTGAACATCCCGGGGTTATCGCCTACCACGATCGAGGCGGGCGAAAGCGATTCGACCTTTTCGACCACCGCGCGGAGGACCGAAGGGTGGGTGACCACGGCTTCGCGCGCCTCCGTAGCGCGCAGCACGTTGGGCTTAATCAAAACCTTGCGGCCCGCGATCTCGACCGGAAAAAGCTCGAAGGCCCGGTCGACGGCCTCACGGACATTGTCGTAGCCTGCAGGGTGCAGCATTACCTTCGACATCTTCGATTCTCCTTTGAAAACTTTTAATCGTACCAGTTCGGCCTTCTTTTCAGCCAGCCGGAAACCGTCTGCTCCAACCAATCCTGCAGCGAGCGGGTCATGTAGAAAGTCGGGGCAAGCAGGTCGTCATCCGGCGGGACCATCCCCTCCTCCACCGCTCTGGCGGCCAGTGCGGTATGCGGGTAAATCCGTATTCCGGTTGTAATCTTCAGTGCTTCGAGTTCCAGGGAATCGGCAAACTCGAAACTTTCCTCCACGGTTTGCCTCGTTTCCCCCGGCCCCCCAAGCATAAGAAAACCCATCCGCCTTATTCCATACTTATGCAGCAGGTTGGAAATCGCGCGCACATCTTCGGGCTCATACCTTTTGTTCATCGACCGGAGTATCTTTTTCGAGCCGCTCTCAAAACCCAGGCTCACTTCCACGCACCCGGCCCGGGCCATGCTCTCGACCAGCCTCTCGTCGACCAGCCAGGGATAGAGAATAGAGCGCCACGAGAGATCGAGTCTTCGTGCGGCAAGCTCCTCGCAAAGCTTTCGGGCATAGGATGGCGGAAAATTGAACGTATTGTCGACGAAGAAAAAATTGGAAAACCCCGCCCGGGCGAACCGGCAAATCGAATCCACGGCGGCTTGAATGGACCTTTTTCGCAGAATGCGTCCCTCGATGGCCGCGGTCGAACAGTAGCTGCAATTCATGGGACAGCCCCTGCGGGTCTGGAAGGGAAGCCACACCTTTTCATCGCCCAATTCGGTGGGAAAGGGAAAAAGTCCGTTTGGTTCGGGAAGCGGCAAATCATCAAGCCTTTGGAAGGCGCATGTCTGCCTTTGGCCTTGTGCTCCGGGCAAAACCAGGTTGGGAATGTCCGAGTAGTCCTGCTTGCGCGACATTCTTTCCAGAAGTTTCACAAAAGCCGCTTCCCCTTCGCCCCGTATGCCCATGTCGGCCTGTAGCCAGGCGAGCGCGCTTTGCGGATAGATGCTGTACCCCGCGCCCCCCAGCACGATGGGGGCCGAACTCAGGGTTCGGCAGGCCTCGAGGACCCCTTTTACGGGTTCGAGCAAAAATTTAGGGGCCGACATGCACTGGTTGTCGATGTTTCTGACTGAAATGCCAACGAGTTCGGGATCGAACCCCGAAAAAGCCCCCTCCAGCCCGGATTTTTTCAAATCCTCCCGAGTCATGAGGTTCACAACCCTGACTTCATGGCCCGCCCGCTCGGCCGCTGCCGCTACGCAGGCCAGACCCATCGGCAAAACAGGCATCTGCAGCTGCTCGGTATTGGCCGAAATGAGAAGTGTTCGCATGAATCGCAGGCTCCTCCCGTTGGAATTCCATCACCAGTTCTTATCCTAACATAGCCCTTCGAGCGGGGCAAAACGCATGCAACAGGCAAGAACCCGGCTGCATGTTTTTTTTGAAAACGGGCGGCGGTATGATATAAGTCTCGTCTGAACCTATCCCAAACCGGCAAAGGAGCGAGATCAGCCTCGATGAAAATCGCATACTTCAGCATGGAAATAGGTCTCACGGAAAATATTCCCACGTACAGCGGGGGGCTGGGAATTCTTGCCGGCGACCACATCAAAGCGGCCGCCGACCTCAATATACCCGTGGTCGCCATAACGCTTCTCTACAAACGGGGCTACTTTATCCAGAACATCAACCCCTTCGGGCAGCAGGAAGAGATGTACCCCTATTTCGACCCGCGCGCCTTCATGGAGCCTCTTCCGTTCAAGGTGAAGATAAGACTCGAGGGGCGCGAGGTGCAAATTGGCGTCTGGAAGCATAACGTCATGGGAATGCGAAACGGGAACGGACACTCCCGCGTCCCGGTCTATTTCCTGGATACCGATCTTCCGGACAACGCCCCCGCCGATCGGCTGATTACGCAATATCTCTACGGCGGAGACCAGCACACGCGCATCTCGCAGGAAGCCGTGCTGGGGATAGGCGGATACCTCGCGTTCAAGCGGCTCGAGCCCAATGTCACGACCTTTCACATGAACGAGGGACACGCGGTTTTCCTCACCCTGGCCATGCTGCAGGATTTCGGAGGAGACGCCGAGCAGGTGAAGTCGCGGTGCGTTTTCACCACCCACACGCCCGTTCCCGCAGGGCATGACAAATTCACCTACGATCTTGCCCAAAAGGTGATCGGCGATTACCTGCCGCCCAACATAAAGAGCCTGGCCGGAGATGACCTTCTCAACACCACGGTGCTCGCCCTCAATTTGTCGCGTGCCGCAAACGGGGTGAGCCAGCTGCACGGGGAAATTTCCCGGCTCATGTTTCCCGGCTTCAACATCGGCCATATCACCAACGGAGTGCACCACCTCAGCTGGACCGCCCCGGAATTCAAAAAACTCTACGACAAATATATCCCGACCTGGCGCCAGGACCCCCAGCAGCTTTCCGATATCTCGCTCATTCCAGACAGCGAAATCGTCGAGGCCAAAAAGCTGGCCAAAAAAAGGCTCATCAGCTACATCAATTCGCTTTCCGGCGCCGGCTTTACCGAAGACCTGCTGACGATCTGCTTTGCACGCCGCGCCGCCGCCTACAAGCGCGCAACGCTCATCTTCAGCGATCTCGAGTTTCTCTTCAACCTCTCCTACGACCGTGTCCAGTTCGTGTTCGCCGGCAAGGCGCACCCGCAGGACGGGGCGGGGAAAGATCTCATCAAGCAGATCGTCAACATCGGCAAGCAATACGAAAATCAACTGAAGCTCGCCTTCGTCCCCAACTACAACATCTGGGTCGCCTCGCTCATGACCGCAGGCGCCGACGTCTGGCTCAACACCCCGCGCCGCCCCAGGGAGGCGAGCGGCACGAGCGGCATGAAGGTCTGTTTCAACGGCGGGGTCAACATGAGTGTTCTGGACGGCTGGTGGCGGGAAGCGTGCAAAGACCGCGTAAACGGATGGGCCATCGGCGACGATGAAGACCAGGACGACCAGATGGCGGCCTCCGATTTGTACCGCGACCTCGAAGACATGGTCACCACCTATTACGCAAACCCGCGGAAGTGGCTCTCCATCATGAGGCGCTCCATCTCCGACATTACCCCGTACTTCAATACCCACAGGATGGTGATGGAGTATTACCGGAACTATTACAGGTGAGCAAAATCAACCTGGACCATATAGCCATTGTGTTACAAGAGCCCCATTATCCGGAAAATATAGGCGCTGCGGCCCGGGCGGCCAAAAACATGGGCATTTCGCGCCTCCTGGTGGTAAACCCTTCCGGATGCGATCTCACCCGCATGCTCAAAACCGCCACCCACCACGCCGAAGATCTCGTTCTGGGCATCGAGGTTTACGACCGGCTCGAAGAGGCGTTAAAGCCCTTCCAGTACGTGGTGGGAACCACCGCCCGCAGAGGCTCTCACCGCCAGTCGGTGCGAAATCCCCGCCAACTCGCCCTGGACCTCATCCCCATCAGCCGCAAAAACCACGTGGCCCTTCTTTTCGGCCCCGAGGCAAGCGGACTGGCCAACGAGCATATCCGCTACTGCGACGAACTGGTCACCATTCCGACTGGTGAGTTTTCCTCCATAAACCTCGCCCAGGCCGTCATGATACTGGTCTACGAGATCTTCACGGCCTCCTCAGAAAAAAAAGAGCACTTCGTCCCCCGCCTCGCCACCCGTGAGGAACTCGAATCGATGTACGCTCACCTCAAGGATACGCTCACCAGAATCAATTTCCTGAGCGCCGAAAACCCCGACTACCGCCTGGAGAGCCTCAGGCGCTTTTTCAGCAGAATGCAGGTGCGCGGACGCGACGTGCAACTCGTGCGGGGAATCTGCAGGCAGATTGAATGGTACTGCTTTAAGAGACAAAAGTGAAAACGCAAAAAGCGGGAAGGTGCGGAAATGGAGAAGTTTTGGACTATGACGGTTTCCGCTCCCCACAGCTCTCATCTTTTGTCCAATCTACTTGCCAATTTAACCTTTTAGGTTATCTTATGGAAAAGAGCACGCCTCACTACAAACTGTCGGTTGTAAGGACGCTAGTCCAGGCCGGCAAAGTCAAGGCAACGGCCAGTGCCTTCAGTGGTGCCCGCGATCTAGGCATAAACGACTTGGCTGGGATGTGCTCCGTCATCATGTCGCTCACATCCGCCAATTTCCGGAAGAGTATGACAACCCACGCTGACTACCGGATTTGGCAGGACGTCTATCATTCCAGAACGATAGCGGGCGACGAGGTGTATTTGAAGCTGAGCGTCATTGACGACGTTTTGATCGTTTCTTTCAAGGAGTTGTGACATGAAATGCCCATGCTGCGGAGCTGCTGAACTGGTCCATGACACCCGCGACATACCGTACGTCTACAGGGGCGAGACGACAGTCATCCCAGCGGTAACGGCAGATTTCTGCCCTGCCTGCGCCGAGGTTGTCCTTGACCGCGAACAGGGTGACCGCTACAGCGGACTGATTGGAACGTTTCGACGACAGGTCAACGCCGCTTATGTCGATCCGGCATTCATTGCGAGCGTGCGTGAGAAACTCGCTCTCGACCAGCGCGAAGCCGGCGAGATCTTCGGTGGCGGCGTCAACGCGTTTTCGCGCTATGAGAACGGCAAGACCAAGCCGCCATTGGCATTGGTTAAGCTGCTCAAAGTGCTGAATCGCCACCCCGACCTTCTAGAGGAGGTTAGGTCGGCTTAAGATAGAGTTCTTTTTCCTTGTCGCATTTATAGCAATTCTTTCAGTCATGATCGCGCAGGATCGAGGCGGAAGGCGCGCTCAGTGCCCCATGGAGGCGATCAGCCGCCGGAGAGTATCCTGGCTGACCTTAATGAAACCATGGTAGGGCTGGTTCAAATCGAGCGTAACGTAGACGACAAACGATACAAGGATGATGAAACTTAAGGTGGCAGCGACCTGGACCCTTCCCTTCGCCCCATCCTGGCGCCCGATGAGGATGGAGCACACCAGAGCAGTTACGAAGAGAAGTACAAGAATTGTCACCGGCAGCCGGTCTCCGATGGCGGCAAGCCGGGAGGCGTTCGTACTGGTGACTTCGTTCAGAGTATCGGTGAGGGGCACTGCAATCGGCGTCCCCGCCTTGATGGCCTGCGCGACCAGTTCCGTCAACCGATCCTGCATGGCTTGAATACGACCGAGGGCCTTCTCCAGGGCTTTCCTGCCCGGAGGTCTTTCGGCCAGGTCGTAGCGAAGAACGGCATACTCTCGAATAAGCCCCCGAAGTTGCGAGCGAACAGGCTCTTCGAGCAGGCTCGCGCAGGTGTAAAAATCGCCGATGGCGTTGCTGTCCGATACCGCCGCGATTCGGCGCTGATCATGTTTCCCCAGGGACATGGCGAAGGTGAAGGCAAGAAGGAGACCCAGAAGAGCAAGGATTGCCTCGTCACGAGTGAAGCTGGGCTCCCCGCCTGCCCGGGAACGTTGCCTGCGACCAACGAGCCAGCCGATTCCCCAGGCGGCAACCATCATAGCCGCCAACACCATTGCCAACACCCCGGCATTGATATGAGCTATGTAGTCAGCCATATCTCCCACTCACAGCCAATTCACCAGAGAGCATCTGCAGCAAGCATAAGATCTTCAGACCCGACCGGCAAGGTATGGCCCCCGGACTATTTTACTCCCTGCTGTTCCATTCGTACCCATTCTTTGGTCCCTGGAAGCGGTACCGCTTTTTTCATGGCGGCGCGCAATTCGCGCGAGCCTTCCCCCCACCTGGAGACAACCTTCGCAGCCGTCACAAAGGAGACATCCACCAGATGCACGCGCTCTTCGGGCAAGATATAGATCGTTCCCGCGGCGGGCGTCGGAACGGAGGGCACAAACACGGTGTAGGCGCCATCGTCATGTTGCTCGACAATGAAAGCAGGCACAAATGCTTCCTCCAGTTCCACCAGTGCAGCGGCAAAGATTTGGCCTTCCTGCATGCCGGCAACGCGCACTGCAAGCCCGCGAAGAAGCGAGTAGCCGGGGATCCGCTCGAGAAGGTTGTTCTCGATAGTATTCTTGGCGCGAATCCCCGGTCGTGTGCGCACTACAAGACCTGCCAGGAAGCAGACGCAGACTATGACCAAAAGCGCTGCCACCTGGCGGAATTCCATGCTTGAAGGGATACGGGCCGTGACCGGAGCGATCAGCTTGACCACCCCGCCGATCGCCTTAGCCAACAGCAGAACCGAAATATAGATCGGTGCCACAATCAGCACGCCGCCGATCAGGGTCGTTCTGGTAAACGCTACAAGCCTTCTCAACATCTTTTGACTCCCAATTTTAAAACTGCTCATCTCGTTGAAGGCGCCTGCCACTCCGCCTTCACAGGAGGCGTCGTTGGCCGGAACGATCATGATGAGTGTGTTTTCGAACTCGCCGATTTCTTCCGGCAAGGGTGCCTTCTTCGCTGTTTCCTTCCAGCTTCATTTGCCGGCAGCCCGATGTACTCATCGGTTGCCGGCCTCAGGGAATGTGTTCAATCAAGGGCCATGGCAGCCGCTGCCAACCTGAGCAGATCGAGGTACTGCTCCTTTTCGACGGTAACGCCCACGAATTGAATGGTGCCGCCGTGAAACTCGCCGGGCGTCCGGTATTGCTCGCTCACGGCGTCCCCGCTGTTCATTCTCTCGCGAAGTCTACCCGGAGAGGGCCCCCAGGCGAACCAGGCCGTTAATGACATACTGGGCTGCCAGCGTCGCCTGGAGGATGGCCATCACCCAACCCAGGAGTTGAAGACCCGGGTTGGGATGCTGTTTGACAAGCTTTTCGAAATTCAGAAAGACGACCAGATTGAGCCCCATGATCACCAGCAAAGAGACCAGAACGATGCCTTTTTGAGTCCAATCGTTTCCTGCAATAGCCATAAACCCGGCAATAGCCGCTATGCTGGGGGCACTGACCAGAGCGGGAACGGCAAATGAAAATTGGGCCGAACGCAGGGTCGGTGCCGACTGCGCGACGTCGGATGGGGGCTCGGGCGGCTCGACACCCGGGGGTTGAATGACCATCTGGAATGCCTGGCAGAAAAGAATGATGCCGCCGGTGATAATAATCGCGGCCACGGAAACGTTCCAGTTTTGCAAGACCAGGGAGCCCAACAGGGCCACCACGATAACGAGGAGCGTGGCAATCGCCGTGGCTCGCCAGGCAAGGTTGCGGCAAAAGGCGGAGGTGGCTCCCCTGGTCAACCGGGCAAAAGGGGCTATGGCCTTGAGAGGGCCGAGCGTCAGGAAAAACACTATCAAGGCATCCGAGAAGGTAACGCGCAAAACCATAATAACCTCGCTATCGCTGCCCGGCTGAAGGCAGATAGGTGGTTTCCGGCGCCCGCACCCCGAACCATCGACCAACTCCTGCGGCTTCTACAGCGGGCCGATTCGCAAAAACAGGTCAAACAAAGCCAGCAATCCGACGAGAGAGATCAGGGTTGCGGCCACCGCTGCCAAAGATATGCGGAACTTCTTGCCCGAGTCCCTGTCCAACCTCCTGAGGAACACAATGTATTCGACGATTGCCAAGATGAGCAGAATCGTCCCCAGGCTGACGAGCGCCGTCCCGAAATTGCGCGCTCGTTGCGCGGGAATGTTGTAGGAAGTTGCCGATTCTTTCAGGTACTGAAAGAATTTAAAGATCGTAAACCCGAAACTGATCATTGAAAGGGAAGTGCGTATCCAGGACATGAGCGTGCGGTCAGCCGAAAGGCGGCTCTGCTCGTAGGGCAGGTCCATGTGCTCATTCTCCCCCGCGCTCCCCGAGTCCATATATTAATCCTTCCCGGTCAGTGCATCCCACTGCCGAGTGCATCCTGCATCTGCTCGAGCACGCGGTCCAGATTGAAGGTCGAAGGCTTCTGCCGCGGCGGAAATTCAAGGAAGGACTGGAGGTGCCGCTGCACAAAAGCCTGCGCGGGAACTATCAGGAAGACACGGTCGATTACCCAATCCCAGTAGGTGTTTGAATTCTGATCCGCGCGCTCGAAGGGATCGCGACGCAGATTGAAGAGTTTGGGAAAGCGATACGTCACGAAAGGCTCCTGCCACAGGGCAAGGGTCTTTGCCCGCTGTTCCATGAAGACAAGCTTCCAGTCGTTGTATCGAAGGGCTACCAGTTGGGCGTCGTCGTTGACATAAAAGAAGGCTTCGCGGGGGCTCCTGTCCACCTCGCCGGTAAAATAAGGAAGCATGTTGATGCCGTCGATGTGGACCTTGAAGGTCTTGTCTCCGGCGTTGTGTCCCTTGAGCAGCTTCGCTTGAATATCCGGTTCGCCGGCGGCGGCAAGGATTGTCGGCAGAAAGTCCTGGTGGGAGACGATGCCGTTTAGCACCTTGCCCGCAGGAATTTTCCCGGGCCAGCGAACGAAAGCGGGAACGCGAAACGCCCCTTCCCAGTTGGTGTTCTTTTCGCTGCGAAACGGGGTGATGCCCGCATCGGGCCAGGAGTTGTAGTGGGGACCGTTGTCGGTACTGTACATGACGATCGTATTATCGGCAATGCCAAGATCGTCGAGTTTTTTCAGAAGGACCCCGACCATATCGTCATGATACATCATGGCGTCATTGTAAAACCCCTGTCCGCTTCTGCCCTCGTATTCCTTCTTCGTATGTGTCCTGAAATGCATGTGGGTGGAGTTCCACCAGATGAAAAACGGCTTGCCGTCCTTATGGGCGCGGTCGATGAAATCGAGGGTTTTTTCGGTTACTTCTTCGTCGATAGTCTCCATTCGTTTCTTCGTAAGCGGCCCCGTATCCTCGATGCTTCCGCCGGCAAAGCTGTGGATGACGCCCCGGGGGCCGAACTTTTTCCTGAATTCGGGGTCTTTCGGATAATCCGAATGCTCGGGTTCTTCCTCGGCGTTGAGGTGGTAGAGATTGCCGAAAAACTCATCGAATCCGTGGTTGCTTGGCAAAAACTCGTCCTTGTCTCCCAGATGGTTTTTCCCGAACTGTCCGGTCACATATCCCAGGGGTTTCAGCAGTTCCGCGATGGTCGGGTCCTTGGGACTCAGCCCCAAATCGGCGCCGGGCATCCCCACCTTCGTCAGGCCGGTGCGAAGCGGATTCTGGCCGGTTATAAAGGCAGCCCGTCCCGCCGTGCAACTCTGCTGCCCATAAAAGTCCGTAAATGCCAGACCTTCATTGGCGATCCGGTCGATATTCGGCGTCCGATAGCCCATCATCCCACGGTTGTTGTAGCTGATGTTCCAGGTGCCGATATCGTCTCCCCAGAT
Organism: Syntrophobacteraceae bacterium; assembly: GCA_049964955.1. Classification (GTDB taxonomy): domain Bacteria; phylum Desulfobacterota; class Syntrophobacteria; order Syntrophobacterales; family Syntrophobacteraceae; genus SbD1. The sequence continues at coordinate 10,712 of JBMFWU010000143.1, forward strand.
AATCAGAACATTCGGTTTGGTAGCAGCCATGGTCCAGTCCTCCTTATTCGAGTTCTTTTTCGACTTCGCGAACTGCCGCGGTCAGCTTCCGCCCGGAAAGCGCCCTCATTCCACCCTGACGCTATCGGTCTTCAGCCGCGACTGTGCGACGCACCCAAGTATGCCTCCGTAAAAGCTCTCGATTTCCTGGCCAGGACGATGAATGCAAACTGTGTGAATCGGAAACTGTCAGCGCCCCATCCGGGATTTCCGACCGGACGTGAATTGATGCACTTCACTGGGCAGCTTTAGACGGTCGATGGGGCGATGCCTTCAAAATTTTCCGTGGGCCACTTTCGGCTCATCCCTTTCCTGGCCCGCCCTCTGAGGCTTTCCGGGTGTCCCGTAAGGACACGTTCCGTCATATTGCAATGCTAATTCTCACCGCAGAGGAGTCAAGGACAACCCTCCCGGTCCTCGGCGATACCCGGCAGCGTCTCGACGCGACCCGTCCTTGCGGCGATGGCGCGGGCTCCTTTCGCGTTCTAAATTCTGTATGACAGCTCTATAATCAGTGGATGAAACGCTTAAAAACAACGGAGGATGTAAGGACCCATGACTGCAAGAGAAAAGAAAGAGCCGATGCCCGAAAAACTCTTTGAGAAAGGTCTGCAAATTCGTCGTGAAGTATTGGGGGCGGAATACGTCGACAGCGCCATCCAGAATGCTGACGACTTCACGCAATCGCTCCAGGAACTGGTGACCCGGTACTGTTGGGGCGAGATTTGGGGAAGACCGGGACTTGACCGGCGCACCCGCAGCCTTCTGAATCTGGCGATGCTGACAGCGCTCAACAGGCCCCATGAAATCAGGTTGCATGTCCGCGGGGCGCTAAATAACGGTGTCACGCGTGACGAAATAAAGGAGGTTTTTCTGCAAACAGCCATCTATTGCGGCGTGCCGGCGGCAATTGACGCCTTCCGCACAGCCCGGGAAGTTTTCAAAAAATTGGACGGCAGATAAGGGAACCACAGCAACTTCCGGATCAGGCAAGCCCCCTCTCAACGCCGAGAAAGCAATGGGGGGGCGAGTCTCCGTTTGCCGTGAGTTTTCAGCAAGGCTGCGTGGTCCGGACCGCCGAAGGTGCGATGATGGGCTCAACGGCCTACTCTTCGATCACAATCCTGTGTTCAACGAGCGACATGCTGCGAATGCGCCCCTGGATGACTTTCTGCTCCCCGAAAATACTTTCGATCTTGATGCGGCCTTCTTCGCTTTCCACCTTGTCGACCGCCTCCAGGATCAATTCCTCTTTGCCTTCTTTCAAAAGGTAGGCATTTGCTTCACACATCTTGAGAACTCCTCCCGAATTGACATTGCAAAATCAATAGTAATACCGTTTCGAGCCAAAATGCAACAGCCCCGGGACAATCGCTCCCAATACTACTTCCTTTCGATGTCAGAATGTGGAAAAATCCATTGTCAACGAACTTGCCCTGCCTTCTTTTTTATCCCAATGGGCATTGCCCTGCCCCGTCGGTTTGCCCGGGGCAACCCTTTCAATCGGTTTCCCACTTCCCGGTGTTGGAATTAAAGAACCGGCGAGGGTTGGACACTGTTACGTCATAATAGAGCCACGCGCGGTCGGAGGCGCGGTAGACCCACGGGTAGACCGCCGCGCTGGTCCACCAGAAGGTTTTCATCCTCGGGTCCCAACACCAGAGGTTGTCGGTGGAAGTTCCGAAAGGATAGAGCCAGCCAAGCGTCATGTGGTAAATCCAGGGGACACTGCTCGTATTGAAATAGCCAAACCAGCTGAAATATTTCCAGCCGCTTCCATAATCTTTTGCACCCTCCCAGAGATCTCCAAGGGCATTGGCAGAACAGTTTGCCTTCGTCCCCCCGTTTAGCCCCGCGCAGGTCCAGCCCCATGTTCCCGAGCCTGCAGTAACGGAGGAAGCCGTGCCGCCGCTGCAAAGATTGGTCGTCGGGGCGGAGCTGTAAGAGCCGCCGCAACTGCTCCCACAGGTGCCGTCGACAATGAGGTTGGCCGAACAGCTTGCGTTTGCGCCACCGTTTAGTCCCGTGCAGCTCCAGCCGTAGTTCCCGGTGGCTGTCGTGACCGGGGAAGCCGTGCCGCTGCTGCAAAGATTGGTTGTGGGGGCGGAGCGAAACGAGCCGCCGTTACTGCTTCCACACGCACCTACCACAAGGAGATTGGCCGAGCAGTTTACGTTTTTCCCCCCGTTTAGCCCCGCACAGCTCCAGCCCCACGTTCCCGAGCCCGCAGTCACGGAGGAAGCCGTGCCGCCGCTGCAAAGATTGGTCGTGGGGGCGGAGCTGAAAGAGCCGCCGGTGCTGCTTCCACAAACCCCGTCAACGATAAGATTGGCCGAACAGCTTGCAGTGGTTCCGCTGTTTAGCCCCGTGCAGCTCCAGCTGCAGGCCCCCGTGGTTGAGGTGACCGGGGAAGTCGTACCGCTGTTGCAAAGATTGGTCGAGGGGGGCGAACGGTACGAGCCGCCGTTGCTGCTTCCACACGCGCCGTTAACGATGAGATTGGCCGAACAGCTTGCATTCGTTCCGCCGTTTAGCCCCGTGCAGCTCCAGCTGCAGGCCCCCGTGGTTGTCGTGACCGGGGAAATCGTGCCGCTGGTACAAAAATTGGTTGAGGGAGGGGAGTTGTAGGTGCCGCCGTTACTGCTTCCACAAACGCCGTTAACGATGAGCTTGGCCGAACAGTTTGCGTTCGTTCCGCCGTTTAGCCCCGTGCAGCTCCAGCTGCAGGCCCCCGTGGTCGAGGTGACCGGGGAAGCCGTGCCGCCGCTGCAAAGATTGGTCGAAGGGGCGGAGTTGTAAGTGCCGCCGCTACTGCTTCCACACGCACCGTCGAGAATGAGATTGGCCGAACAGCTTGCATTGGTTCCGCCGTTTAACCCCGTGCAGGTCCAGTTCCAGCCCCCTGCAACAGTTTTGAGGGTGGTGGTCGTGCCGCTACTGCAAAGATTCGACGTGGGGGTGGAACGGAAAGCCGCTCCGTTGCTGCTTCCACAGGCGCCTTGGACAATGAGGGTTGCTGAACAGCTTGCATTGGTCCCCCCGTTTAGTCCTGCGCAGGTCCAGTTGCAGAATCCTGCGCCTGTCGCGACTCCGTTCACCGTGCCGCTGCTGCAAAGGTTGGAGGTGGGGGGCGCGCTGAAAAGACCGCCATTGCTGTTTCCACAGGCACCATTGACCTTGGTGAGGCCGGTTTGGAATTCATAGACGGCGCCCTGTGCGTAATTGTCCCCCACACTCGAGCCGGGTGTTCCGACAAAAACGGTCGCCCCATCACCGCTCAG
>JBMFWU010000144.1:0-14026 GCA_049964955.1 Syntrophobacteraceae bacterium
CGAGAAGGAGTCTCAAAAGCGTCGTTTTTCCCGCGCCGTTTGGCACCAGCACGGCGATGAACTCCCCGTCTTCGATCGTAAAGCTCATCTCGTTCTGGATCAGCCGCCCCCCGAAAGATATCCGGACGTCGTGCAAAAAAACGGGGACCTTCTGCGGGCTAACAACCTCGGGCCTCACTGCGCGCCTCCCGCCGCCCCGGACCCCAGAGCGGATTCCAGCGCCTCGATCTGGTCGAGCATCCAGGACTGGTAGTGCTTTCCGGGCGGCATCGTCTCGGTTACCCCGACCACCGGCACCCCGGAGCGCTTTGCCAACTCCTTGAGATCCTCGGTAAAACGGTCGGCGGTCTGTTGGTTGTAGACCAGCGCGCGCACCAGTTTCTTTTTCACCTGTTCCCGGGCGCTAAGCACCGCATCGGCCGGCGGGTCGATCCCCTGGGCCACCGCCTTTTGAAATGCGAACGGGGTCAGGACCTTGAGACCCATGGGAACGGACTGATACAGGAATATCGGCTCGGTCAGCGCAATCGGCGCCCCCGAAAACCGCTTGGAAACCTCGCGCATCTTCGCTTCGATTCCCTCCAGGCTTTTGTCGAAAACCTGGAGGTTCTTGTCAAACCTGGCCGCCTGCTGCGGGCGCAACGTTTTGAGATCTTTGGTAAGGGCCGCCGCCACGGCTTTCATATCCTCCATGGAGTACCAGACGTGCTCGTTTTCGGGAAGTTTTACCGGAGAAATATCGAAGGCATTTATTACGAGCCGCCCCGGGTTGGGGGAGGCCGACAACAGCTTTTTCATCCACTCGTCATACCCGCCGCCGTTTTCGATCACCAGGTTCGCCCCCGCCACCTCCATCGCGTCCTTCACGCTCGGCTCAAATTCGTGCGGATCGATATTCGGGTCTGACTGCACGCTATTGACCCTGGCATACGGGCCGGCAAGCTGGGCGGCAATGTCCTGGTAAAAATTCTCCGCTGCCACAATATCGAGAGGGCCGGAGGCAACCGTTTTCGCTTGCACCGGCCAAAAGGGCATGGATACGGCCTGAACCAGAAAGATCGCCAGGAGCAAAGCCACCCCCAAAAGCGGCATGGAGCGCACTCCGAATCTTTTCCCGGCTTCCGGTTTCCCCGCGACTGCCTGAAGAGTCTTTTCGATCATTGGACGTTCCCCGCGAGAAGAGGTTTTCGTTAATGATACAAAATATCATTAACTGGGCGGATAATAACTACGTCTCCCGGAATCGTCAATGATAATGAGATGTGCGTGCAGAACATGGAAGCGCTTGCGAATGGTAGCTACATTGTGTAAATACACAGAATGCGTTATATTTGGAATGAAGAGAAAAACACCCAAAACCTCCGTCGGCACGGGATCGCCTTTGAGGATGCAAGGCGAATTTTCGACGGGCCTACGGTCGAGCGGATAGATGATCGTTTCCACTATGGGGAGGACCGTGTATACGCCGTCGGCCTTGTAAATGGCATAGAGATCACGGTAATCTATACCGATACGGGCAAGAATGAAAGACGCCTGATATCGGCTTGGAGAGCAGAGCCGCATGAAAGACGCTACTACTGGAAAAAAATCGAAAGCCGCTGAGCGCGAAAGTGATTGGCAAAGATTGCGCGCTATGAGTGATGCGGAGGTGTTGGCCGCCATTGAGTCCGATCCGGACGCACATCCCACTGACGAAGAGTTCTGGAACGACGCTCGGGTGGTTTTGCCCCGGCGCAAGCAGATTGTGACCATAAGGATCGACGCGGACATTCTCGAATGGTTCAGAGAACAGCCGGGTTATCAAACGAGGATCAACGCAATCCTTCGGACTTACATGAAGGCTCACAGAAAGGAATGACAGGCGAGGGCGCCATGTGGAGAATTCAGGCGCCGAGCTTTTCCCTCAGCCATGCTTCCAGTTCCTCGGTAATGGCGCACACTCCCACCCCCGGCTTTCGGCCTGCCGCTGCTACCGCCCGTGCCACCATCTCGGCGGGGGCGTGGATTTTGGCGATCTCATCGGCCTCTTTCATCGTTCTGCGGATAAGAGTTATCTGGGCCGGTTTTTCCCAATCATAGATAACGAAATAGAAAGACTCCTGATCGGCAAACCTTACGGCTCGATCTTTTCGCGCCCACCCGGTGCCCCATTCCAGATAGGTCTCAATGGCCAGCTCCGGCGTCATCTCCCAGTCCAGCCGATCGATTATTTCCCTGTGCCCCTTCAGCTCTTCCAGCCCCCACATGCAATCCCGCCCTTCGAGCGCGCGCCGTTTCGCGCGTCTGCACTCCCGTTAATGCCGCAACAACAGTCTATTTTTAACACGTTGTCAGCCGTAAATATAATCATACCGGCTTTAACGGAGAACTGCCTTAAAGACTTCATAAATCGTGATGGACGGGACGACCAGATCGGATGACTGGGCCAAAGGGGGTGAAAAAAAAAGATGCGTTGGGACCGTCAGTGAAATACTCAAGCCAGCCTGATGAATCTACCAGATTCATACTCTGTCGGTTTCCCTTTCTACAGTGGTATCGATTCCTTTGAGAAATCCCCTCATTTCCGAAATTTTTCTGAAAGGAATCATCTCGATCCTATTATCGCAGACAACCATCTGGACCTTTTGGCCCGGGGAGAGTTTCAAGGCATCCCGAAGCTTTTTGGGAATCACGACCTGGAACTTGGGCGAAATTTTGACGGCTTCCATACGGTTTCTCCATCGATACTATTTTCGTACTATTTTAGCTCGGAGAGCAGGGTTTTGCAAGCAGCAGGCGGAGAACCGCCCCGCCGCTTCTGCGTAAGGAATCGCGAATGGCAGCGCCTACAGGCTTGGCCATCCTGCTGCTGCGCCAGCCGGGCGGTAGAACTGCCTGCCAAGTCGCCTGGCCCAGCCGCACGGCCAACTCTAAAATCCTGATGGCTCCGCTGCGGCCAAGGGCAGCGGCGCTTCGGCTTGGCAATCCCGTCAGCGGCGACACGCCGCCGCCGGCCGCAATTTCTTTGCATGCCGTTTTTTTCGGGTCCCGCAAAAACTTTTTTGCCGTTATAATACTTATTATAGGAACTGCGGCGGGAGCGAGCCGCTAATGGGTGTTATCTTCGTAGTGACAAAGGCCGGCCTCAGTTCATATTGAGAGCCAATGGAGGCTAGTAATGGAGTGTAGCGAGTTTGTCGAGATCGGGGAAGTCTTCGTAAAAACCGACCGGACCCAGGGCAACATGGTGATCCTGAAGCGGTCGGAAGAGGACAGCCACTATTTTCTCATGTTCGTAGGCGATGCCGAGATCACTGCGATAGCCAAGGAAAAGGGGCTCGTCGAGCCAAAGCGCCCCCTCACTCACGACATCTATCTGACCATTCTCGGGCGAAGCGGCGTTGCGTTCGAAAAGATCGAGATATATGAAATGCGGGAAAACACTTTTTACGCCAAAATCTATGCCCGCATCAACGGAGAGACGGCCATCTTCGATGCGCGTCCGAGCGATGCGGTCGCCCTGGCGCTCCACGAAAAGTGCCCCATCCTGGTGAGCAAGAAGCTTCTGCGGGTCGAACTGACCGCGGAGGAAGTCCAGGAATTCGAGATGATCGTCAAGACCGTAAAGTTTTGATTTCCCTGGCAGATTAATCTTTGTCAAAGTATCCGTTTGACTTGCGGCGGTGTTTTGGATAGAGACTCAGAGGTCTTTCGGGTCCCGCCCTCAAGGCTGTTGCACAAACGACCCAAGCCGGCGCGGGCCGGCTTTTTTGTCTCGGACGGGGCGGTCCGGCGAGCAAGGCGTAGAAGAGCGGGGGCTTTCGCCCCCTGCACCCCCACGCCGCGATGCGGCTCATTTTGATAGATCCGCGACTGCGCGGGAAATCTTTTATCTGATAAGGACACTTTATGGCCATTTCTTCTTCCTCAGCCACATTTACCCGATTTTTCGTTCCCGAACTCGAAGAAGGCGATTTCTGGAGCTTCGTGGATGAAAAGCTCCGCGGGGGGGCGTTCACCGAACCTGACGACACCCAGATCGAGACGGCCGGTTTTGCCTCCTGGGAGGATTTTTTCGACTCCTCCTTTTCCTACGGCTCCTACCGCAAGGGCGAATACGTGGCCTTCAATTTCCGACTCGATCAAAAGAAGGTCCCCTCCATGGTGCTCAAACAGTTCGTGCGTCAATCGGTGCAAAAATACCGGGACGAACACGAGGGCAAATGGCCGAGCCGATCGGAAAAGCAGGAAATTCAGGAGAACATGCAGGAGTATCTGATCAACCGCGCTTTTCCGCAACCCAGTTCCTGCGAGGTGGTGTGGACGCCGGCGCGAAACCTCATGATTATCGGGACTTCGAGCCCCAAGATGCTGGATGCGTTTCTCGAGCTTTTCGAGCAGCAGTTTCATACCTACCCCGTCCCGCTCTACCATGCCCCGTGGGCGGCCAACATGCTCCCGCTGACCCCGGCGCAGAAGGACATCCTGGGTTCGCTCGTGCCGCTCAAGTCTCCGACGGCCCTCGAAGAGGGGCGGTTTCTGGGAACCGAATTTCTCACCTGGGTCTGGTACTATATCGAATGCCTGGGCGGATCGATACAGGCGGCGGAAAAAACGGCCGATCTACACCTGGGGGAACGCATGACGCTTGTTCTTCCGGGAGATGGCAAAGAAAGGGTGGTATGCACCACCCAGGCGAACTTTCTGCACGAGGCGCGAACCGCGCTTCGCCAGGGCAAGGTGGTCGATGAGGTCCAGTTGCTCCTGATTATCGGAGAAAACGAATACACGCTTACGCTGGACAGCTCTCTTTGGGCGCTAAAAGGGGTTAAGACCCCCAAGCAGCTTCCCGATTACGGCAGTGAAGACCCCGACGGACGATTCCTTGAAAAGATGTATTTTCTCGAGGAGGTTTGCGCAGCTCTGGATGCGCTCTACATGCGCTTTCTTTCCGAGCGGCTCACCCCGGGATGGGATTCCGACACGCGGGTGGAACTTCAAAAATGGATCGACGAGGGCGGCTCGGCGCCTGAAACCGGGGAAAGCCCCCCCGCCATCGTGTAGACGCGGGACAGATGAACACCATCGGCTTAAGCACTATCACCTACGTCATACAAGAGCACTGGTTGACGGCGTTTTTGCTGCTCGTCTCGCTTACGACCATCTGCCTGGCCCTGACGCTGCGCTGGTACGTGCGGCGGCGCATCCGGAAAATGCTGGAAAACGGCTTCCAGGAAGATCACGAACTGGATATGCTGCCGGCGCCCGGCCCAACCGAGCAACAGGCGCTCGCATTTATCGCCAGGGCCCGGGAGGAGGTCTGGGCGGTGCCGGAAGGCGAACTGCAGATCGGTTACGAGGCCTTCAGCCAGCACGCGGCAAAGATTGTGCGCTCGATCGGGGCGATCTATCACCCCGAGGCGGCGCGGCCCGAGTATGAAGCCTCCCTTTCCGACACCCTGGAACTGGTGAGGCGCGTGAGCGCCCGGCTCGCCAAGCTCTCTGCGACCGTTCCCATCCGGTATGTGGGCAGCCGCAAACTGAGTGATTTTCAACGCTATTACCAAGTCTATATGAAAATCAACGAAAGCCCGGTCTTGAGGATTTTCAAAAACAACCCCCACCTCTATAAGGCCGCAAGGTTCGCCTTCAACGTGAAAAACGCCGCCAACCCCCTCTACTGGGCCAGCCGGGAGCTTACCCGCGAGGGGTACTTCATCATCCTCCGGTGGTTTTACCTGACATTTACCAGTGAAATCGGAAAAGAGGCCATACGGCTTTACAGCGGAAAGCGGTTCCACCAGGAAGAAGACCGCGATGCCGCCCTTATCTGCTACCGCATGTTTCACACGATGCGAAAGTGGAGCGGGCCGACACCGGCGGAGTGGGCCGCCTTCGTGCAATTTGTGACGAACCTTTCGACCCTCGATTCCGACAGCAAGCTCCATATCCTTTCCCGATGCTCGGAGGATCGACTTCCAAAGGACCTGGAGGAGCGCCCCATCACCACCAGAGCGGGAATAAAGTGGTATAAAAAGGGCCTTAAAACCCTGCTTGAAGCCGACGCGGAATCCTCTTCGGCAAAAGTAAAGCTTGTCGAACGGGAAACGGAGGCGACGGGGGAACCGAAGCAGGAGGAACCGAAGCGGGAAGCGGGGAGCGGGAAGCGGGAAGAAAAGCACTCCGCCACTCATACTGTGTGAACAAAGCGGAAGTGTTGTAGCTTCCGATGCCCATTGTTAGAAAGAGACCCTATGAAACTGACCGGCAGTCGTTTTTTTGGAATTTTCGGCCTCCTTGCGGCGGCCTATCTTGTGTGCGCACTTTCGGGCTGCGGTTCGGCCGTGCACCCTCCCACGGGCTTTCGCGGCATCAAGTGGGGGGCAAAGACTTCTTCGGTTCCCGGTCTGCACCAGGTGGCCGGCAACGGCAAGCTCGATCTCTATGAGAAAACCGGCGAAGTGCTCAAAATGGGAGACGTCAAACTCACCCGCGTTGTCTATGCCTTCTATAAAGACCAGTTCTACATGGGCATGGCATACTTTCCCTCCGCCGGCTTCATGAGAATGGAGGCCTTATTGACCGAGAAACTGGGAAAGCCCTCCGAAGTCGACAACAACCCCGACAAACTGATATGGGACAGCAACAATGTCTCCGTACTGCTGACCGCCGACGGCCCGGGCAAGACCCGCATGGTTTACATGTACAAGCCCATTCAGCTGGAAGTCGAGCTGAAAAAATAGTTCCCCTGCCTGCCCGTGCCCCGGGCAGGTTTTTTTTGCTTTTTACCTTTCTCGGGGTTTTCCCATGTCCGTGGCGCTCTCCATTCTCGATTCGCTGGTTAGCGGCGTGGTAGCCATCGACCGCGAAGTCAACATAACGGTCTTGAACGAGGCCGCGGCCACTATGCTCGGGATCGCCAAGGAACGGGCGGCAGGCCTCAACCTGTTATCTCTCATTCCCAATTCGGGGCTGGTAAATGTCCTGCGCACCGGCCAGCCCGAAGTGGGGCGCCTGAGGGTAAAGGGGCGGAGGACAATCCTTGCCAGCCGAACACCGGTTCTGCACAACGGCGTGATGATCGGCGCCGTTTCGGTCTTCCAGGACATTACCGAAATGGAGAAGATCTCTCGCGAACTCGATTCGACCAAGGCGCTGGTCCATACGCTGGAAGAAGTGCTGGCGGGCGCCGGCGAATGGATGGTCGTAGTCGATTCCTCCGGTATCATAACGATGATGAGCGAGGATTATGCCGCCTTTAACGGTATCGATCTTTCGAAAGCCGTCGGAAAGCATGTGACCGAAGTCATCGAAAACACCCGGATGCACATAGTGGCCCAAACCGGAGTCGCCGAGATGGGAGAAAGCCAGTCGATCCGGGGCAGGGACCTGATCGTGAACCGGGTGCCGCTAAAGGACGGCGATCGCATCGTGGGCGCCTACGGAAGGGTTGTCTTTAAAAACATGGAGCAGCTCTGGGAGCTGGCGGCAAAGCTCAAGGTGCTCGAATCCAAGGTGCGCTATTATGAAAAGGAACTGACTGACCTGCGGGGGGCGCGCTACACCTTCGAGTCCATTCTCGGGAGCGGCCCGGCCATTTCCGCCGCCAGGCAGGAGGCCCTCTTTGCAGCACGGGGCGACTCGACCGTGCTTCTTCGCGGGGAGACCGGGACCGGAAAAGAGCTTTTCGCCCACGCCATCCACGCCGCGGGCCGCCGCCGCAGCGGCCCCTTTATCAAGCTCAACTGCGCAGCCGTACCCGCCGAACTGCTCGAATCCGAACTGTTCGGCTACGAAGAAGGCGCCTTCACCGGGGCCAAAAAGGGCGGAAAGCCCGGGAAGTTCGAAATGGCCGCGGGAGGAACACTCTTTCTGGATGAAATAGGAGATATGCCTCTTTCCATGCAGGCAAAGCTTCTGCGCGTGCTCCAGGAACGCGAAGTCGAACGGCTCGGCGGGATCGCGACCCGGCGGATCGATTTGCGAATCATAGCGGCTACCGCACAAAAGCTTGAAAAGCTCGTGGGGGAAGGAAAATTTCGCTCCGACCTCTACTACAGAATCCATGTCATTCCCATCCGGATTCCCGCCCTTCGGGAAAGAATAGAAGACATCGAGGAGCTCTGCGCAAGCTTTCTCGCAAGCAGCGCCGCGGAGGCGGGGGAGCCGGCGCGAACGCTTTCGCCCCAAGCCCTGGAGGTGCTGCGTGCCTACCATTGGCCGGGAAATGTCCGCGAACTGCGAAACGCACTCGAGCGGTCTTTAGCCCTTTCGCGAGGCGATTCGGTTCTGGCCGCCCACCTGCCCCCTCACCTGCTCCGGCACGCCCCGAACCCGCAAAGCGCCCCGGCGCCCGGCGCCCTCGCACAGGTCCGCATGGAGGCCGAACGAAACGCAATCCTTGCGGCCCTCAAGGCCACCGGCGGCAATAAGTCGCGCGCCGCCTCCCTTTTGCAGATCCACCGCGTAAAGCTCCATGAAAAGATCAAACGGTATGGAATTAATGAGCAATTAAGAATTGGGAATGAGGAATTAGGAATCATACGGAATTAGACGTGCAAAGCAGAAGCGGGAGGAGAGTACCCGATCGGGTACGCGTACCGAAACGGGTACACTGCGGCCGCATCCGCACCGGCGCTCACGATTTCTCGGAAGAGCGCGGTTTTTCGAAATGAATCGTACCGTTTATGGTATAGTGCTCCCCGTCCCCGTTCGAAGCTCCCGTTCCCCTCTCCAAACCGCACCTGGCGCTCCTGTAGAAGATGAAGTCCCCCCGGCCTGCCGCAGGCCGGCGCAGACGTTGCAATTGGTTGCCCGACTCGCCACTCATTCTTCACGGGGAGAACGTGAATGTACAAGGTCGGAGATTGCGCCGAAATATCCAAGATCATCACGGAAGAAGATGTCTATCTCTTTGCCGGAATCACCGGGGACAGAAACCCGATACACACCTCGAGCGATTTTGCCGCCAAAACCAGGTTCGGCGAGCGGATCGCCCACGGCTTTCTTACCGCGGGTCTTGTGTCGGCCGCGTGGGGGATGAAACTGCCCGGTCCCGGCTCCATTGCTCGTTCGCAAACGCTCAAGTTCCTTCTGCCGGTTCGCATAGGCGACCAGATCACCGCCCGGATTCAAATCGAAGAAATAGGCGAAGACGGTCTTCGCTTTAGGACCCGGTGTTTTAACCAGAACAGGGAACTGGTGCTGGAGGGGGAGGCGATTGTGGAGCCTCCCGCAAACCACTCGGGAACCTGATGGGCAAATGCAACGGAAAAAAGGAGGCAGGCAGATGAGGAAGGGTATTTTGGCGGTTTTTGTAGTGCTGGTGTTTGCTTCGAGTGCCATGGCGGCGGGAGTGATCAAGATCGGGGCGATGTATCCGCTTTCGGGCAGAGCGGCCGATCTGGGGATCACGTGTAACCAGGGGGCGCAGCTCGCGGTAAATCAAATCAACGCCAAGGGGGGCGTGCTCGGCAAAAAGCTCGAGCTTCTGAGCACCGACAGCAAGGCGAACACCCAGGAAGCCGTATCGATTTCCAACCGATACATTTTAAAGGACAAGGTCAATTTTCTTTTTGGAACGGTGAGCTCTGCCGCGGTTCTGGCCGTCGCGCAGGTGGCCAAGGAAAACAAGACCATTTTCATGGCCACGGTAGCCTCAACCGATACGCTCACAACGACCGACTGGAACCGCTACACGTTCCGAGCGGGCACCTGTAATTCGCAGGAGGCCAATTCGCTGGCTCTAGCCACACCCAAAAACCTGGTGAAGTTCTACACGATCGGCCCCAACTACGAGTACGGACGCACCATGTGGTCGCTCTACAAGGCACGGATCGCAAAGGAAAACCCGAAGGCGCAGTTTATCGGCGAGCAGTGGCCGAAGCTCTTTGAGCCCGACTACACCCCCTACATCAATGCAATTCTTGCCGCAAAGCCCGATGCAGTGTTTTGCAGCCTGTGGGGCGGAGATCTGGTGGCATTCATAAAACAGGCAAAACCCTACGGGCTGTTCAAGAAAATGAAGTGGATCATCGCCACGGGCGCCGATCTTACCGTTGTCCAGGCGCTCAAAAAAGAGATGCCCACAGGCATTATCGCCGATCAGCGCTACTACTTCTACTGGCCCAAAACGGCCCAAAACGCTCAATTCGTAAAGGCCTACAGGGCCGCGTACAAAAATTATCCGAGCGCCTGGGCCGAGGAAGGCTACGAAGGCATCTACTACCTGGCCGACGCCATGAAGAAGGCGAAATCGACGGACGCCGACAAGGTCATCAAGGCACTCGAGGGGCTTACCATAAACGCCCCGAGAGGAAAGTCGACGATGCGTAAGCAGGACCACCAGATGGTGTGCGACTACATGGTGGGGGATACGACCTTCACCAAGGCCTATCCGTTTGCCATTACCGGAAATGACCGTGTATTTCCGGCAAACGAGGTGATCTACCCGTTAAGCGTGTGGCAAAAGGCGCAAGCGGCGAAACAGTAGCCAGGGGCGGAAGCGGGAAGCGGGGAGCAGGAAGCGGGAATAAAAGAGCTCTTACCGCTGCATCTCCTGCTCCCCGCTTACCTTTCGAGGCCGGAGGCAGGTGGGTTTTTCTTCCTGCTTCCCGCTTCACGCTTCCTGCTTCGGCTTTTAAGCTTCCCGCTTCTGAGGTTTTATAGATGGATCTTTCGTTTTTGACCGTTCAAGTTTTGAGCGCCTTGCGCGAGGCGGCCTTCCTGTTTTTGATTTCCTCGGGGCTGACTCTGATTTTCGGGGTGCTGAACATTTTGAACTTCGCCCACGGCTCTCTCTACATGCTGGGGGCCTATTTCATCTTTTGGCTCACCTTGCACTTCGCAGGGCCGGGGGCTTTTTATCTGGCGCTCATCGCCGCCCCTCTGGGGGTGGGGCTGATAGCGATGGTGATCGAGGTGGGGCTTCTGCGGCGCATATACGCCCGGGAAGAGATCTACCAGCTGCTTCTCACCTATTCGCTCGTCCTGATACTCAATGATGTGGCGAAGATCGTCTTTGGCCCCGACTACAAATCGATTCCCAAACCCGCGTTTCTCTCGGGGTCGGTGACGTTTCTTGGGAGCACCGTCCCGGTCTATACGATTCTGGTGGTGATCGCCGCACCGTTGGTAGGGCTTCTCATGTGGGGGTTACTCTACCGGACCCGATTTGGCAAGGTGGTGCGGGCGACGGCATCGGACCGGGAAATGGCCGATGCGCTCGGGATCAACATGACGAGGCTCTTTACGCTCGTTTTCGGAATCGGGGCGGTGCTGGCCGGTTTTGCGGGAGCGCTCGCCGGACCCGTGCGCACGGTTTTTCCGACCGCTGGAGACGAGGTCATCATTCAGTCGTTTGTCGTCGTGGTGATCGGGGGACTGGGGAGTCTTTGGGGGGCTGCGGTCGGCTCACTTCTGATCGGCGCGATCGAAACGGTGGGGATCATCTTATTTCCCAATCTGGAAATGGGGCTGATTTACCTCCTGATGGTCGCTGTCCTGATCGTAAAGCCGTGGGGTCTTTTTGGAAAGCAGATCAAGATACGGTCGCTTTCCGAAAATAGCCTCGGCACGGAGGCCCGGGAGATTTCCGCCGTCCATTACTCGGTCCACCCCGCCCTGCGCTACGCGTTATTTGCGGCCCTTTTGCTCCTGCCCCTTTTTGCCGGCCGCTACTACCAGTACCTTTTGAGCGAGATTTTTATTGCGGCCCTCATGGCCGTTTCCTTCAACCTGCTTTTGGGCACAACGGGGCTATTGTCTTTCGGCCAGGCGGCCTTCTACGGCGTGGGGGCCTACACCACAGCACTTCTTTTGACCAAGACGGGAATGGGCACCCTGCCCGCGCTTGCCCTGTGCGTGGTTACCTCGGCAGTCGCTGCTGCGGTGATCGGAATATTCTGCATTCGCCTGAGCGGGGTCCATTTCGCCATGTTGACCCTTGCCTTCGGCCAGCTGCTCTACACGGTGGCTTTCAAGTGGTACGATTTCACGGGGGGAGATAACGGCATCCAGGGCATCCCGGCAAAACCGCTCCACTTGGGCGCACACCCGATACATATCGGCTCCATAAAGGCGATGTACTATGTCATCCTTGTGATCGTCGCGGTTGCGGTGGCCCTTCTTCGCCGTGTGCGCTCCTCGCCCTTCGGGGCAACGCTCAAGGCGATCCGGGAAAACGGAGAGCGCGCCGCCTATCTGGGCGTAAACGTAAAGATGCACCAACTGGCGGCCTTCGTCATCGCGGGCGCCTTCACCGGCCTGGCAGGAGGACTCTACGCCCTCATGTCCAAGTCGATCACCCCGGACATCATCAACTGGACCATGTCCGCGGAGCCGGTGCTCATAACGATCATAGGGGGCATCTACTCCTTTGCGGGCCCGGCGGTCGGGGCGGCGATATTCGTGATGCTAAACGAGTACATCGTCGCATGGACCCAGAACTGGTCGCTTGTGCTGGGCCTTGTGCTCCTGGGTCTTGTGCTTCTTCTCCCGGGCGGAGTTGTGGGCGCCTTTAACGGCAAGGCCAGGGACTTTCTCGTCAAAATTAGGTGGATAAAACAGTGGGCTTTCTCGAAGTCGACGGAATCAAAAAATCCTTCGGAGGACTTAGAGCCCTCCAGAACGTGAACTTTTCGGTGGAAAAGGGCGAAATCCGGGCGATCATCGGACCGAACGGCGCCGGGAAATCGACGCTTTTTAACGTGATGACGGGCCTGCTTCGCCCCAATTCCGGGGAGGTGCGCTTTAACGGAGAAACGATCTCCGGCCTTCCGCCCCACCGGATCATACGCAAGGGGATCGGCAGGTCCTTTCAGATCACCAACATCTTTCCGCGCATGTCGGTGTTCGAAAACGTGCAGGTAGCGCTTTTCGCCATGCACGGGAAAAACCGCAACCCCTTTTCCACCGCGCGCAAGTTTTCGGGAATCGGGGAGGAGACCCTTACGATCCTGGATGAGGTGGGCCTTGCCGACAAGGCCGATTCCCCGGCATCGGTGCTCTCCCATGGAGACCAGAAAAGGCTCGAGATCGCGATCTCGCTTTCCTCCCGGCCAAAGCTTCTCATGCTCGACGAACCGACTGCCGGGATGTCCCGCTTCGAGAGTCGCACGACCGTGGAGTTGCTGAAAAAAATCTCCGCGGCCCAAGGCCTCACCCTGGTTTTCACCGAGCACGACATGGACATCGTGTTCGGCATCTCAAACAGGATCACCGTGCTGCAGCAAGGGACGGTCATAGCCGATGCAGCGCCCGAAGAGATAAAAAACAACGCAGAGGTAAAACGCGCCTACCTTGGCGAGGAGATAACGGACTAGACGCCATGCCGCTACTGGAACTAAGATCTGTAAATACTTTCTACGGGCGAAGCCACATCCTTTTCGACCTCTCCTTATCGGTGGAAAAGGGCGAGGTGGTGAGCCTCATCGGCAGAAACGGGGCGGGAAAGAGCACAACGTTTCGCTCGATCATCGGCCTCACCCCGCCGATGTCGGGGGAAATCATTTTCAGGGGCTCTCCGGTACACGGGCTAAAACCCCACCAGATATGCCGCAGGGGCGTGGGCTTCGTTCCGGAGGACAGGCGCTGCTTTCCCGACCTCACGGTCCGGGAAAACCTCGCGGTGGTGGCGAGGAGGCAAAAGGAGACCGCATCTCCCTGGACGATCAAGAAGGTCTACGAGCTTTTTCCGCGCCTGGGGGAGCGGGAAAACAACCTCGGCTCCAATCTTTCGGGAGGCGAACAGCAGATGCTGACCATTTGCCGCACCCTCATGACCAACCCCGAAATGCTCCTTCTCGACGAACCCTCCGAGGGGCTTGCCCCGATCATTGTGAAGATGCTTGCCGACATGATCCTGGAGATCCGAAACGAGGGGGTCACGGTGCTTCTTGCGGAACAAAACATCCATTTTTGCGCAAACGTCTCCGACCGCGGCTACGTGATCGACAAAGGCGCCCTCAAATACTGCGGGAAGATGTCCGATCTTGTTGCTGACGAGGAGATAAAGGAGAAGTATCTGGCGGTGTGAAGGCCGTTTACC
>JBMFWU010000145.1:0-14019 GCA_049964955.1 Syntrophobacteraceae bacterium
CCACGGGAGTAGGCGAAAGGCTCGAATTTGCCCGAAGCGCCCCCGACTATCCGCTGCTTCTCATAAAACCCCCGGTTTGCGTGCCGACGGCCTGGGTGTATCAAAATTTGAAATTGACAAAAAGCGCGGCTCAAATTAAATTAGCTAGTTTCGAAGAGAACCCGTGGCAATTGGGAACTCTCATCGAAAATGATCTGGAATCGGTCACCGTTCCCCGCTACTCGATCATCGCCGAAATAAAGCGATGGCTGCTCGGGCAGGGGGCGCTCGCGGCCTCCATGAGCGGAAGCGGGCCGACGGTGTTTGGAATTTTCCGGAACGTTCATGCGGCGCAGGACGCCGCGGCAGTGGCGGCAAAACAGTGGTCGGATTGCTGGGTTCACTGCGCAAAGGTACTTTAACTTTTCTTGGGGCGTCGCCAAGCGGTAAGGCACGGGTCTTTGGAATCCGCATTCGGAGGTTCGAATCCTCCCGCCCCAGCCATTTTTTCCCTGTCTGTCCGATGGGCAAGCGGGGCAGAGTGAGATTATGTGGAGCCGCTTAACCCTTTTTGCCGGAAATTCGAACGCCGCTCTTACCCGGAAGGTCTGCTCGCAGTTGCAGATAGGCACCGGCAAAGCCCTTATAGGCCGCTTCAGCGACGGGGAAATACGCGTTGAGATCGGTGAAAACGTAAGGGGCAAAGACACCTACGTTCTCCAGTCGACCTGCCCTCCCGTCAACGAAAATCTCATGGAACTGCTGGTCATTATCGACGCCCTCAAACGAGCTTCGGCACGGCGGATAAACGCCATAATTCCCTATTACGGCTACGGGCGGCAGGACCAGAAGGATAAACCCAGGGTTCCCATCGCCGCCAAGGTGGTTGCCGATCTTTTGACCGTTGCGGGCGCCGACCGCGTGATTACAATCGATTTGCACTCGGACCAGATCCAGGGGTTTTTCCACATTCCCGTGGAGCATTTGTTTGGCACAACGGCCCTGCTCGAAGCGATACGAAGCGACCTGGAGGGAAACGAAATCATTGTGGCCCCGGATGCAGGCGGTACGGAGCGCTCGCGCATCTTCGCCGCGCGTTTGAAGCTCGATCTGGCTCTCATGGACTACCGGGGGGGAACCGATACACATCCGGAGATCGTTGGCAGGGTCAAGGGCAGAAAGGTCATCATTCTGGACGATCTGATCGATTCGGGCCAGACGGTTTTACGCACAGCCAACGCGGCCTTCGAGGCCGGGGCCGGAAGCGTCGAGGTCTGTGTGGTCCACCCCGTGCTTTCCGGGGCATCGGTAGAGGGAATCGAGCAGTCGGCAATCGCGAGGCTGCTGGTAACCGATACCATTCCGCTCTCCGAGAAGGCGAAGGCGTGCGAGAGGATCCACGAGGTAAGCATTGCGCCCATGCTTGCCGAAGTCATAAAGAGGGTGCATTTCGAAGAATCCATCAGTTCGATATTCAAGGAATACTAAATTGCGGCGCACCGCGGCCGGCCCCTGCGCCGCAGCGGATTTGACAAATGAGCGTCGGTTCAATCGGAGGCACACGTAATGAGTCTGGAACTCGAAGCAGTACAAAGACAGAGGACGGGAAAAGGCGGCGCGCGCAGCGTACGCAGAGACCAGATGGTCCCGGCGGTCCTCTACGGCCCCAAGACCCCGTCGACCCCTCTTTCGGTTTCTTCCGCGGTCCTGGAGAAGTTTCTTCGCGAGACCAGAAGCGAAAGCAAGCTCATCAACCTCAAGGTCGAGGGCGGTGAACCCCGGCAGGTGTTGATTCGCGAAATTCAGACCCACCCCTTCCGCAGGCGCTTTCTCCACGTCGATTTCTATGAAGTGCCGCTCGACCAGGAGATCACCGTGGAGGTGACCGTCGAACTGGTTGGCGATTCCATCGGGGTGCAGAAAGGCGGAGAGCTCAATCTCATCCAGAGAACGCTCGCCGTTCGCTGCCTGCCCAACCAGATCCCGGAAAGCATTCGCATAGACATCAGCAAACTCGATCTGGGAGATGTGCTCCATGTCGAGGAACTGGTGGCCGAATCCTCCTACGTGTTCGACGATGCCCCTTCGACCGGCGTTGTCAGTATAGAGAGCCCGGAGAGTGCGGCGCCCGCGGCGGAAGGTTCGGGAAAATAGCATTGCATGGCTGACGTGTGCCGCACCGACGTGCCGATCCTTGCCGTTATCGGCCTTGGCAATCCGGGCAAAGAATACGCGAACACGCGCCACAATGCCGGGTTCCAGGTTGTCGACAGGTTGATAGCGCGCTATTTGCCATCGATGATGGAGCGCAAGTTTCGCGCCTCCTGGGGATTCGGGATGGCCGAGGGCCGCAAGGTGCTCTTCGCCAAGCCCCTCACCTACATGAACAGGAGCGGCGAAGCGGTCGGCGAGATGCTCAAGTACTTCGGAATCCCTGCCGGGAAGATGCTGGTCGTCCACGACGATCTCGATCTTGCCTTCGGGCGCATCCGCATTGCCCAAAGAGGCGGATCGGGCGGGCACAAGGGCATTCAGTCCATCATCGAACAGGTCGGCAGCTCCGATTTTGCACGGCTAAAACTCGGGGTCGGTCGCCCGAAACACGGGGAGCCGGTCGAAAATTTCGTCCTGCTCCCCCCCTACTCCGAAGACCGCGAAGACTACGACAAAATGCTCTCCCAGGCCGAAGAAGCCGCCCGCAGCATCCTCGCCGGATGTCTCACAGATGCCATGAACACCTTCAACAGGCGCGTGTGACACGATTTTTTAATGCCGTCCATGTGATTTCCCGAATTAGCTCGAAAAGCCGAAAAGTGCGACTCGGATGGCGGTCCGGCCGAAGGGGCCGACGGGCAAGCGCCGGGTTTAAACATCGGGAAATGGTTTTTATCCGTATCGCAGGGTGTTGGAACTATCGATGGCCCTCACCCCTAAGCATACTCCACAATGGCGGCAATCGCGGCTGCAACGTCTTCAAGTTTCTGCGCATCCAGGCGCCCGAGCCTCTTCACCAGTCGCCTTTGATCCACGCATCGGATCTGGAGTGCATCGACCGCGGATGGCTTTACAAGGCCGTTTTTCGAATCCGGGTCGACGCGCACATGCCAGAGGTTTCCGGCAAAATTTTCTTTGCAGTCAGTTATCGGAACGATAAGTTTGAGCGCCAGCTTTCCCATTGCATCCGAGCTGATAACGAGGGCGGGGCGAGTTTTCTTCATCTCCATGCCTATCGTTGGATCCAGATTTGCCAACCAGACCTCGCCGCGCCGGGGAGAGAGGATCTTAGTCTTCAAAGAAATCGCCTCCGCCCGGCTCCTCCCGGTCCGCCAACTCGTCGTAGTGCTTCTGTAGCGCACTCGCCTGTTCTGCGAGGATTCTACGTCGCTCCTCAGTAGGAAGCTTCATAAAGGCGCTCCGGTCGAGAAATTGTCTGTGCACCTCCTCCAGGGGCTCTCCCAGGATCCGCTGGGCCTCTTCATGAGGGAGCACTCCCTCGGAAAGCGCACGAAGGACATTGCGTTTCAGCCATTGAGGCTCCTCCCGCGGGAGTTCTTCGACCTCCTTCTTTTTCATTCCCATTCGATTCACCTGAATGCACGACCAGGCGTACAACGAACCGGTGATAATCCCGAGGTCGCGCAGGCGATACAATAGGGCCTGGATGCTCATACCAAAAAGCTTCTTTAAGAGGAGAAGCTCCCCTAGTTGTATGGATGAGCGACTCTTGCCGACCTCACGGCGAATCACGGAGGACGGGGCAAGGAAAGCGCCTGCGAAACGGAATGCGGCCTTCTCCTGATCTATCTCTTTCTCGATATCGAGGACCAGATGACCGAGTTCATGAACAAGGTTCAGCCGTTGACGTTCTCCGGAGATCAAGTTTCTGCTGATTACCGCAGCCCCCTTCAGTTCCCTGCTCTCATCCAAGGCCAGAGCAGAGATTCCATCAAATCTGTCCCCGGGAACATCCACTTCGAAGACATGGACAAGTTTGTCTTCAAGCAGGGAAATGACGCTCGCGATCGGAGCCTCTCCCAGGTTCCACTTCGTCCTCAACCGCTCAGCCGCTTTTTCAGCGTCCTCGAGACGCTCCACGCGAAAACTTCGCACCGGAATATCAGGTTTCCCCTCCTGAACGAGCGATTGTAAACGGATGCGCTGCTCCAGGGACTCCTTTACAAAACTTTCGATCGCTTCCTGGTCCCGCTTTGCAAAAGCCGAGTGTTTCCGATAGCCAAGGAACTCAATTGTTATCGTGCTTTCCCGAAAAAGTTCGGCCGATTTTACGCCTAACGCCTCAGCCAGCCTGACGTGGACTGCCGGGGAGGGAGAAGCTGCTCCCTTTTCGTACTTTGAGAGCGCCTGCTTGGTTACCATCCCTCCCATCTTATCTGCCAGTCCTTCCAGCGTTAAGCCGCGGGCAAGTCGTAACTGTTTCAATTTAGCTGCAAACATAAAATCTCCCCAGATTATTTCTGGTTGACAATTAGATATATTTTTTATACTTTAGTCAACCATAATCTAAAAATGAAAGCTTGATAAAACAATGGCCAAAAACAGTGGACGAGGCTTTCGCTACGGCGCAGTCGATGACCGCAGCCAGACTCATAATCTGAAGACCGACCAGTGGGTGAAGCGCGACACGGAGACCGGGCGATTTATCGACGTAAAACAGGATGGAACGCCGTTCAAGGGTGTCCGAAAGGAAGATTGAAACGGGAGCAGTCGGCGAACCACATCTTCCCAAAAGGAGGAGGTGACGGTAGATTTGTTCTGCAGAGCGCGGGCATTCCCCAATGGCTCCGCGATGATCGAGACCTGTCAATTGACGCCGGCGGCTGATGCGTGTATCCTTTTATCTGCAACTGGTTGAAAGCGCCGACCCGGGACAAAACCCGGGGAGCCTTATCCCGAGGGGGCTCGTTTGAGCTGCCTCGGAGATGAATATTTCCCGGATAACGGCAATGCACGTCATCACACGGAAAAGACTCAACGATTTTGCTGAAGCGCATCCCGAGTCCAGATCTGCCCTCCATCGTTGATATCATCTCCCTCACGTCACGAAACTTCGATTCTTTTGCCGACTTGCGAGAAATCTTTCCAGAAGCCGATCAAGTGGGCAAGCTCACGATTTTCAACATTGGCGGCAATAAGATCAGGCTGATTGCCGCCGTTCATTATAACCGAAGAAAAGTTTATATTCGTGCTGTACTGACGCACGAAGAATACGACAAAAGCAAATGGAAGGAGTAGCCATGCTTGCCTCGGAAATGCAAAAGGCCGCCAAGGTATGGCCTTCTATCTCAGATATCCTTTTTGTCCCGCACACAGAGCGGGATTATAAGACTTTGGTGAGTTTTCTGGATAACCTGATTGACGAAGTCGGCCAGGACGAGAAACATCCCCTGGCGTCTCTAATGGAAATTGTTGCCGTGTTGATCGAAAAATATGAAGATGAATACGTGCCGGAACTGGCGGAGCAATAGGAAAGAGAAATGAGGGGTAAACAGTCGGGGAAGCCGGCGCTTTCAGTCAGGGGTCTTCCCGGTGGGCTCGATGATCGAGGCTAAGGACGCACACTGAACTCATCTATGGGGGGAATTCGGCAAATTCGATCGCCCGCGCTTCGCGTTCATAAGGATAATCGGGTGCGTAGTGGACGTTAAGACGAGGGCGGGCAAAATGGGTCAAATCGTGATCGGACTGACCGGGGGGCGCCCGGATTCCCAGGAAGGCCACTGCCATGGAGATTCCCGGCGAGCGATTAGCGACTTCCTCTTTCAAGGACCCCATGTTTCATTTTATTCACATATTGGGATAACATGGTTAGAGTTTTGCATTCAACACGTCGGCAAGCGGGTTGATCCTGTTCTCCCCGGTGTGCACGCAATAAGAGATTACCCCCAGCTAGCGGTTGTGGTGGTGTCAATCACTATAATGTTTGACAGCCTTCAATTCTAGAAGTATCGTACCTCTAAATGATATACATGAGCTGATAAAGACATTCTTTGTTTTACCAGTGCTCATGTAGCGCCCCTGCTTACAGCATCATGGATGCATCAGCTTTAAATGTGGTCCACCCGAAGGCATTATGTACGCTCCTGAATAGATTTTCTGGCCCGAACATTTGGCTCTTTGAAGGATGGTATCGTAAGCTCGAACCGAGAAGTCGCGCCAAGCTATCTCGCCGAACGCATTGAGAAATAGTTCCCATGTTTCAATTTTGTTGAAGAATTTGAATAGCAGGATCCGAAATATTGTTTCCTGTGGAGAGGGGTCACCTGAGTAAATTACTTTGCGAAGCAAATATTGACGTACCCTGTCGGAAGCCCTGTAAGCGTTTGTAAATCTGTATCGAGTAAGTGTCTCATCGTCCGTCCATGGTGCAGGCATTCCCGAAAGGCGACGAAAGAAAATCTGCTGCCGTTCTGCGGCGAAACGCCAATAGGCGTCGTAGACGGGAGTCACTCGCAAGGGAGATCTGAACAAAAACATAGGTCCAGCGGTTGAGCATACCTTCTTTGGTCCTCTGGCGATCTTTGAGCTTAAAGTAAGTTGGCGCATTTTCATTGTGAAGTTCGCCCTGACTGAAGTGATGAGATGGATATCTTACCTTCAGAACGCGAAGGAGATTTTCTCTCGATTCTATGCTGAACTGCAGAACCAGAGGTCTGGCTGATGGCGGCAGATTGGTGACCGGGGTTTGCTGAGAATAACCGGGGAACCAACATGCTTGCGATGGCCCCAAGTAAAGCCGCCACGATTAAGACGACAATGCTCTTCACAACGCTCAACCAAAATTCGACATTCCTGAGTCGAGAGTCGAGTGATTTCGCGTTACTCACCCAAGCTTCGACCTCCTTGAGTCGAGAATCCAGTGCCGTTGGTGAGGGGACATCCCCTTGTAAAGACATTACGTCCGCTGCCGTGATTTCTACTTGTTCTTGATGACTACCTTTGTAAACGTCTTCAGTCTCACGATCTAGCGAGGCAAACCACAGCAAGAAAGTAGGGGCGCCAGGCTCCAAAACTATTGGACGGCTACCGGCATTGTATACTGAAAATTTGAGGCGTCCGGAGAATCCTGGAGCAACATGAAATCCGGATATGTTTACCATGCCCCTGAATTTGATCCCCTCTTTGATGGAAATGAATCCAATAGTATCCGAAGGTATTTTAATTTTTTCCGCGCTGAGCAAGAGGGCGAACTGGCCGGGGGGGGATAATGATTTGTTCACGTGCCTGCAGAGTTCTTCGGTTCGCAGGACAATCCGAAGTGCAGAAAACCTGATTAGCGAGCCCCAGCTCATAGGCAGCGCTCTTCACTCTATCCATCCGGAAGGGGGCGATGAGAGACTCTGTTTGTAACCTTTGAGCTAACGTTTCTGATGACCAAAATGGCATTTGGAATCATCCCCTTTTCAGTATGTGGGATGCCATGGCATGTTGGCTTAAAAAAGCCGACCATATTATCGGCCCTTTCCGTTGGCGGTGTAAACCATAAAAAGACCATCACGGCGAGAATGTTCCGATTTTTCGCCGTTGCTGCCGATGGGCCAGGTCCAGCGATCCTGGGGGTATAAGCCGGAACCCCGGAAAATTCCGTCATGTCCGCTAACGTACATGCTCGATCTGGACGTAAATATTATCCCATTGACCCGTTCAAAAATATACGAAAAACGGTATCGCTATGGCAGACCATACGGGAGCCAAGTGTTGGGAGTTTCCGTAGATGCTCGATGGCGAGCAGGTGCCGGATCCATGGGGGCCGACGGAATTTTCCGGGGGTACGGCATAGACCCTCTGCTGCGGCCGCATCTCATGGAACGCCCCTCGATATACGAGGTAGTGAAATTTTCCAAGGACCGGGAAGCGGGCGAGAGGCTGGATAGCTATCTCGTTCAGGGCTTGCTTTCGCCAGACGAGGTCCTTCGAGTCCGGGATGAACTCTATTCAGCATAGACCGCCTCTTGCAGTATCCGGTCCCGCAACTGTCGCCTCAAAGCTGCCGGAGTGGTCATATCGACATGCTTCCCCATCAACTCTTCGAGATGATATTGAAGTCGAAGGAAAGTGAAAAGGCCCACGGGTTTATCGAATTTGACCAGGATATCCACATCGCTATCCGGTGTTGCCTCTTCTCTCACAACCGAGCCGAAGAGGGCGATGGATTTCACCCCGAATTGTTCAAGTTCAGGTCGATGGCTTCTCAATATATTCAATGCGGTTTGCCGGTGCATTATGGCCCTCCCGTTTCAGGTCCATTCCAGGGGATAGAGTGCCTCACTCGGGATCATATCAAAAAGAGAGAAGGGCGACAGCAAGATATTATCCAGGCGCCGCATGTGAACTTAAGCATCGGGAGACTTCCATGATGGCTTTATGCGGAATCAAAATCTATCGCTAAACCAATTCGAGCTGGTTTCCATCCGAAAACCCGAGTCATGAAGGCGGTGGCTACCTAGATGTTGAATGTGCCCTCCCCGGGGTGATGCGTGGGAATGTTGGGGTTCGCTGCGCTCACCCCAACCTACGAATCCTGCGCCCGGTGCGGATCGAGGTAGGGTGGGCAAAAGCGAAGCGTTGCCCAACATGAGGTTTTCGGATGGACACGAGCCGGTATTGGAGAAGGCGTTAAGCAGAAGAGCTTTAAGAGCGCGGGGGCCGACAGCCCCCGCGCAGTGATGTTGACGTAAAGAAGATAAGCCGTTGAAGAAGCGAAAAGTAAAAGAGCGGAGGAATGTTTCCCGGCGCCTCAGGACAATCGCGGCCTCAAGGGCCTGCCGGGTAGGGTTGCCGGCGCGGGCATACTCGAAACCGCAACGCAGCCCTCCGATACGGTCCTGCCGAAAGGTTGATGTCTGGTAGATCGGGATGGTTGCCGCCCCCATCCTGGGCTCGGGCGCCCGGGCGCCGTGAATGGCGAGAGTCTCAAATTGCGTCTTCAATTCCTCCACGGTTTCTCAATGGGACAGGATTCGACTCAAGAAGGCCTTGGCGCGTTCCGTCTTGGGGTTTCTGAAAAACTCTTCCGGCGGAGCGATTTCAATTATCCGTCCTTCATCCATGAACACAATGCGGTGCGCAACCTCCCGAGCGAAACCCATCTCATGGGTAACCACAATCATGGACATTCCTCCACCGGCCAGACCCCGCATCACATCCAAAACTTCATTGATCATTTCCGGGTCCAAAGCCGAGGTCGGTTCGTCGAAAAGCATAATCCTCGGCTGCATGCAAAGCCCTCTGGCGATGGCGACGCGTTGTTGCTGCCCACCGGAAAGCTGGGTCGGAAAGGCCCCCGCCTTATCGCCGAGCCCTACCCGATCGAGGATAGTGCGGCCCAGCTTCTTGGCTTCCTCTTTCTTGATTTTTCGGACTTTTATGGGGGCAAGAGTTATATTGGCGAGCGCCGTCATATGAGGATACAGGTTGAACTGTTGGAAGACAAAGCCGATTTCAGCCCTGAGCTGGGTCAAATTGACTTTCCTGTTGTGGACTTCCACTCCGTCGACGACCAGGTGCCCTTCCTGGATTTCTTCCAGGCGATTGATGCAGCGAATGAGTGTGCTCTTCCCGGAGCCGCTCGGTCCGCAAATCACAACCACTTCGCCTGGTGCGACGTGAAGATTGATGTCCCTCAATACATGCAATGCGCCGAACCACTTATTGACATTAGAAAAAGTGATCATATTCGGTTTCCTTTGGGGGCAGCCTATAGCTTTGCAGCGACCAGCGTCAAGCGCCGCTCCAGTCGGTTGGACAGACGGATCAAGGGGTAGCAAACCACGAAATAGAGGATGCCAACCAGTCCGAAGACCAGTATCCCCTGGGGAACACGCTGTACGGTCAGCCAACCAACCCTGGTGACATCCACCACCCCGATCACTGAAACCAGCGAAGAGTCCTTGATAATGAGCACATACTGCCCTACCAGAGGCGGCAGGATGGTGCGCATGGCCTGGGGCAAAATGACGTATCGGAGCCGCTGATAGGCAGACAGGCCAGCGGCTGTGGCCGCTTCTCTTTGTCCGGACGGAACTGCCTGGATGCCGCTCATGACTATCTCGCAAATGAAGCAGGCCGCCTCGTTGCCCAAAGCCAGAACCGCCGCAGGGAAAGCCCGCAGGGCGATCCCGAATTCCGGCAGGATGAAAAACACGATAAAAATCTGTACCAGAAAAGGGGTTCCCCGAATCAGGTCGACCCAGGCCCCGACCAGCTTCTTTACTACCTTCTGCTTGCTCCCCCTTACGATTCCAAGCAGGAATCCGACGATTGTGCCGCCCGACAGTGCCAGGGCGGATACCGCCGCGGTCATCCACAATCCTTTGAGGAAAAACGGTAAAGAAGGGATAAGTTCTTTAAGGTAAAAACCCCACATACGGCTTGCTCGATTCTCAATAAGTTCCCTGGAAGATCAATCGCTTTTGAGAGCTTTGGCAAATAGTTTTTAAAATGTAATAGATGAGCAGATAGAAGGCCGCGGTGGTCAGAAACCCCTCGGCGGGCATGAAACGATCCGAACTCAATACCTCCCCCGCCCGGGTCAGTTCCACCACAGAGATGAGGGAGAGCAAGGATGAATCCTTTACCAGCACAATGGCCTGCCCGAGCAGTGGCGGCAGCGTCACACCCACTGCCTGGGGCAACAGGATGTGGCGCAAGCGCTGAAAATAAGTAAGCCCAGAGGAAATGCCCGCTTCTATCTGCCCCTGCGGTATCGAAAGCATACCGGCCCGAATGATTTCAGCCACATATGCACCGCTGTTGAAGGTCAGGGCTATGATGCCTGTGACGTGTTCTGAAAGGTCGATCCCAAGTGACGGTAAGCCGAAGTACAGGAAATAAAGTTGCGCCAAAAGAGGCGTTGAGCGTATAACCTCGATATACATGCCGGAAAGGCCGGCGAGGATTTTGGAGGAGCTAAGCCGCATCGAGCAGGCGATGATTCCCACCAGCAGTGCCCCGATAAGAGAGACTCCGGACAGCCAGAGGGTTGCCATAAAGCAATGCAGATAAAAGGGCATATAGCTCAGGATAACACGAAAGTCGAACGTTCTGAGCATGTTATTGTCCTGTTGGCCTTTCATCGGCCGGCTGTATTAACCACGCAGCGAGCAGCAAGCAATGGCTGGCTCCCTCGAATCCCAAACCCTCACCGGCAAGCGATGCGCTCAATGATCCTTTGTCCACGCCTCGGAATTGACCCAATAATTGAGAATTCGCTCCAAGTTGCCGTCGGCCTTCGAGTTGAGGAAAAACTGGTTGATCACACGCAGCAAGTCGGGAGAATCATAGCGCACCGCAAAGCAGAGCGGTGATTTGGACAACTGGCCGGGAAGGACCCGGATGCTGTTTGGCGGGAAACTGGCTAATTGTCCGAACACCGCCGTCTTATCGTTGACACCGAAGTCTGCGTGCCCTGAAAGGACAGCCTGAATGACCAGCGGACCGCCGCCTTTGTAGGCTTTGATCTTCGCGTTGGGGAAGAAATGCCTGGCATCCGTCTCACCGGTGGAACCAAGTAATACGGCGATTGTAAGTCCCGGTTTCTGAAAGTCCTTGAGTGTCTTTAGAGGGCTGTTGGTTTTTGTGAAGACGACACTGCCTGTATAAATGTAAGGAGTAGTGAATGCGACTTGCATCGCCCTGGGAATGGTAGGGGTCATGTCAGCCGCCAGCATGTCCGCTTTTTTTGAAAGAAGTGCCGGAATGATTCCGTCCCAGTCGTAGTTCAGAAACTTGACTTTGACCCCCATTTCCTTCGCAAGCAGTTGGCACAGTTCAATCGCGGCGCCGGTCCTCTTTCCGTTTTTGTCGACAAAACTGAACGGGGGGCCTTGCGTCTGGCAGGCAACAATTAGCTCTCCCCGTTTCTGAATCTCGCTCAAGGTGCTCGCATAGGCCGGCAATGTCATGGCAATCGCCAGAACCACGGCCAGAGAGAGTGTCCACAATTTGTTCCATTTCATAACCGGTAGCCTCCCATTTTTTGCTGTAAAGGTAAGTTTTCTTAAGCAATTCCAGAAACACTTCAGCCTTGAAACGCGATCGCCGCCGTTGCGCTCAGCGATCTAAAAAAAACGTCTTCTCGCTTACTGCCATGCCCCGTTGGGAGAGTTCCGCCATAAAGGTCTCGTAGGGCACATCCGTGCTCGGACTGAGCAGGCCTTTGCCAGCGATCTGTCCGATGCCTATCATCTGTGCCACGATGCTGGCGGTAAAGCCCACTCCCATGCTCATGGCGAACAGCCCCGTTTGCAGATCCCGTTCGATCATGAGAGAGCTGACCAAGCGTTTTTTGCGACCGTCCTGCAGTCCCTCGAACACGTTGTACATGACGGCG
The DNA here is from genome assembly GCA_049964955.1 of Syntrophobacteraceae bacterium. Taxonomy (GTDB): domain Bacteria; phylum Desulfobacterota; class Syntrophobacteria; order Syntrophobacterales; family Syntrophobacteraceae; genus SbD1. The sequence continues at coordinate 12,329 of JBMFWU010000145.1, forward strand.
AGATCTTTTTCGTCATCGCGGTACTGAATCTGCGGTCCGATCAGCTTACTCAAAAACTGAAGCGGGGTCAGCTGAACGTCCAGACCCGCAATAGGAGTCTCATCAAGAAATCCCAAGGCTTTCAACGGGCGCCAGAAGTCGCACCATCCCGGCCAGCGCAAGCTGTATCGTCCTGTTTCGCGAATACTCTGTGTGACGTGCAAGAGATCGGCATAAAACACGGCATCCCCGTTGGGAATGGCCTCCAGGGCGCCCACACCGGGAAAGTCGATTTGGTGGATCAGTTCATTGTCGTGCTGCTTTTTCCAAGGAATTTGCACACGGCTGCCATTTTGAATGAAGAACGATTCTCGCTTTTGGGTCATGAGCACCATGTCCCAGTTCCAGCTAACCTTGTAGCGGAGGGGATTGTTGCTGGCCCTCGCTTCCGGGATACCCCCGCAGTATGAATTGAGGAGGTGCAGTTCATCGAATTGTTTGACAGCGTGTCCGAAAATGATCAGATCGATGCCCGGGTCCAGGCCACATTCCGGCATGATGACGATTCCAGCTGCCCTGGCGCGTTCATCGAGGGTGGGCGATTGATGATAGTAGTTGGTGCTGACGATGCTCACACCAACCGCCAGGGCCGCTTCGAAGGCATTTTCCATGAGAGGGGCCGGAAGTAGTTCAACGACAACATCGACGTCTCGGATAACTTGCTCAATGGCATCCTTGGAAGTTGCGTCTACAGCAACGAACTGGATTTTATCCAAGTCGAGTTGGGATTGGATAGGACCGGTGAGTTGTGTGCCCTGATCTGCACAAATGATTTGAGTAACAGCTTCGCTTCTGCTGAGATCGCAAAGGGCGCCTCTGCCTTGCGCCCCCAAACCGCCCAAAACAGCTATCTTCAAGTTAATCCTCCTTTTGATTGTCGGCCCCCCGAAGGCCGAACTCACCAATTCGTCAGCCCTTCGGGCACGTTGATCCATCTATTTCGAGATTTCATCATGACGAAGGTCTCGCTTTTCATGATGTTACCCACCTTCGGGATGATATCTGTGGTGACCCGGTACAGTTCAGCCATGCCCCCCGCCACTACTACCTCGACGATTACATCATAGCGTCCAGTAACCACAGCAGCCCAGGTGACATGTTCGAGCGCCGCCAGCTCATCGAGAATCTGGTCCAGTTTCCCATGGGAGATGATATTCAGGCCGATGAGCGCTACCGTCAGCCCTTGATGCAAGAAGGGATCGATAAGCCCGGCGACCTTCAATTTGCCCATCTTTTCCAAACTGTTCAATCGAGCACGAACGGTCGGCGGCGTCACCTCAAGGCGCTCTGCGAGATCTTTTACTGATATCCGCCCATCTTCTTTCAGGAGGCAGATCAATTTTCGGTCGAGTGAGTCCATATTTTCCACGTTCATTTTTTCGAAAGGTAACGCGAGTAATACCCTAAAATGTGAGCCAGGATTATCATCCAAATAGAAAAAAATCAAGAAGCAATTTTTCAAAACAGAATGTTTTCCATCCTTAATTTTCCATAGCGCCAATTTAGAGAGGCAGGGCGAATGACGATACTAAGCGCCTGTCGCGTGCTTGGCCGATGCCCATAAGCGCATTATAGCCGTAGCCGGTAACATATTGATTAACATGCGAATATCGCCGTTAATCGCTGGCACTGTCGGTCCGGGTTTTTGGGGA
>JBMFWU010000146.1:0-13786 GCA_049964955.1 Syntrophobacteraceae bacterium
GTTTCAATCCACGCCCCCGCGCGGGGGGCGACGCCAAGATGGGATGGCAGAAGGTGACTGTTTTCGTGTTTCAATCCACGCCCCCGCGCGGGGGGCGACGAGTAAGAGATAGAGTATTAAGAGAAGAGAAAGATGTTTCAATCCACGCCCCCGCGCGGGGGGCGACTGTCGGCTTCCAACCATCTGCCGACAATAGGTTTTCTGGTCCCTTTCCGCGAAGGGGCCCTTACTTGTCATCAAATTATTCGATTGTCAAAGAGCACGAATCCTTAACATATGGGAATAATTTAAGATATTCATAGCGCGAACCGACTCCCTGGAAAACGCCCCTCAAACCCATACCAGGTAAGGCCCGGGGCCGAAATAGCCGAAATGGGAGCATGAGGTTCGCGCCGCCTCAGATGACGAAGGGCTCGTCAGGATCGTAGGGCTTGTTTGCCCCCACATGATCGACCCTGCGCCTCCAGTTTGCCCCGAGAAAGTAAAATCTCAAGCTGTCCAGATCAGGGTCGATCTCCTTGATCAGCCTCGCCCGCAAAAATGTCCACTGGGCCGGATCGACGGAGCATTCGAAAACCGAATACTGCACCCTCTGCCCGTAGTCCTTGCATGCTTTGGCGACCCGTCTGAGCCGCCCCGGCCCCTTGGGGTCCGTTGTTGACACATCGTAGCTCACAACTACCATCATAATCGCGCTCGCTCATTTCCAGATAAACGGCGGATACCCGTCCAGATCGCCTCGGAGCGCCCTCGCGAAGAGGAGCGCCTGGACATGGAAGAGCATCCCGACGTTCACCTTCTCGTCGAGGAATGGGTGAACGATCTCCTCCTGTTTGCGGTTCTGATAGGATACGAGCACCTCCTTTCGCGTCTCGTCAGACATTGTCACGGCGCCAGATTCGCTCTTTTTGAACCCGCTGCCGCGAATTTTTTTCAAATTGATCAGTGAAAGTACGAGCCTGTCCGCAAGAAACGGTCGAAACTCCTCCATCATGTCCAGCGCAAGTCCGGGCCGGCCCGGACGATCCCTGTGCAGAAAGCCGACCGCGGGGTCGAGGCCGGTCGATTCCAGCGCGGATCGGACATCGTGCATCACGAGCGTGTAGACAAAGGAGAGGAGAGCGTTCACGTTATCGAGCGGAGGCCGCCTGTTTCTTTCCTGAAATCTGAAGTCTTCCTTTTGAGAGGTGATCAGTTCATCGAAAACTCCGAAATAAAGACTCGCAGCGTTTCCCTCGATTCCTCGCAGCGCGTCGAGATCCGATTCCCTGGCAAGCCGCTCGATGCAAAGGGTCAGGCCGGATGCGGCATCAGATAGCGCCTGGACGTTCACTTTCTCGGCGTGGTCCCGCAAGGCCCTCTGGAGTACGATACGGCAATTGGCGAGCTTTCCGGCAAGCAGATTCCCGGCGATCCCGGCAGATGCCTCCCGATCGTCGGCTTTCCGGTATTGCGCGCGCCGCAAAAGCACGTTTCCCGAAACCGGTCCCTGGACTCTCGCCAGAAATCTCCCGTGCTCGCTCAAAAAACTCACCGTCACGTCCCTTTCGGCGCAAAAGCCCAGCAGAAAAGGACTGCAAAGGACATTCCCAAAGCACACGATGCCGCCGATCATGTGTATCGGCATGCGCAGCCGGACCTCATTTTCCACCCTGACGAGGACGGTCTCTCCCTCTTTGCTGAGGTAGGCGCCCTGGGTTGTAATGAACAAGGTATTCAGGTGCTTTTTCATGAGTCCCCATCCTTCAGCATTCGGTCGATATAGTCGGCGGCACTTTTCCTCCTTCCAAGCGCCTGCGGCAGGCACCGATCGATGAAAGAACAGCTCCTGCACTTTTTCGCTGCATAAGAAGGCGGCGGCGTCACGCCGGATTCGACCAGTTGATGGAGTCGGGCCGCAGCATTCTCGGTCACTTCCCGCAGAGAAGAGTCGAAATCCACCTCCAGGCGATGCCGTGTCCTGCCATAGAAGATCGCTCCCGATTTCACCCCGAGACCGAGCATCTCCTCCAGGCAGAGCGCCTGGGCGCAAATCTGCACCAGGTCGCATTCGTCCGGTTTGGGCTTACCCCGTTTATACTCAACCGGAAAAGGACGCCAAATTGTCCCGGCTTCCCGATGGAATTCGACCATGTCCGCCTTACCGATCAGGCCAAGCCTTAGCGACCGCAACGATACATCCCGCACCGTCCTGACCTCTCCACGCGACTCGTAGCCGGCCTCGTGCACCCGCTCGTGCATGACCCTGCCTTCGGCGGTGAAAAGGTTTTCATCCCATGCCTGCTCGATGTGGATCAAAGCGCACTGCCGCTCGCAGAATACGAGGTGCTGCAGGGCGGAGAGGGGAAGAAGGTCGTCTTCAGAATACACGGCTAAAGGGCCTCCTGGAGCGTTACCCCATTCGGGACAGAATCCCTGGCCACCCGCACCTCATAGTCCGCAAATGAGCGGGCGGGTCCCGAACCGTTTGTCGTTTTTCTTTCAACTGTTACGAGATCGAAGAGCCTGTGCGCGGGCGCGTTTCCCAATGCCGACTCGTGTTTAAAAACAAAGAGGCGTCGAGAGTTCATCTTCCCGCGGGCAGCCGAGTGATCATGGTCGAACATGTTTATCAGCGCATCCCATAAGAGTTGCAGGTCCTCCCCGGTAAAACAGGTCTTCTCGGCCAGCTTGGCCGAAACGTAGCCTTCCGCCCGGTAGAGCGCGTAGGGCACGATATGCTTTCTGCCTATGGTGCGTTCCTTTTCGGCATCGCGCGCATTGGTGACAGCCATGCGGGTGATGGAGACCTCCAGAGGCAGGATGGGTTCGACGCTTCGCGCGAAATTCAGCTGCACCGGGCCTCGCACCTGTCCGCAGTTCACGTCCGTCGTCATAACCGCCCCGAACGCGCGGATGTCAAAAAAGTTCTCACACATCCAGCGGGTGATTCTCCGGGCCTCCTCGATATTTTTAGGGAGCTTTTTTGCCGGCGGCCTCTCAATATCAGGGTTGCTCGTATAGGCGCGTTCGTTCTCATCATTGAGAATCGCTTTTTCCTTCACGTAAATCTCGTAGGGGGCCGAGCCTCCCCTGGCAAGCTCGACATAATTCCTGATCTTTCGTTTGAGACAAACGTCGGTCACAAGGCCGAAATTTGTTTCCGGATCCACCCGGGGCATATTTCCCGCGTCAGGATCGCCGTTCGGATTGCCATTCTCAACGTCAAAGAGGAACACAAACTCATAGCGGTTGGCAACATATTCGGACATCTTCTACTCCTCCTCATTCTTCTCGCTGTCCCTGGTGAACAGAGCTTTTCGCTGATGATAATAGCCAATGGAGAAAAGCCCCTGGTCGGTCGGCGCCAGAAACGCAGGCAGCGGCTCTGCTTCCATTGCCGTCACGATCTCCTCGATACTGCGGTCCAGGTATACATAGGAACCCTTTTTCCCCTCATCTCTTCGGAGCTTCGCCAGGTGCTTCTGAGAAAGGCTCATGAGCGCCGGGAACACACTCCGCGGAGTGGCGGACGCAGATCCGAAGTATTTGTCTCGAATCGTTGAACTTACCCCCTTGTTCGCATTTTCCTGGATAATTTCAAGAACGGCAAAGAGCCGTCCGAGCCTGTAGCCGACATTCAGGTTGCTCCTGTCAAGACTCACGGTAACCTCCAATTTATGATTTCGAACGAGAAAAGCCTTAATGAGCCCCGCCCTCAACCGGTTGACGATATGGTCGGCGCGGATTCGCACAATCAAGGCCGCAAGAAGGCTGGGCGGATACGCCTGACCGGAAAGCACGGCTCTCGCAAAAGCCCCCGCCAGCAACGGGGAGATATCTTCGCTTTTACCGAGGGGAGCAGTCTCCCGGAGGAGCCGCCATATCGGGGGGTGCAGAAATTCGGGCTCAGTGTGGAAACCTTGAACGATCTGAATCTGGTCCAGGTGAAGGAAGACCCGGCTAACGATCTCCTCGACCGTGCTTGCCAGCCAGAATCGAACGGAAAGCCTGGAAGCATTGGGAGACAGCCCGAGCACGTAAAAGGCGGATTCGGGCTGCTCCACCGCCTCGTGAACACGTCCATCACGCGCTGCCTGCAGAATCACGTGAACCCGCCGGACAGCCCCGGAGTCCTGAGCTTCCTGCGCCTCGCCCTCCGACTGAGGGGCGAGCAGCTCTGCAAATATGTCCTCCACCTCAGTCCTGCGCTCTGCCCAGAACACAATGGTGGTATCTCCGATCCGGATCTTCTGGCGGCTCTCACTGCGAAGGAGCCAATTGAGCGCGGTGGTGTAGGAGAATGCCACCTTTTCCCCAATGGGAGCGTTCAGGTTCTGATCCTTTCCGTAGGACTTAAACGCGTCGAGGTTGAACGAGACAAGGGCGGCGCCCGATGACTGAGCCCCGACTACATTTTTTATGGGGGGATGAAGCCTGGCTACAGGTCCGTCCATACCGGTAACAAGACACGTGCCTCTGGGAGCGCCATCTTTTTGGTTGCAATACTGAATCCAGGCATCCCTCACTGCGGGGCGTTCATGAATGTATCGGTTCTCCCCGAGCAGCCTGAAGACGATATTCAAACCGGCCATTTCCTCCCAGCCGGAAAGGCTCGCCGAATCGGCCGGGTCCCATTTTTCAAGGAATTTCAGGACCGCCGTCATGCCTTCATCCTCGACATGGCCCGCCACGGCATTCTGGTGCTTTTTAAAAGCCGCGAAGGCGCTCTCCAACCGTTCCGGCTTCCCCTTGGGATCGCTCCCCAGGACGTATCCGGTGTTGTCCCAGAGAAAATTGGCCGAAACACCGACAGTCCTCTTCACAGGCTCCGGCACGATCAAATCCTTGGGGATGCGCTTGCTCCCTTCCTGCCGGCAAAGCGTCTGGGGATCGGCGGCAAGATTTCCTTCCCGGTCCAGCACAAGACAGAAATGAATCTTCTGCCTCCCGAAACTGAGCAAAGGAACGCCTTCCTCACCCGATTCCACCAGCCGATCGTAGTAACCGTCGAGCGAATTAATTATCATCCCCGGACCTCCCTGGATTCAAAGGGCGGGACGTCGATGACCCCGTTCACCATTCTGGCCCTGAAAAATCTAGGCTGCATGCCGTTCTGGAAATCGATATCATGGAGCATCCACCCGAGATCTGTCTCTCCGGTAAGCTGGGAAGCCGGCGGGTCGCCCTCTACGAGTAAAAAAGAGGCCGGAAATTCGCGGCATCCAAGATAAGGCCGATGAAAGCACTGCCCCGACCTTGCCCGCCTGGTGAATATTTCCTTGTGCTTTCCGGTGTTGGGGTCTCCTGAATTGACGACTTCGAAACGGGCTTCGATAATATAGTCCACGTCCTGCAAGATGAGCGCTGCGCGCTGTTGACGGTCCTCTTCGATGAAGATGCCAAGATTGCCGCGCCCCGATTTCATGGCCCTCTTTACGTTGGCAACCGACACCTTGCTCGCGACTTCGTTGCGGCGGATATTGGTAAACCGAATCGGCCTCAAAACCCGTATACGCTCGACAATCCACCGTATTTCGGGTTTCCAGTAGATGGCCTCCAGAATACCGCGAGCCGCCGAGGGAGTGATTACGTCGTAGGAACCTCTCTCAACCTTGAGTTCGGGGCGAGAGTAGCAGGCATAATCACCCCACACCCTTAGCTTGACGCCATGCGCCATATGCGCCTCCTCTCCAGACCTCCTGCCGGGCGGCCGGACCGGCCGCTCCGGGATTAATTGTGGAACACTTCTAAACGACCGAAACCGATCTCACACGATGTAACAGCCCCCCTCCTGCATCGTCTGCTCCCCGAACGAAAGCCCGGCCTCAGGAGAATATACGGTGTCGAGATAATCTTCCTTTAACACAGCGTAGAACTCACCAATTCGTTCCACAGCATGCACCTCGGTCAGTCGCTTCATGTGCCAGGGGGGAACCTGCACGATGTAGCGCTGACAACGCCGCAGGATCCTCCCGTGGAAGTTCGCGTGTTTTAGAGCCCGGATGAGTCCACGGGCGTTTTCATCGAAAGGAATGATAAGCGGCTCCCCCGCATCCTTTATTATCTCGAAATCCCTGTCGACAGATCGGAAGGGGAAATAAAGCTCCCTGTACGCCTCATTGAAACGAGACAGAACCTGCTCTCTGTCAACCTGATCCCCATATCTCCAGTAAAGGAGGCGAAAATAGTCGCCTACGGCGTCCAGGGAGAGCGGATCTTCGGGATGCTTGAGCATGATCTCGCCGGCGCACTCTGCCGGGGGGCGGAAATCCAGTGGAAGACGTCTGCCCTCCGGTCTATACACGATAACCCTGCCCGGCTCCTTGAGTTTACCTTCACGATTGCACCGTCCGGCTGCCTGGGCAATCGAATCGATCCCGGCTATGGCCCGCAGAACCACGGGGAAATCGATATCGACCCCGGCCTCGATCAAACGTGTACTGACAAGGCGACAGGTCTTCCCATCCTTCAGTCGCCCTTTGATCTCATCGAGCTTCCGGGATCGGTGTTCGGGGCACATCAGCGCGCTCAGATGATATGCCCCCTCTTCGCCGGCGATTCTATCGAAGAGGTCGGCTGCCTCACGCCGGGTATTTACAATACAGAGAACCTGCGCATTGTCTTTCATGAGAGCGGTGAGTTCAGGCAGCCCCACAGTCGCCGCATCCTCGATCCTGACTCGCCTGAATGCCTCGTAGAGCCGGCCCGGGTCCTCAACGATTTCCCTGACGGGGCTGTAGAGACCCATTCTGAAATCCTCGGTTTTTTGGAGAGACGGCTGGGTGGCGGTGCACAGGACTATCGAGGCGCCGTAGTTTACCGCAAGTTCCTGGATCGCCTGAACACAAGGGGCCAGAAAGGGGACGGGAAGCATCTGCGCCTCATCCAGGACGATTACGCTTCGGGCCAGATTGTGGAGTTTGCGACACCGAGAGGGTTTCGAGGCAAACAGGGATTCGAAAAACTGCACACCCGTCGTCACAATTACCGGGGCGTCCCAGTTTTCTGAAGACAGCTCCAATCTGCGGGCGAACTCATGATCCTCGGAGCCGTTCGCAAAACGCTCCTCGAAATCGAAGGCGCTGTGGTGCTCGACTACGGCATCCTGTCCCAGAAAGCTTCTGAAGACCTCAGCGTTTTGCTCGATAATACTGGTGAAGGGAATCACGTAGATGATTCGACGCAGATCGTGCCTGCGGGCATGCTGCAGGGCGAAAGCAAGAGAGGATATAGTCTTCCCCCCTCCGGTGGGGACAGTCAGTGAAAACAACCCGGGGGGCTGCTCGGCCTTTTCCACACATGCCCGCAGGATTTCACCTCTGTACAGGTTGATTTGGGTGGGCTCGGGATTCGTAAATCGCTTATCGCTTTCGATCTTTTCTGCAAATCTGCGGCAAAGTTCGGTTATCCCGGGGACCCCTTCTCGCCAGGATGCCTTTTCGGGATCCAGGAATCTCTCGGTATCCAGGAAGTCGGCATCGACCAGGCAGGAAAAAATCATTCGAGTAAAGAAGGCCAACTGGAAGCCCGCCATATCACGGGCGAGTTTGAACGGGGGAAGCAGTCTGCGCGAAACTTGCACGCCGGGCAGGCCGACAATTTCCAGAAGCTCGGGGAGCTTCTTCTTTAGCCTGACCGCAAGACAGGAGTCATCTCCCGAGATGCCGTCGGCAAGCCCTCCGTGATGCCCCGTAATACAGGCTGCTAGAAGTTTTCCGAGTCCGAGTTCGAGTTCTCCGGCAATTTCCTGCGCACCTGCGGTCGAATGGTCAACCTTCGGCCCCCCGAACAACCGTCGCTGGTATTCGACCGTAGCCTTTCCGCGGTCATGCCGCAAACCTCCTGCATAGCCCCACTCGCCGGCATGGAATTCCTCCGCGAATCCCCGCGAAATCTCGGCCACCTGCATCAAGTGATCCAGGAGGGTCTGCCATTCCTCTTCGCCTGCTCCTTCCTTGCTATGAGCGTAGAGCGCCATTCGCACCCCCTGCGTATGAAACCTGCGGCTGGTAAATGATGTGATATCAATTCCACTCTACCACCGCCAGCCAATGGATCAAGGCCAATATCTTCCACCACCTCTACTCCCGTCACTCCATTTCTTGCTTTGCGGCGGTACTTCAGGCAGGGAGCCGGCTTTAGAGCGTTTTCGGCAGATTCGGCGGGGGCGGGGGCTTTTCTATAGGACCCATAGGTCGAATAAGACCTATTCTGTTGATAACGCCTACGGATTTTTTTGGGCTTGCGGGCGGTCTTCGCCCTTGGTGCCGAACCATTTCCTCAAGGGCGGCCATCTTGCATGCTTTATGGCCTGCTATGGTTTCCTGCTGTTGCCGCGCGCTTGCTGCCGCGCGTTATAGAGTCTTTCGGTGAAGCCCCCTTCCTTGAGAAACATCTGTTCGAGGGACCGCAATTGCTGGTCGAGAAGGTAGTTTGCCTGGTGAATCAGGCAGATGAGGGAGTTTGCGGCCGATTCGGCGTCGGCGGGGGCTTCGATATAGGGCCTATAGGTCATATAGGACCTATTTTGTTGATAACACAGTCCGCGGACTTTCCTGGCCGGCGGGTGGTTTTTGTCCCAGAGCGGTAAACCGTGCTGCCTCAGGTAGTCCTCAAAATCAAGCAGCAGTTCCTCGAGGCTCGCGCGAGCCACCCCCACAAGTTTTAATTCCGTTTTTTTGGAAGTACCGGAAGCCATGCACCCTTCGGCGATGTTCTGCTTTCCGCTCCTGGCCGCCTGGACCATCTGGTCGTTGGTGCGCGAGCGGACATCGATAAACCGATTACAGAACACCACCGTTCCGTCATGGATGATTTCCGCCGTCTGGTAGGATTTCAAATCGCGGTATCCCCCGTGGGGAGGAATGATTTTCGGCCCCGCGATTTCGTCGCCGCTTTTCTTTTCCATATGGGCATTCCTGTCATAACCAGGACGATAAAAATGTGGGTCGGCATCATGCGTAAAAAATTTGTCGGACAGTGGCACCTAAAGATAATAAACCTGAGGGTAATAAACTTCAGTCTATCACCGCCCGCTCGGGAATAAAAGCCAAATAGCAACAGGAGGAGGATTTTGAGTTAGAATCAAAGGGACCGCTACCGGGGGGCCGCAATTTGCTGGCGAGGACCTACGTTCCAGGCTTGGCTATCTGTCTGCGGCCGCCCGCCGCCCGAAGATGGCGGTGCCGACCCGCACAATGGTAGCCCCTTCTTCGATTGCGACTTCGAAGTCGCCGCTCATGCCCATGGAGAGTTCGATGAGGCCGGGGGCGTCGCCTTTAAGGGTGTCGAGCAGTTGGCGCATGCGCCGGAAGTAGGGCCGCACCCGCTCGGGCTGGTCGAAAAAGGGAGGAAGCGCCATGAGCCCCCGGACGTCGAGCCGGTCGAGCCCGCGGCAAAATTTTAGGAGGGTGCCCGCCTGGGCCACGCCCGCGCCGCTTTTTGTCTCCTCTTCTCCGATGTTTATCTGGATGAGCACGGGTATTTTTCTGCCAAGAGCTGCGGCCCTTCGGTCAAGCTCGACTGCAAGGCTCTCGCGGTCAACGGTCTGGATCAGATCACAGCACTCGAGGACGGTCTTTACCTTGTTTGTCTGCAGGTGGCCGATGAAGTGCCAGGCGACGGGCAATCCCGCAAGGGCCTCCCGCTTGCTTTTGGCCTCCTGGATATAGTTTTCGCCGATGATTTCCAGGCCGGCTTCTATGGCCTCCCGGATTCTTTCCGGGGGCACCGTCTTGGTCACCCCCACGAGCTTTACTTCCGAAGCATCCCGTCCCGCCCGCGCGCACGCATCCGCAATGCGCCCGCGAACAGCGGCCAGGTTTTCGGCAACATAGCTTTTCTCCACCTTTCACCTCCGAAAGACCCGCTTATACCATACCCAATGACAAGGTTGACTCTTAATCGTTAAAAAGATATTAATCGGGGCTGCAAAAATCACAAGCAACGGAAAAGGTGAGGTCGCTGTTGTATGGACAACAATTACATCGAGGTTAGATGGCACGGACGGGGTGGTCAGGGCGCGGTCACAGCCGCGGAAATCCTGGCTCAGGCCGCCTTTTATGACGGATACAAGGGAGTGACGGCCGCACCCTTTTTCGGGGCCGAAAGAAGAGGCGCTCCCGTGATCGCCACAAACAGGCTCGCGCGCGAACCCGTAAGGACTCTTTCGCTCGTGCAGAAGCCCTCGGTCGTGGTGGTGCTGGACGAAACGATTTTGCGCGTGGTAGACGTTGCAGCGGGCATACGGCCGGACGGGCTGGTCATTATAAACAGCAAAAAGTCCCCGGATCGGATCGCGTTGCCGCCCTCGCTTCGGGTTGCGGTGACCGATGCCACACGGTGGGCCACAGAGGCCGGCCTCATCATCTCCGGGACCGTTCTTTGCAACACCTCCATCCTGGGTGGCTTTTCCAAGGCTACGGGGCTCGTCTCCATGGGGAGTGTGGAAAAAGCGCTGCGGGAACACTTCCACGGAGAAGCCTGCGAGAAGAATGTGCTGGGCGCTAGACTTGCCTGCGAAGGAACGGTTGTCTCACGGACTTGATAGGAGCAAAGGAAAGATAGAAATGGGACTTGGCAAAGCTCACAGCGACCCCTTTACGGTGGCAAGATCCAGGCTCTGTGAAGCCGAAGCCGGCAAAACCGGCGACTGGCGATCTTCGCGCCCTGTCATAGACCACTCCAAATGCATTCCGTCCAAAACGGGCAAAAAATCCTGTTTTCTTTGCTGGATGTATTGTCCCGAGGGGATCGTGGCCAAAACCATCCCCGTCGAAATCGACTACGATTACTGCAAGGGGTGCGGTATCTGTGCCGAGGAATGCCCTGCCGGAGCCATCGAAATGGTCGATGAACACGAGGCCGATTAGGCCGTCCCGGCGAAGACAAAAACAGCCCTGTCGAAGAATTCGTCCATAGTTTCGGTGACCAGTTCCCGCTTCGAAAACCCGGCGGCTTCAAACCCCTCGATCAACTCTTCCCGGGTAAGAGCGCCGTTCATGCACCACGCCCAGGCGTCGGGCTCTGAGGCGAAATAGTCGGGCAAGGCCGCCTTTCGGCATAGATCGGCGCCGGCGACTATTCCGCCCGGTGTGAGCACGCGATGCATTTCTTCGATCAGTTCCGCTTTTTCCGGGAAGAGGTTGAAGACCCCATTGAGGATGATCCACCGGAAGGAACCGGGCGCGAAGGGAAGAGCAGCCCCGTCGGCGCACAGGAATTCGAGTCCGTGCACGGCAAATCCCCCCTGCCCCCCTTTGACAAAGGGGGGAAAGACGGAATCTTTGGAAAAGGGGGGAGAGACGGCGTCTTTGAGAAAGGGGGGAGAGACGGCGTTCTTGGAAAAGGGCAGAGATTGAGCCGCTTTCCGAGCCGTTACCAGCACGGGAAAGACATTGTCGAGGTTGATCACGCTAAAGGCGGCGTGGGGTGAAAGCTTCAAAAGCAGGGAATCCACCCCGGCCCCGCACCCGAGGTTCAAAACCCTGTCGCCCTCTCCCGGGTCGATTCGAGAAAGAACATTCCCGCAGGGCAAAAAGTCCTCCCACACTTCAGACGGAAGCAAATCGAGCAGGCCGGGCGGATAGCCCAGCTCGACTGCAAGCGGTTTTCCGCCCAGCCGCCCCGCTCCGCCGCCTCCTGCCAGATAGCGCTGTTCATAGAACTGCCGGATGTGCTTTTTCATAGATTCTCTACTGCCTACACCCGTAGAATTCCGACCACTTTTTCGGACACCTCCTGCAGGTCGGCTTCATTAGGCCTTCCCACGATATTTCCCAGCCGCCCGTTGGTGGAGTGGGGCTGGAGCTTTCCGTGGTATTCGCCCACAAAGTACCACTCGCCGATAACTTCATAGCCCAGGTGATCGAAGAGTTGCGCCATGTGCTTGACCGCAGGGACGGCCTCGTTTATCCCCGTGTGAACGCCCCCGTAGGAGCAATAGACGACAGCCTTCCTGCCCTGGCGCCGGGGGGAGGCGGGCTTTACTTCGCCTTCCCGAACGTATCTTTCCAGAAGCTTCCCCCAAAGCGTCTGCATGGGCTTTCCCGGAAGCCAGTGATAGACCCCGGAGCCGGAGAAAATGAGCTCATAGGAAAGAATATCCGGCTCGGGGGTGTCCGCCCCCACCTTGACGCTGTCCACCTCATGCCCCTGCTCGCGAAGCGTCTTTTCAATCTGTTTTGCGATTTTCTCCGTGTTCCCTGTTGCCGTAAAATAAAGATTGAGAACCCTCATGACTTCCAACCCTCCGTTTCCCGCTTCCCGTTTCTGGTATACTGATTCCCGCTTCCGTCATGATACTCTTCTCCTGAAGGTTGTGCAAACTCCCCCTTTTGCTGTCAGGCGCCTCTCACGCCGGCCGTACGGATATGACCATATTTGCTATATTTTCCTGGTAGCTGCCTGAGCCAAAGGAACCGGAGCGCCCCAGCTCTCCCCCTGATTGACTTTTTGACCGAGTTGGTACATCTTGGCCAGGTGGTTCTGTTCCGGTTATATTAACAAAGCCTTTTTACCTTCCCTTATGGAGGAATTCATGAAGATAGAACAGATTCCGGTAGGTTTTATGCAGGTCTTCTGCTACCTGGTCTACGATGAGGAAAAAAAGGAAGGCATTCTGATCGACCCTGCCGGAAATGAAAAGGAACTCCTGGAGCACCTCAGGCAAAAGGGCATAACCCTGCGCTATATCGTAAACACCCACGGACATGCCGATCACACGTGCGGCAATCGTCCCATCCGCGAGGCCACCGGGGCAAAAGTCGTGATGCATGCCGAGGACGACTCCTTTTTTGAAAGGCCGGAAAACAAGATGTTTGCACGCAGCATGGGCTTTGCCGACCCGGGCGTGGTGGACGTGGATGTAAAAGATGGCGAGGAGCTTTCGTTTGGAAATCTCAAAATGAAATTCTTCCACACCCCCGGCCACACGCCCGGGGCCTGCTGCATTCTTATCGAGGGCAACCTGTTCACCGGAGACACCCTGTTTGTCGGGGCGGTCGGCCGCACCGATCTACCGGGAGGCTCCTACGAACAGCTCATCCGGTCCCTTCAGGACCTTGTGCGCAAACTTCCACCCGATACCGTCGTATGGCCGGGCCACGACTACGGAGACAGGCCCCGGTCGACCTTAAAGCATGAGGCCGAGACCAATCCGTACATCGCCGAGTACATGGAATAATTCTGAAGATCCGGCTTCTATCGGAATGCTCGCGCGATAGAAGCTCTGAATACTTATTTCTGGGAGGGGGAATACGGTGAAAGCGGGAAATCTGAAAAAGGGAGCGGATATCGCACCGGCGAAAGGCAAGTTGGGAATCCTTATCGCCGGCATAGGAGGGGCCGTCAGCACGACCTTCATGGCCGGAGTCGAGCTTGTGCGGCGCGGTCTTGCCGAACCGGTGGGCTCTCTTACCCAACTTGGAACCATCAGGCTCGGGAAACGCTTCGAGAAGAGGTCCCCCAAGATCAGTGAGTTCGTTCCTCTGGCGGGCCTCGACGATCTCGTCTTTGGCGGCTGGGATATCTACGAAGCCAACTGCTACGAGGCCGCCCTGTACGCACGAGTATTACGGCGCGACCATCTCGATGCGGTCAAGGACTTTCTATCCTCCATTTCGCCCATGAAAGCGGTTTTCGACCGCCGGTTCGTAAAAAATCTGGACGGCGCCCATGTCAAGGAGGCCCCCGGACTGCGCGGAAAGCTCGAAGAGATAAAAGAGGATATCGCAGAGTTTAAAGCCCGAAACGGTGTGGAAAGATGCGTCGTGATCTGGTGCGGAAGCACGGAGGTGCACCTGAA
>JBMFWU010000147.1:0-13625 GCA_049964955.1 Syntrophobacteraceae bacterium
CGTTTTGAACCAGTGATTTGCGGTTTCCCGGAGGCTTAAAAATCTGGACCTTGTGACAATCTGCCCGCTTTTATCCACCAGGTATGCCTCCCCGGTCTTCCCCAGGCCCGTTTTGTCGGAGAGAATCGGGTCGAGCGTCCCCAGGGCGTCCAGGACCGAAAAAACCGCGCCCTCCATCCTGCCGTCTCTGCCGTAGACCGGAACGGTGAGATGGATGTACCACGCGCGGTTCGAATGCTGCATCAGGTGGCTCAAGACCGGGCCGCCGGCGGCTTGCATGTTCTTGAGGTCTTCGAGATACATCCCGGTTACGATCATCTCGCTTTGCGGATCGGTAGAAGCAAGGACTTTCCCGGAAAGAGCGACCACATGAATGCTCGCGTAGGCCGAAGACTTGCCGCGCTTGAGTGCGAGAAGATCGTTTGTAACCGCGGTCTTCAACCCCTCCGAATCCGGGAGTGGAGGCCCGGAGCAAAGTTTTCTTATTGCCGACGTCCTGGAGAGGACCTCTATGTCGCCGAGCCTTTCTTCATACCAGGAGTGCAGCGTGTTCGCACGGTCCCGGGCGATCGTGCGGATGTGAGTGTAGGCCGAGGCCATGAGCGAGCTTTCCGCGGTGCGGTAGAGTCCCAGCCCCATGATTGCGACGGGGATGACCGCAACGACGAGGAAGGCGGCTAAAAATCTGTGGGAAATTTTTTCTTTGGACCGGAACATATCCTGCCAGGCTCCAGAGTTGAAAGAAACTTTCAACACCACTGTAAGAAATTTTCAATGGAGTTGAAAGAAACTTTCACCCGATTGTAAAAAGGGGCAGGCAATAATCCATTGCCTGCCCCTGCGACTTGTCTCAAATCCAGTGAAGCGGAAATGTTCGGCAGCCTAGGGCGTTTTGGCCGGGGTGACCCCTTCGGCTTTCATTTTTTCCAGGTATTTTTGCGGATTTTGCAGGAATTGAGACTTGCACATCGCACAGCAAAAATAAATTCGTTTGCCCTGATAATCGACATAGACTTTTTTATCGATCTTATTGCCCAGGACCGGGCAGTTGGTCTGCGAAGCGGCGTAGGAAACCTGCGGCATGCTCCAGCCAAGGGCCAGAAAACCAAGAAGGGCCAGTACCAACATACCAAGCTTAACTTTTGTCATTTTTTCTCCTTGATCAATGAATTGAAATGAAACGCCCAACGTCTTTCTCACAAATTTACATTCGGGAACTGTTTATGCAAGTGGGGAACCATTCACGATGGAATCGAGCAATTATTTTAACGGCTTTCGCCGATTTTAAAAATATCCCGAGAAGAATATTTTTGCCTTTACAAAGAAGGGTCGGAAAAGTAGGGATTAGACTGGGCGGGCGGGAGATAAGGCCGCGCCCCTGCGTTCTTCAGCAGGTTTGTGGTGAACGCGTATCGGTATGAGGGTCGGGTTGGAAACGATGGAGCACCTATGAAAAAAATTTGCACGTACGTGGTTTTGGGGATTCTGACGATTTTTGCGGCGGGGTGTGCGACGGTCCCCCCGGAGGAAGCTGCGCTCCTGAATAACCGATGCCTGTGGGAAAAAGAAGTCCCGGCCACGGCAGGGCAGTCGGGGGAGCTTCCCCAACTGAGCGCCAAATCCACCTTGCATGATTATCTCGTCTACGCGGCGCTCCACAACCCGGGGTTGAAGGCGGCTTTTCTGCGCTGGAAAGCGGCGCTCGAAAAGATTCCCCAGGTTACCGCTCTCCCGGACCCCCACTTCACCTTCACCAACTATTTCGTATCGGTCGAAACCCGTGTGGGACCCCAAAATTATGCGTATGCCATGACCCAGACTTTCCCGTGGTTCGGAAAGCTGCAACTCAAGGGAAATGCGGCCTCCGAGGCCGCCCGCTCGCAGAAGGCGCTCTTCGACGCGGCAAAGCTCAAGCTCTTCTACGAGGTGAAAGACGCCTACTATGAATACTACTACCTCGCCCGGGCCATTGCGGTAAATAAGGAAAACCTCGGCTACATGAAGTATCTGGAAAGTGTGGCGAGGGCGGGCTACGCTTCGGGAATAGTGTCCTACGCCGACGTTGTCCGCGCACAGGTGGAACTCGGAAAAGAAGAGGATCGTCTAAAGACCCTCAATGACGAGGCCGAGCCGGTAGCCGCCAAACTCAATGCAGCTCTTAACAGAGCCTCGGACGCGCCTCTTACCTGGCCGGAAAAACTGAAGGAACAAAAGGTCGCAGTCACGTCCGGTGAGCTCTTGAAATGGTTGAATGAATACAACCCGGACCTCAAGGCCATAGCCTATCAAGCCGCCGGGGCAAAGTGGAATATCGCTTTGGCCAAAAAGAACTACTACCCCGATGTTACGCTGGGTCTTATGGGAATTGATACGGGTCCCGCCATGATTCCGACTACTCCCGACAGCGGAAAAGATCCGATCATCGGTTCCGTATCGATCAACGTTCCCATCTGGTGGAGTAAATACCGTGCCGAGGAAAGGGAGGCCGCCGATCGGTACGAGGCGTTTTTGCGGGAGCGGGCCAACCGGGAAAACACACTTCACGCCGATGTGAAGTTTGCCCTCTACAAGTTTCGGGATGCGAACAGAAAAATCGTGCTCTACCGCAAAGCGCTCATTCCCGAGGCGAAGAAGGCCTTCCAGGTATCGGTCCAGAGCTACCAGACCGGGAAAGAAACCTTCACCGGCGTGGCGGATTCGATCCGCGTGCTTCTGCAGTTCGAGCTTTCCTACGAGCGAGCCTTCGTGGACCGGGAGCAGAGCCTGGCAAAGCTCGAGATGCTGGTGGGGAGGAACATTCCTCGGGCGGAAAAATAGGTGGCAAACGTGCGGGTGATTTGAAAGGACATGTCTTTGAAAACATATCCGGATTGTGTTAAGATTGTGTTATGAGCTGGATTGTACTCTTTCATGAGGAGTTCGATTCCGAGTTTTTGATACTTCCGCGCGAGGTGCAAACTGCTTTGCTTGCCAGGGCGCGACTGCTGGAAACCTTCGGTCCGCAGCTTGGACGTCCTCACGTGGACACATTGAAAGACTCTAAACACCCCAATATGAAGGAGTTGCGTTTTGACGCTGCTGATGGCGCATGGCGGGTTGCATTCGCCTTCGACTCCCAGAGACAATCAATCATCCTTGCGGCCGGCGACAAGTCCGGCGGAAGTGAAAGGCGATTTTACCGTTCACTGATTGCAAAGGCTGACGAGCGATTTGATAAGCACTTGGGGCAGCAGGAGAAAGGGAAATAACATGAGGACACTGGACGAGATAATCAAAGACCTGCCCCTCGATCAACAACTGGATGTCGAAGCGCGGGCGAAGTGTCTTATTCAAGAAGAGATGACCTTACGTGATCTGCGCAAAGCGCATGACCTTACTCAACAGCGCGTAGCCGAGGCGCTGCATATTTCACAAGACGGAGTTTCCAGAATCGAAAAGCGGAGCGATTTTCTCCTTTCAACGCTGCGTTCCTATGTAGAAGCAATGGGTGGCAAACTGCGCGTCATCGCCGAATTTCCTGATCGCAAGCCCGTTATAATTTCCGATTTCAGCAGCCTCGACACACATGTCAAACGAAGCAAGCGTGCTACGCAGAAACGATCGCTGAAGTAATAGTGACAGATTCCCCGGATCGTGGCCTGGAATACCCTCATTATTTTCTCAGGTGTCGATTCAGAGCGGCCAGGGTAAATTTGTGTGCCGCCTTTGAGCCTCGACCAAATCTGGTCGCGGCTCAAAGCCCCATTTCACCGCATTAAACCCGATTCGCATCCATCAGGGTTCGGTTGCCAATTCCCCTGTCACCCCCTGAGCTGCTTCCGATTCCAATACTTCCTCTTCGGAGGTCGGTTCGGGAGAGGGATCCAGGCCGCCACGTTTGAGGTAGTAATAAAGGACCGGGTATATGGTCAGTTCCAGGAGAAGCGAGGTGGCGACCCCTCCAACCATCGGCGCCGCTATGCGCTTCATCACCTGCGAGCCGGTACCGGTTCCGTGCAAAATGGGAAGCAAACCCGCAAGGATGGCGGCCACGGTCATCATCTTGGGCCGGATTCTTTTTACCGCCCCGTGGTAGATGGCCTGCATGAGATCTCCCCGTGTCTTCATGCGGCCGAGCTTTTCCCACAGCTCATGGGCAAGCTCCAGGTAAAGGAGCATCACCACGCCTGTTTCGGCATCGAGTCCTGCCAGGGCGATCAGTCCCACCGCCACGGCCACCGAAAGGTTATAGTTGAGCAGGTAGAGCAGCCAAAAGGAGCCCACGAGCGAAAACGGGACCGCCAGCAACACGAGGGCCGCCTTCATAAACGACCTGGTGTTGAAATAGAGCAGCAGGATAATGATCGCCAGAGTCATCGGGATGGCGATCATCAGCTTTGCGCGAGCCTCCATCATGTATTCGAATTGACCGCTCCACAGGAGATTGTAGCCGGGCGGCAAATGGACTTTTTCATTAACTATCTTTTTGGCCCGCTCGACATAGTCTCCTATGTTGGAGGTGTCGAGGTCCACGTAAAGCCATGCGGTCTTTCGCGAATTCTCGGTTTTAATCGATGGCGGCCCCTGGTGGAGGCTGAAATGGGCGACCTGTGAGATCGGCACCTGCGTACCCGTGGGGGTCGGGATCAGCACCTGCTCGAGGGCCGGAAGATTGTCCCGGTAGTTGCGCATGTAGCGCACATTCACCTGATAGCGCGCAAGCCCTTCGACTGTTTGGGTTACATCCATCCCCCCGAGGGCGGATTCAATGACATCCTGGATATTCTGGACGTTTAGTCCGTATCGTGCGGCGGCGCTCCGATCGATGGTATAATCCATGTAATATCCGCCCATGGTCCGTTCGGCGTAGACCGAGCGAGTGCCGGGAATACTTCGCACCGCGGCTGCGACCTGCTTTGCGAGCCTGCCTAAGGTTTCGAGGTTTGGCCCGAGCAGCTTTATCCCCACAGGAGTCTTTATCCCGGTGCTCAGCATATCGATCCGTGTCTTGATCGGCATGGTCCAGGCGTTGACCAGTCCGGGAAAATGGACGGCGTCGTTTAGTTTAGTGATCAGCTCCTCTTGCGTGAGATGATGTTCCCGGGGCCAAATCCAGCCAAGGGGCTTCTTCATCCAGTCCGGAGCCCAGGACGAATACCATCGCTTCTCCTTAACCATCGGCCAGTAGCGCGGATTGTGATGGAGCTGGATGACCGTTTCGAGCATGGAAAGCGGCGCCGGGTCGGTAGCGGTATCCGCTCGGCCCGCCTTGCCGAAAACAGACTTTACCTCCGGAAATGTCTTGATGATCCGGTCGGTCTGCTCGAGCAATACCTTGGCCTCGGTGATGGAGACGCCGGGAAGGGTCGTCGGCATGTACAGAAGATCGCCCTCGTTTAACGGCGGCATGAATTCCGATCCAAGATGCATCATGGGATAGACTGCGCTTGCCAATATAAGCAGAGCCCCTAGAAGCACTATTATCCTGTGGTGCAAAACCCATTCGCATACCGGGTGGTATACCCGGATCAGAGAGCGGGTGATGGGATTTTCATGGTCCGGCCGTATGCGGCCCCGGATAAAATAGCCCATGAGCACGGGGGCGAGCAGGACCGCCAGGAAGGCTGCGGCCCCCATTGTATAGGTCTTAGTGAAGGCAAGGGGCTTGAAAAGCCGCCCCGACTGTCCCGTAAGAGAAAAGATGGGTAAAAAGGAGACCGTAATGACCAGGAGCGACCAGAAAAGGGAAGGCCCCACTTCCTTCGAAGCGGTTGCGATGATCTCCCAGTGGCGTGACTTGTCGTAGCCGTGTTCCATCTTCTTATGGGCGTTTTCGATCATGATGATCGCCGAATCGACCATCGCCCCCATCGCAATGGCGATTCCGCCGAGGCTCATGATATTGCTGGTGAGCCCTTGAAAATACATTACTATAAAAGCGGAAATGACCCCCAGAGGCAGTATGAGGATAGCCACGAGCGCGCTCCTAAAATGGAACAAAAACAGGATGCACACAAGAGATACGGTGATCAACTCCTCGACGAGTTTCCCCCTTAAGAATTCTATGCTACGCTGGATAAGAGCGGACCGGTCGTAAACGGGCACGATTTGCACGCCGGCCGGGAGCCCTCTTTTTAACTCGTTCAGCTTCTTTTTGAAGTTTTTGATGACCTGCAGAGCGTTTTCCCCGTAGCGCATGACGGCGATGCCCCCGACCGTGTCTCCTTCTCCATTGAGGTCGGCCACTCCACGTCTTAACGCCGGGCCGATGTGGATGTGCGCAACCTGCCCCAGGAGCACCGGAGTCCCGTCTTTGGACATTCCTATGGTCACCTTGCGCAGGTCATTTACTCCCTTTATGTATCCAAGTCCTCGCACCATATATTCGGTTTCGGCCCTGTCGACCAGGCCTCCCCCCACATCGCTGTTGGAGTCCTTGATTGCCTTTCTCACCTGCTCGAGACTTATCCCATAATCGGCAAGTTTATTGGGGTCTATTTCGACCTGGTACTGTTTTACGTATCCCCCGATAGAGGCCACCTCGGCGATGCCGGGGACCGTCTGCAGTTGATAGCGCAGGTACCAGTCCTGCATGGAGCGCAATTGCTGTAAAGAATACTTTCCAGTCTTGTCCACCAGGGCGTACTCGTAGACCCAGCCGACCCCGGTCGCATCCGGTCCGAGTTGGGGCGCCACTCCCCGTGGCAGCTGCGCGCTCACGTAGTTGAGGTACTCGAGTACTCGATCCCTTGCCCAGTAGAGATCGGTGCCGTCTTTAAAGATAATGTATACCAGTGAGAAGTTGAAAAATGAATACCCCCTGACCACTCTCGCATCGGGAACCGCAAGCATGGCAGTTGTCAGAGGATAGGTGACCTGGTCTTCGACTACCCCCGGACTCTGTCCCGGGTACTTGGTGTAGATGATGACCTGCGTGTCGGATAAATCCGGAATGGCGTCCAAGGGGGTATGGTAGATCACCCAAATGCCGGAGACCACCAGGAAGCCTGTCAAAATCAGTACGAGCAGCCGGTTTTTGACGGACCAGTCGATTGCGGAGGAAATCATTTGGAGCCGCCTCCGTGATTCAACATGGCCTGAATGGCAGAATTAAGCCTGCTTTCCGAATCGAGAAGAAACTGGGCAGAGGTCACTACCTGATCTCCGGCTTTAAGACCGGCTTTGACCATGACCATCCCGTCGTTTCCTTCCGGTCCCAAAATCACTTTCCTGCCGGCAAACTGTCCTTTCCCCATCGCGATGAAAACCACGTTATCGGTCGATGATGCGCGAATCACGGCGTTGGAAGGGATCTGCACGGCATCATCGGTTTGATCCCCTACCAGTTTAACGGTCCCGTACATCTGGGGAAGGATATGGTTTTTGGGGTTTGGCAGCACAATCCGGACCTGGGCCGTTCGCGCCTTGCCCTCCACATACGGATAAACGTAATCGATCTTCCCCGTGAAGGTCTCCCCGGGCAGCGTGTCGAAGGTTACTGTTGCCTTCATGCCTTTTTTCACCATCGGGATCTGGTCTTCATAGACGAAGGCATTTACCCAGACGGGGTTAAAGCTCGCGATATCCATGAGGTTTTTGCCCGGCATCACGTAATCGCCCTGAACGACATCGAGACGCGTTACAATGCCGCTGAAAGGCGCATACAGGGTGAGTGTTCTTTTTACTTTCCCGGTGCGCCGCAACGTCGCAATCTGCTGGTCGCTTATATCCCAGAGTTTCAGCCTCATGTAGGCGGCTTCGGGGAGCTTTGCAGCGGCATAGGACATCGCCTCGAGAGAAATTCCCTTGAGAGCTTTCGCGTTTTCAAGGGCTGCCAGATACTCCTCCTGGGCGCTTACCAGTTGCGGCGAATATATCCGCAGCAAAGGCTCTCCCTTTCGCACCAGTTGCCCGGCTACATTTACGTCCAGCTTTTCGATCCACCCTTTTATCTTCGTGTTTACGGCCGCTTTTGACTCTTCATCCCACGTGCTCGTCCCATACGTTCGAATCGTGCTGGAAAACGGTGCCTTTACGGCTTTGGTGGTAGTCACCCCTATTTCCTGAACCACGGTGGGGCTGATGCGCACCTCGCCCGAAGTGACATCATTTGAATAAACCGGGACGAGGTCCATCCCGCAAGGGGCTTTGCCGGGTTTGTTCGAAATGATGCTGGGGTCCATCGGGTCCCGATAATAGAGAATTTTCCCTTTCCCCTCCGGCTTTGTGGCGGCGGGTGGGGCAGCGGCAGCGGATTTGTTCCCCGGCGCCTCATCCGCGTACACAGGGACAAGATCCATTCCCATGGGAGACTTGCCCGGCTTTTTGGAAATATAATTGGGATCCATCGGAGCGCGCCAGTAGAGGATTTTGCGCTTGGCCGCCGGCTTAGGGGCAGCAGCGCTGGTATTGGAAACAACGGCTGTATTAGCCTGGCGCCTGCCCCAGCCCGCTTTCTCGCTTATCTGGCCTGCCACGAACGCGGCCGCCGCAATCAAGGCAATCACGATAACGAGAAGAATCGAACGTGTTTTCTTCATGGTGGTGTCCTCTCAGTCGAATTTGACCCTGGCAATTGCAAGCAATAAGAGTGCCAATATGAATGCATTGTTGAGCAAATCAAAACAGTCAGTCAGTCAGGAAGCGAACACAAACCAGCTGTGAGTTCCGGAGTTTCGATGGTCTACCCAACAGGAAGGGATAAAGCCGGTTACCTAAAATCCCGCAAAAACCCGGTTGAAACCGGGTGTGAGGGCGATACTATCATTTTTCCGGAAAACAGGCTACGGGGGGAGAGATATTCGCAATCATTTTTGATCGGATGGTATTCCCCGGTCGCTGCAGCCGACGGCTGCGATGAAAAAAAGGAGAAAACCTCATATCTCGCCGGGTTGGGCCTCGGACCCGGGTTTTATGCGATAGATCGTTTCCACCGGGGAGACTGCGATCATGGCGTCGCACGGGAGTCCGGTTTTCTTTTCCTCACGTGTCGACGCCCCGGCTCGGAGTGAACCGCGAGCCGGGGCGCCTGATTGATGCCGAGTTCCCCGGGGGTATCTCTTCGATGGGGATCGGGAAACGCGGCCGCATCACCGGACAACCGGTTTTCTATTTCGTCTGCTTTTGCCCCATCATTGTGTTCATCTGCTTTTGCATATTCTGCAGCTGCATATGGTGTTCACTCGTCATGTGCATCCCCTGGGAACTGCCCATCTGACGCATCATGTGTGCCATTTTGCTCATCATGTCCGCCATCTGCGTTTTCTGGTCGGCGGTCATGTGCCCCTTATTCATGAGTTGACTCATTTGGGTCATCATGTGGGACATCATCCCCATATTCTTCTGCATCTGGGGATTCATCATCATCATGCTCTGGCCGCCCATTTTCATCTGCGCCATGACCGGACCGGGCAGGAGCAGCAAGACGGCAACAAGGCCTAACAGCATCTTTCGTTTCATGACTTCCTCCTTTAAGGGTGAAAAAGTAAGAATATCCCGGCTGAATCACATCGGCTCTTTGATCCCTTTTCTCAGGAGCCACCAGTTTACCGGGAAAGCGGTCATAAAACCGCACAGCATGGCTATCTGCATCATGAACCAAAAGACAGGAGCCCCCTTGTCCACCTCGTGACCGAAGATGAGGAAGGTGGCTATGGCCATCCAGCCGTACATGCCCGTTTGCCATGCAGTGAGCGACAGGGTGTCTGCCTTGATCGCCGCAAGGAGCCCCTGTGCAACCGAGTAATTTCTCATCGGTTTTATAGTGAAATATTGAAAGACGATCCCGAAGCTGTACGCGAAAACGTAGTCTACTATCCAGTCGCCAAAAATCGTCATGCCGGCGATAAAGAGGGGCAGGAAAAAGAGTATCCATTCCGCGCAGATATCGCCCAGCGTGCAGCCGCTCCCGCAGTGGGTCGCGGCCAGCGCGACCTTTTGCCAGAAGGGTTTTGTTTTCGCGGGGGGCTGTGTTTGTTGGCGTTTTGCTTCTTGGATCGCTTTCCTGGAGGAGAGGCGCCCTATCCTGAAATAGGCGAGGAGGCCGATCGGTCCCGAATAGAGTGCGGTAACGGGCCACACCACATCCATGATCCACATTTTCTGCCTGTGGCCGCTGAAGATATCGGCGGCGATAACGATTGCGCAAAGACCGGCAAGGCAAAGCGAGGAAGCGGAGACTATGGTCAGCCATTCCGGCATGACTGGAATCCTTTTTTTCACGCGAAGCCGCGAAGTCGCGAAGCCGGGAAACCAATTGGAGCCAACCGGCATCTCAAGACAAAATCCAAGGTAATGCGGGTCGTTTTCTTGCGCAACTCTTCTACAGATTGACTCTTCGCAGTCGAAGAGCGTTTGCCACAACCGAAACGGAGCTGAAGCTCATGGCAAGGGCTGCGATCACGGGGCTGAGGAGAACTCCTGCAAAGGGGTAGAGCACTCCGGCTGCGACGGGAATGCCGATGGAGTTGTAGAGGAAGGCAAAGAAAAGGTTTTGCTTTATGTTACGCATGGTTGCGCGGCTCAGCACGCGGGCGCGCACGATCCCGGTCAGATCCCCCCTCATGAGCGTTACGCCCGCGCTTTCCATCGCGACGTCGGTTCCGGTCCCCATCGCTATGCCGACGTGGGCCTGCGCGAGGGCGGGGGCATCGTTTATGCCGTCTCCGGCCATGGCGACGACCAGGCCTTCCTGTTGGAGTTCCTGTATCTTCCTGCCTTTTTCTTCGGGGAGCACTTCGGCGATTACCTCGTCGATGCCCAGGCTTGCGGCGACCGCCTCGGCCGTACGGCGACTGTCGCCCGTGAGCATGACGACCCGAATGGAGTCTCGATGCAGCCTTTCGATCGCCTCCGGAGTCGTCTCCTTTACGGGGTCGGCAACGCCCAGAAGCCCTGCCGTTTGTCCGTCAAGAACGACGAACATGACGGTCTGGCCCTGGTCCCTCATGGCGTCCACCCTGTTCTGAAGCTCCGTCGTATCTATCCCGTGATCGTGCAGGAGCTTTGCGTTGCCCAGGAGAACCTGCGAACCCTCGACCCGACCCCTTACTCCCTTGCCTGTAATCGATTCGAAGTCTTGTGCGGAAAAGAGCTTTAAACCCCTCGATTCCGCCCCGGACACGATCGCTGCCGCGAGCGGATGCTCGCTTCCGCGCTCGAGGCTTGCACCGCTCCGCAGAAGCCTTTCTTCGTCAAAGCCGTTGACCGGTTCTACGGCGACCAGCCGGGGTT
This sequence comes from Syntrophobacteraceae bacterium, assembly GCA_049964955.1. Lineage (GTDB taxonomy): Bacteria > Desulfobacterota > Syntrophobacteria > Syntrophobacterales > Syntrophobacteraceae > SbD1. The sequence goes on from JBMFWU010000147.1 coordinate 11,212, forward strand.
TTCCTTCCGTGAGCGTGCCGGTCTTATCCACCACCAGGGTGTCTACCTTTCGCATCATCTCGACAGCTTCTGCGTTCTTGAAAAGGACCCCGGATGTCGCTCCCTTTCCGGTTGCGACCATGATCGATATGGGAGTGGCCAGGCCCAGGGCGCACGGGCAGGCAATGATAAGGACCGCCACACCGTTTATGATGGCGTGGGCGAGGCGGGGCGTGGGGCCTGCGAGCGCCCAGATAATAAAGGTAATCACCGCGGCCAGCACCACGGCGGGAACAAACCAGGCGGCCACGATATCGGCCAGTTTTTGAATCGGCGCCCGGCTGCGCTGCGCCTCGGCGACCATCCGGACGATCTGGGCGAGCAACGTGTCGGCGCCTACTTTTTGGGCGCGCATCACCAGCGAGCCTGTCCCGTTAAGTGTGGCTCCCGTAACGAGATCGCCCGGCACTTTGGGGACGGGCATCGGTTCGCCCGTTATCATCGATTCATCGACGCTGCTCTTTCCCTCGACGACCGATCCGTCCACGGGGATTTTTTCCCCCGGGTGAACGCGCAGAAGGTCTCCCGGTTTGACCTGTTCGAGCACCACATCGACTTCTGTTCCGTCCCCGTGGATCAGGCGGGCAGTCTTTGGGGCCAGACCCAGTAGGGCTTTTATAGCTGCCCCGGTTCTGCTCCGCGCCCGAAGTTCGAGCACCTGGCCCAGAAGGACAAGCACGGTGATCGCGGCGGCCGCTTCAAAATAGGTGTCCACGCGGCCGTTTGAGGCGCGAAAGGAAGCGGGAAATATCCGCGGGAAAAGGGTGGCCACAATGCTGTAGACATAGGCCACGCTGACTCCGAGGCCGATCAGGGTAAACATATTGAGGCTCATGGTGATGAGCGAGCGTACCGCCCGAACGAAAAAGGGCCAGCCTCCCCACAGGACCACCGGCGTAGCCAGGGCCAGTTCGGCCCAAACCCGGACATTGGGTGGTATCCAGGTGGAAATCGGGTTTCCGGGGATATACTCGCCCATGGTCACAACGAAAAGGGGAACGGTTACAAGAAGGCTGACCCAAAACCTTCGGGTCATGGAGAGAAGTTCGGGATTATCTCCCTCTTCGGCGGCGACCATGCGCGGCTCGAGGGCCATGCCGCATTTGGGGCAACTGCCCGGCTTATCGCTTATTACCTCGGGATGCATCGGGCAGGTGTAGCCGCCGGCCTCGAGCGCGGCGGACAACTGCGCCTGCGCTTCTTGAACAGGGGCATTCTCCGCTTGGGCAGCTCCCGGTAGAGGGCTTCCCTCCCGGGTGTATTTTCCCGGGTGCTCCGAAAACTTCCGGTAACAATCGGCGCTGCAGAAGAAGTATCTTTTGCCGTTTGATTCCAGGTGAAACTCCGCCGTGGCGGAGTCCACTTCCATGCCGCACACCGGATCGATTATCCGCTCTGCCATTATCTGTCTCCACAGGCCAGTATCTGTAACATTTAGCCGGCGGCTAATATCGGTGACCAAGCCGGACCGGCAGCCAAAAACCGGTGCCTTTCCTGCATTATTCCTGCTGAGAAGGTCCCAAGAAGTGCGGAACCTAAGATTTGCATTGCAACATGCCTGGTCAATTCGATTCAAACCCGAATTTCGAGTCGAACAAAGATCTCGGGTAATCAGGGAGCGGAAAGTGGCCATGGGCGGCAATTTGAAAAAATCTTTCAATAGTTATTGAAAGGATTTTTCACTTTTGGGAGCGCTCCGGTTCCAAATTTCTCCGCTGCCTTGCTATTCTCGCTCTGGCCACGATATTGCTTTCCATGAGGAGTTATCCGAATGAGACTCGCAGAGACTGAGACATCGGAGTGTTGCGAAAAGCGCTATTGCGTGAAGAGTTTGAATGATTACAGGGTACGAATCGTCGTTTCCCGGCAAGCGTCGGAAATGGGCACCCTGTTCCGGAAAACGGTGAAAAGTGCTAGCATGTCTTTTATCAGTTTTGCCCGGGCCGATTTATCCTCAAGGAGAGCGCCCTGGCGGAAAGTAGTCGAGGATCGTAGCGAGGTATGGATTATTCAATGATGTGGAACGGGGTCGGTTGGTTTGGGGGAATCTCCATGATGTTTTCCTGGGTCATAATCCTGGCAGGTATTGTACTCTTTGTTGTTTGGACCAAAATTTCCAGAAAGGGAGGGGGTGGGGCCTCTAACGCCCCCGAGTCGGCGCTCGATATTCTCAAGCGGCGTTATGCCAGTGGAGAAATTACCAAAGAACAGTATGAATCGATGAGGCTTGATCTGGAGCGATGAGAAAGGGGCAGCTGAACCGGTGTCGATCCGGAAATTCCATGTAAGCGACGGACATAATTGGATCTCCCCCCCTTTGCAAACTGGCAATTAGACACACTTGACCCCGTGGTTAGGGTCCATTTTTGAGATGG